>NZ_JBEYHH010000023.1:81351-131270 GCF_040635175.1 Streptomyces sp. NPDC006997
GCAGTGACGGCAAGCACGTGACGAGGACCGGGGGCCACCTCCCGCGCTTCGACTCCGCCCGTGCCCTGATGCGGCTCATCGCCGAGCACGTCCGGGGCCTCGGCGGCGCTCCGTCTCTTTCTGGCCAACCGGGCCCCGGAATATGCCAGGAGAGTGGCCGGAATGGCGTGGTGACACTGGTTCAAGAGTGAAGATACTCAACGTCAGGGACGGTTCACGCAACGGAGTCGTACGGAGGAGAGGCACCACCCGCAGCGACTGACGCATCGGGGGAGGCGAACGTGCACGACGAATTCCTGTGCCACGTCACCGCGTACGGCATCTGTGACGGGCGCCGCATCGGCGTACCGCTGGGCACCTACCGGGCACCCACCCTGGCCCTGGCCCTGTGGTGGCTGCGCGACCGCGCCATCTGGATCGCCGAGCGGCTCGACCCGCACCCCGAGCGGGAGGTGTTTCCGCCCGGCGCGCTGGTCCCGGTCGCCGCCGGGGTCGCCGACGTGCCCGCGCTGCTGCGCGCCTGGAGCGCCGACGTGGCCCAGCAGGAGCTGGTCGCCGACGAGTTGGCCACCGGACGGCTGGTGAGGATCGCCACCAGCGACGACACCACCGAGTACGAACTCCTCGCGGAGTCGGTGGACGCGCTGCGGATGCAGCGCACCATCCCGGCGCTGGTGATGCCGGTCGGCTGAGCCCGGCCGTGGTGGGGCATTCGAGTGACCGGGCAGCCAAGAGGACGAATCGGTAGAATTCCAGGCATGGCGAAGCCCGCCGGTACGACGGCACCCGAACTCGTCCTGGAGACCGATACGGGCGCGACGGTGATCACCCCCACCCGCGACTACCACGTCGGTCGTGACCCCCTCAGCGACATCGTCCTCGACGACGCCCGGGTCTCCTGGCACCACGCGGTGCTCCGGCCCGAGGGCGATCACTGGACGCTGGCGGACGAGCACAGTACGAACGGCACCTACGCCGACGGCCGCCGGGTCGACGCGTCCGGCGTCGGCCCCGGCAGCGTGATCCGCTTCGGCAACGCCACCGACGGCCCGCGCGCCGTCGTGCTCGGACCTCCCGCGCCCCCCGTGGAACGCCCCTCCGCGGTCCACGAACCCGCCCTCACCCACACCTTCCGCAGACCCACCAGCGTCCGCCCCCTGCCCACCCGCACCATCCGCATCGGCCGCGGCCCCGACAACGACCTGGTCGTGGACGACCTGATCGTCTCCCGCCACCACGCCGAACTGCACACCCAACCCGACGGCACCTACGAGATCGTCGACCTCGGCAGCCACAACGGCACCTACCTCAACGGCGTGCGGGTCGAGGAGCACGCCGTCGTCCGGCAGGGCGACATCGTCGGCGTCGGCCACTCCGACTTCTGCCTCGTCGGCGACCAGCTCCAGGAGTACGTCGACACCGGCGAGGTCTCCCTCGACGTGCAGGACCTCACCGTCGCCGTCGAGCGCGGGAGCAAGGTCCTGCTGGACCACGTGTCGTTCCCGGTGGGGGAGAAGTGCCTGCTGGCCGTGGTCGGCCCGAGCGGCGCGGGCAAGTCCACCCTGCTCAACGCCCTCACCGGGCAGCGCCCCGCCGACCACGGCACCGTCCTGTACGACGGCCGCGACCTCTACCACGACTACGCCGAACTGCGGCAGCGCATCGGCCTCGTCCCGCAGGACGACATCCTGCACGCCCAGCTCACCGTCCACGCCGCCCTGTCCTACGCCGCCGAACTGCGCTTCCCGCAGGACACCGCCAAGGCCGAGCGCCGGGACCGCGTCGACGAGGTGATCCGCGAACTGGGCCTGGAACAGCGCGCCCGGCAACCCGTACACAGCCTCTCCGGCGGCCAGCGCAAGCGCGTCAGCGTCGCCCTGGAGCTGCTGACGAAACCGTCCCTGCTCTTCCTCGACGAGCCGACCTCCGGACTCGACCCCGGCATGGACCGCTCCGTGATGCACATGCTGCGCGGCCTCGCCGACGACGGCCGCACCGTCATCGTCGTCACCCACAGCGTCCTCAGCCTCGACGTCTGCGACCGGCTCCTCGTCCTCGCACCCGGCGGCAAGGTCGCCTTCTACGGCCCGCCCGACGACGCCCTGTCCTTCTTCGGCTTCACCCAGTGGCCGGAGGCCTTCGAGGCGTTCGAACACGACCAGGACCGGGACTGGGCCGGGCAGTACCGGGGCTCTGCGCAGCACCGCAAGTACGTCACCGCCTCCGCGCAGCCCCAGGTCCCCCGTGAGGGGCCCGTCCTCGTCGGCCCGCCGCCCCGGCCGCGCGGCTGGACCGGACAGCTGCGGACCCTCGTACGCCGGTACACCGCCGCGCTCAGCGCCGACCGCACCTTCCTCGCCATCATGGTCGCGCTGCCGTTCGTGATGGGCGCCATGGCCCGCGCCCTCGCGGGCGGCGAACTGACCCGGCGCACGGCGATGAACGCGCTGCTCATCCTCTGCGTCGGCGGCGTCCTCACCGGCGCGGCCAACGCGGTCCGCGAGATCGTCAAGGAACGCGTGATCTACCAGCGTGAACGCGCCGTCGGCCTGTCCAGATCGGCGTACCTGATGTCCAAGGTGGTCGTGCTCGGCACCGTCACCGTGCTCCAGGCGGTCGTCCTCACCCTGGTCGCGCTGCTCGGCGTGGACCTCGACGCGCCCGGCGGCGAGGGCGTGGTGATGCCGCCCCTTGTCGAGATCACCGTCGCGGTGGCCCTGCTGGCCTTCACGGCCATGATGCTCGGGCTGCTCATCTCCGCGCTGGTGCGCAAGGAGGAGGTGACGATGCCACTGCTGGTGCTGCTCGCCATCGTGCAGGTGGTGTTCTGCGGCGCGCTGCTGCCCCTGGACGGCGTGCCGGGGCTCCAGCAACTGGCCTGGCTGGTGCCCTCGCGGTGGGCGCTCGGCGCGATGGCGGGCACGATCGACATCGCCCGGATCGTACCCACCGACATCACCGACGACCCGATGTTCCGGCACGCCGCGGACGTGTGGCTGCTGAACGTGGGGATGCTCGTCGTGCTGTCGGTGCTCTTCGGCCTCGTGGTGTCCCGGCTGCTGCGCCGCCAGGAACCCCACGTGATGCGGAAGTAGCCGATGAGCACCCCCGGATTCCGGCCCACGCACGTCGTCCCGCGGGACGGGATGCCCGCCTGGGAGGCGCCCGACCCGGCCCGGCCGACCGTGTCCCTCGACCCGTTGCTGCCGGTCGTCCTGGCCGAGCGGCGCGGCGAGTGGGGGCGGGTGGAGTGCGCCAACGGCTGGTCCGCCTGGGTCGACGGCCGCTGTCTGGTCGCCGTACCCGACGACCCGCCCACCACGGGCGGTCCGCTCGCCGCCGACGCCGACCCGCGGCCCCTGCTCGCCCGCGCCGAACGGGCGCTGGCCGGGTACCGGGCCGCGGTGGAGGACCTCGCGGCGGGCCGCCTCGACGGCGAGTCCTTCCAGCACCGCACCAACGGACTGCGCCTCGGCGTGGTGGCCGACGGCGGGTCCCTCTGGCTCTACGACGCCGACGAGGGCCGCTGGCTCTACAGCGACGGCACCCGCCTGAGCACGTACGCCACCGACGACGCCCCACGCGCGGCCGCCGAGCCCCGCGCCGCGACCGACGAGGCGGCCCCGCGCATCGCCCCGGAGCCCCGGGGAGCGACCGGTGCGCTCCCGCCCACCCCGGCGGAGCCCTCGCCGACCCCGGCGGAGCCCTCGCCGACCCCGGCGGAGCCCTCGCCCACCCCGGCGGAGCCCCCGCCGACCACCGTGAAGCCCCGGGGCGCCACCGCTGGGCCCCCGTCCACGACGGTGGAGCCTCGGGATGGAACCGCTGGTCGTCCGCCTGCCACCGTCCAGCCCTCGCCCACGACGGTGGAGCCTCGGGATGGAACCGCTGGTCGTCCGCCTGCCACCGTCCAGCCCTCGCCCACGACGGTGGAGCCTCGGGACGGAACCGCTGGTCGTCCGCCTGCCACCGTCCAGCCCTCGCCCACGACGGTGGAGCCTCGGGACGGAACCGCTGGTCCTCCGCCCACCACCGCGCAGCCCCCGCCCGCCCCTGATGAGGACCCCCGCTACGCTCCCACCCGGGTCGTGCGCCCCGACGGTGACCGCTGATGACGGCGGAGCAGCCGCTCCCGCTGGCCGGGCGGCACACGGACCTCGTCGGCCGCCAGGTCGCCGGTTACCGCATCGAGGAGGAGATCGGCCACGGCGGCATGGCCGTCGTCTACCGCGCCCGCGACCTGCGCCTGGACCGCACCGTCGCGCTCAAGCTGCTCGCCCCCGAACTCGCCCGCAACACCACCTTCCGGCTGCGCTTCACCCGGGAGTCGAGGGTCGCCGCCGCACTGGACCACCCGCACATCGTGCCGGTCTTCGAGGCGGGCGAGACGGAGGGCCTGCTCTACATCGCCATGCGCTACGTCCCCGGCAGCGACCTGCGCCACCTCCTCGACCGCGACGGCCCGCTGCCGCCCGGCACCGCCCTGCGCATCGCCGCCCAGATCGCCTCCGCGCTCGACGCCGCCCACGAACACGGCCTCGTGCACCGGGACGTCAAACCGGGCAACGTCCTGGTCGCCCGCGGCACCGACAGCGACCACCCCGAGCACGTCTACCTCACCGACTTCGGCCTGACCAAGAAGTCCCTGTCGCTGACCGGCCTCACCACCGTCGGCCAGTTCGTCGGGACCCTCGACTACGTCGCCCCCGAGCAGATCTCCGGCCGCCCCGTCGACGGCCGCTGCGACGTCTACGCCCTCGCCTGCGTCGTCCACGAACTCCTCACCGGGCACCCGCCCTTCCGCCGCGACGACGACATGGCCCTGCTCTGGGCCCACCAGTACGACGACCCGCCCCCGCTGACCACCGCCCGCCCCGACCTGCCCGACGCCGTCGACCCCGTCTTCGCCCGCGCCCTGGCCAAGACCCCCGACGACCGCTACGACTCCTGCCTCGCCTTCGTCACCGCCCTGCGCGACGCGGCCCGCTCGGCCCCGCGGCCCGCCAGCCACCCCCCGACCCGGCTCGACACCGGCGCCGTACCCCCGCGCTGGGCGGAGCCGGTGTTCCGGCGGCGCGCGTACTGACCCCACGCCTCAGGGGCGTACCGTGGGGACCTCGCCGCGGCGGCGGCCCAGCAGCCGGGCCAGGAAGGCGCCGAGGAAGCCGGTCACCAGGCCCCACAGCAGGGCGAGCCCCAGGGCCGACCACAGGCGGGGGCGCAGGAACAGGTCTCCGGCGAGGCCGCCGCCCAGGTCGCCGATGCCGAGGACCGACAGGCCGTAGTGGGCGGAGATCCGGCAGACCAGGCAGACCATCAGCACCGTCAGCGCCAGCGCGACCGCCATGTGCAGCGCGTGCTGCCAGGGCCGGATCCGGGCCGGTGAGCGCGCCGCCAGCAGGAACGCCGCCGCCAGCAGCAGCACCGCGTCGGCGACCAGCAGCCACCACACCCGGCCGTCGTGCTCGGAGAGCGTACGGAGGTTGAGTTCCGCGATGTCCGGCACCCGCAGCACCTGGTCGAGGACGTGCGGCATCGGCAGCCCGAACGGCCCCTCCACCCGCCCGTTCCAGGTGGCGCCGAGCCCGATCGTCAGCGCCAGCCACACCAGGTTCGGCAGCCCCAGCAGGATCACCGCGAACGTCTCGGCGACATGGCCGCGCGTCGCCGCGACCACCAGCCCGATGACGACGCCCAGCACGACGTAGGCGAGCAGCAGCGCCACCATGGCGTACGCGGCAGGGCGCACCGACTCCTCGAACCGCAGCAGCCGCGGCGGCAGCGGGGTACGGGAGACCAGCAGCGCCAGCACCAGCACCCCCGCCAGCCACAGCAGCCCGAACAGCAGCGTCACCGGCACGTTGGTGGTGAACCCGACCTCGGGACGGATGCCGAACAGGTCACCGAGGTCACCGAGCCTGTCGTCACCCAGGTCGATCTGGAAGGTCTGCCGCGCGGCGAGCGCCAGCGCCAGCACCCCCAGCAGCCACAGCACCGCGATCCGGCCCGCCCACCCGGCCAGTTCCCCGGTGGCCGCGACCGCCCGGTGCCGCAGCGGCCGGACGAAACCGGCGGCGATCACCAGCGCGCCGGTCAGGGCGACCGACAGCGGCAGCACGGTCAGCCCCGCGTCGGTGCCCGCGATGCCCCCGGCGTCCCCGGACAGCTCCACACTGCCGCCGACCGCGGTGACCACCGTCGCCGCGACCACCCGGGGGAACGCCCCGTCCGGCAGGTCCGTCGCGCCCGCCGCCCACAGCCCGAGCGCGGCGACCACCCCCATGGCGAGCAGTCCCGCCAGCGTGGTGAGGAGGGCCTCGGCCCAGCCGTGCCGGGCCACGGCCTGGTCGGAAGGGGTTCGCGCGATCACGGTTGCCACGCTAAGCAGGCTCCGCCCACTCCGCCCGCCCGGAGGTCCGTCCGGAGGTCCGTCGGCGTCGGCTTGCGGGCGGCCCGGCACCGGGGCAGACAATGGACTGGAGGGGGCGGGGTTGGTCCGGGGCCCTGTGCCCCTCGTCGGGAAGAAGTAGCTGAGTGAGCGTCGAACCGCCGTCGTCCGGCCGCCCCACGGGTCCCCCCTCCGGTCCGCTGTCCGGCGGCTCCGGGCAGCCGCCCTCCGGACCGCCAGCCCCGCCCCCGGGCGGCGGCTCCAGCACCCCGCAGCCACCCGGACCCGGGCGCCCGTGGTGGCGCTCCGTCCCCCGGGTCGCCGCCGTCACCGCCGCGGTGGTGGCCGCCGTGATCATCGCCGTCGTCCTCACCCGCCCCGGTGGCGGTTCGGGCGGCGGCTCCGGCAGCGCCACCGGCGACGAGGGCGAGATCTTCCTGCAGTCCGCGGGCAAGGCGGGCCCCGACCCGTTCACCGACTCCAGCGCCACCGACAGCTCCGTGCCGCCCGTCACCCCGTCCGCCACCACCGAGTCCGCCCCGGCCAACACCGTGCGGGGCGTCGACGGTGACGCCCCCGGCCTCTACGGCGGCACCCGGGACACGGCCAGCTGCGACGTGGAGAAGCAGATCACGTTCCTCCGCGAGGACGAGGCGCGGAACCGGGCCTTCGCCGAGGTCGCCGGGGTGAAGCCCACCGAGGTCCCCGCCTACCTGCGCTCCCTCACCCCGGTGCAGCTGCGCATGGACACCCGCGTCACCAACCACGGCTACCAGGACGGCAAGGCCACCAGCTACCAGGCCGTCCTGCAGACCGGTACCGCGATCCTCGTCAACGACCGCGGCCTGCCCCGGGTGCGCTGCGCCTGCGGCAACCCGCTCACCGACCCGGTGCCGCAGCGCACCACCCCGAAGCCGACCGGCGACTCCTGGCCGTCGTACCGGTCCTCGAACGTCGTCGTGGTGGAGCCCGCGCCCGAGCCCGTCGAGGTGTTCACGCTGTACGACCCCGACAGCGGCGACTGGTTCGGCCGCCACCGGGGCGACACCGGCGCCGAGGACCGCCCCACCGAGCCCCCGAAGGACTCGGCCACCCCGTCGACCACCCCGACCACCCCCACCGCGCCGCCGTCCACCCCGACGCCACCGTCGACCGGCACGACCGGACCGGGGACCCCGGAGACGTCCGGGGAACCGGTGCCGCCGGAGACCACGACGCAGGAGCCGCCGCCGGGCAGCGACACCCCCACCACCTCGGGATCCACCCCCGACAGCCCTGACAACCCCGACACGCCGACGAGCGCCGACCCGGGAGTGTGACGACCGTGTCACCCGGTCCGGGACTGGGGGGCGCGACTCGGGGTATGCGGACTGGTGCAACATCGTCCGGCAAGGCCGGAACCGTCGGCCCGCGGAACTCGCGGGCGGCGGGAACTCAGCAGCACGTTCAGCAAGCTCCGACAGCTTCGCAGGCTCCGAAGAGAGAACACGCATGATCGACCACCGGGACGGGGCAGTGGTATCGACTGGGTTCGACGTACCGGTGGAACCACTGTGGCGCGCGGCGCACTTCACCGGTGAGCCCGGCAGCATCGCCGAGGCACGCGCGTTCGCCGCGCTCTTCCTCGAACAACTCAGGACGGAGTGGTGCGCCGACATAGGCGAGCGCTGCGAGGGCACCGCGCTGCTCGTGGTCAGCGAGCTGGTCACCAACGCCGACCGGCACAGCAACGGCCCGTACATCCTGGAGCTGGAGGGCACCGACAGCGCGGTGGCGGTGTCGGTGTACGACAGCAGCGACGCGGTGCCGCTGCGCTATCCGCGCGACCCCGAGCGCGTCGGACGGCACGGTCTGGAGATCGTGCACGCGGTGGCCGAGGAGGTCGCGGTCGAGCGCGTGCCGGTCGGCAAGCGCGTGCGCGCCGTGCTGCGGCTCGACGGCGACCCGGTGCCGTAGGGGACGGCCCGCCGGGCCGTCCCCTACGGCACCGGGGGTCAGGCGCAGCCCAGTTCGCCGAGCATCCCCTCGCGCAGTCGCACGATGATCCGCTTCAGCAGCCGGGACACGTGCATCTGGGAGCAGCCGAGCTGCTCACCGATCTCGGCCTGGGTGGCCTCCTCCACGAACCTCATGTGCAGGATGCGCCGGTCCCGTTCGTCGAGTTCCGCCATCAGCGGGGCGAGGGACTGGAAGTCCTCCACCAGCCGCAGCCCGTGCTCCTCCACCCCGATGAAGTCGGCGAGGACCGCCTCGCCGGACTCGGGCCCGTCGCCGGTGAGGGCGGCGTCGAGGGAGGAGGAGTTGTAGCCGTTGGCGGCGATCTGCGCCTCGACGACCTCGTCCTCGGAGATGTTCATCAGCGTGGCCAGCTCGGCCACCGTCGGCTCCCGGTCCAGCCTGCTGGCCAGCTCCTCGCGCGCCTTGGCCAGCTCCACCCGCAGCTCCTGGAGGCGGCGCGGTACGTGCACCGCCCAGGTGGTGTCGCGGAAGAACCGCTTGATCTCGCCGACGATGTACGGCAGGGCGAAGGAGGTGAACTCGACCTCGCGTGCCAGTTCGAACCGGTCGATGGCCTTGATCAGGCCGATCATGCCGGTCTGGACGATGTCCTCCATGTCGTCGCCGCGGCCCCGGAACCGTCCGGCGGCGAACCGCACCAGCGACACGTTCATCTCGATCAGCGTGTTGCGGGCGTACTGGTACTCGTGGGTGCCCTCCTCCAGCTCCGCGAGGCGCCGGAAGAACTGGCGTGACAGGGCCCGGGCGTCGCGGGGTGCGACCGACCGCGGGTCCACGACCTCCGGCACCAGCCCCTTGCCTACCCTGCCCTCGGCACCGTTCTGCTCGAACTTCGCCTCCGACCGGCTCACGGCGGTGTCCATTGGCTCTCCCCGGAAAGTCATGGTTCGACGTCTGCCCTTTCTACGGGCTCGACTGCGTACGGGACCAGCGGCATTGCTGCCCGAGGCCAGGTACCCGCAACCGGAGGACCTATGCACCGCTTCCGCGAACTCCGCGCCGAGCCCACGGCGGGTTCGCCCCCTCCGGATACCCGGGGTCGGGGGGCACATGCGGTCGGTGCGCCGGGATGGCGAGAATCACCCGCACCGGCCCGGGCGGCGACCGCGACCCCGGCCGCGGATTCCACCGAGAGCGGAACGCCGTCCTCTTCCCGTGCCGCGCGGGACTCCTAGGCTGGGAGGGTGAGCAACCAGGTGAGCGGCCCCACGCCGAACGAAGCCCGCGTCATTCCTCTGCGCCCGCGTCCGCTACGTCCGCGATCCGGGCAACCGCAGCCCACGCGACCAGAACCCCTACGCCCGGAGTCCGCCCGGCCCGAGCCGGTGCGGCCGGACGCCGTACGCCGACCGGAGGCCGCGCGTGAACCGCTGTGGCGGGACCTGGTCGGAGACGTCCTGCGCCGCGAGCGGTTGGCGCAGGAGCGCACCCTCAAGGACGTCGCCGACACCGCCCGGATCTCCGTGCCGTACCTGTCCGAGGTGGAGCGGGGCCGCAAGGAAGCCTCCTCGGAGGTCCTCGCGGCCGCCGCCGGTGCCCTCGACCTGACTCTCGGTGACCTGCTGTCCCTGGCCCACCGGGAACTGACCCGCGTCACCAGCGCCACCCCGGTCCACCGGGGCCGCGGTCCGGGCGGCTCGCCGTACGGCGGTCTGTGCCTGGCGGCCTGAGCAGACGCCGACGGCCCCGCTGACGTCAGCGGGGCCGCCGGTCTCCGGCTCGCGGTCCGCTCAGACGGTCACGAGGCGTCGGCTCAGGACCTCGTCGGCCAGGCCGTACTCCACCGCCTCCCGCGCGGTGAACACCTTGTCGCGGTCCATGTCGGCGCGCAGGGTGGCGAGGTCGTGGTGGGTGTGGCGGGCCAGCACCTCCTCCACCTGGGCGCGGATCCGCACCATCTCCTTGGCCCGGAGGGCCAGGTCGGAGATCATGCCCCGCTGCCCGCCCGACGCGGGCTGGCCCAGCAGCACCCGCGAGTGCTCCAGCACGAACCGCCGTCCCGGGTCCCCGCCCGCCAGCAGCACGGCCGCCGTGGAGGCCGCCTGGCCGACGCAGAACGTCGAGATCGGCGCCTGGACGAACGTCATCGTGTCGTAGATCGCCATCAGCGACGTGAACGAGCCACCCGGCGAGTTCAGGTAGACCGCGATCTCCTGCTCCGGCGCCGACGACTCCAGGTGCAGCAGCTGCGCGATGACGACGTTGGCCACGCCGTCGTCGATCTCGGTGCCGAGGAAGATGATCCGCTCCGACAGCAGGCGGCTGAAGACGTCGTAGGACCGCTCGCCCTGCGGGGTGCGCTCCACCACGTTCGGAATCGTGTACGTCCCCATCGCTACAGTCCGATCCGTCGTCGGGCGGCGGCGGGGCGCACGTCGGCGAGCGACTCGACGACGTGGTCCACCATGCCGTACTCCTTGGCCTCCTCGGCGGTGAACCAGCGGTCGCGGTCGCCGTCGCGGGCGATGGTCTCCGGGGTCTGCCCGGTGTGCTCGGCGGTGAGCCGCTCCATGGTCCGCTTGGTGAAGTCCAGGTGGTCCGCCTGGATCTCGATGTCCGCGGTGGTCCCGCCGATCCCCGCGGACGGCTGGTGCATCATGACGCGCGCGTGCGGCAGCGCGAACCGCTTCCCGGCGGTGCCGACGCTCAGCAGGAACTGGCCCATGCTGGCGGCGAACCCCATGGCGAGCGTCGACACGTCGTTGGGGATCAGCCGCATGATGTCGTAGATCGCCAGGCCCGCGTGGACCGAGCCGCCGGGGCTGTTGATGAACAGGCTGATGTCGGTACGCGGGTCCTCCGCCGACAGGATCAGCAGCTGGCTGCACACCCGGTTGGCGGAGACCTCGTCGACCTGGGTGCCCAGCAGCACGATCCGCTGACCGAGGAGCTGGGCGGCGAGCTGGTCGTCGTACGGGGTGGGAGGGGTGTCGCCCTCCTCGGCCCGGGGCAGCAGCCCCCGCACCGGGCCCGTGGTGAGTGGAGACATCGGAAGTCGCTCCTCGTCGTGGTGGCCGTCGTGGTCGTGAACCGCGGTCGACCCCACTGTGGGCCGGGAACAGGAGCCTCCGGGCCTTTCTAGGCCCCTGGCAGATTCGCCGACGGCAGACCGCGCACGGCCGGGGCCGAGGCGGCGATGAGTTTCCGGACCGGCACCGGTCCTACAAACGACCGTGTTCCACACACCCACACCGCACCCGGGAGGTACCACCCATGAGCCGCGACGGATTCACCACCTGCCTCTGGTTCGACGGCCAGGCCCAGGAGGCCGCCGAGTTCTACGTCTCCGTCTTCAAGGACTCCGGCATCGAGCGGGTCGCCCACTACCCCGAGGGCGCGCCGGGTCCCGCCGGGTCCGTGATGACCGTGGAGTTCACCGCCAACGGCCACCGGTTCGTCGCGCTGAACGGCGGACCGCAGTTCACCTTCAACGAGGCGATCTCCTTCCAGATCTTCTGCGACGACCAGGACGAGGTCGACCACTACTGGTCCCGGCTCACCGAGGGCGGCGGCGAGCCCGGCCCCTGCGGCTGGCTCAAGGACCGGTTCGGGGTCTCCTGGCAGGTCATCCCGGAGCGACTGCCCGCCCTGGTCAGCGACCCCGACCCGCAGAAGGCGGCCCGCGCCACCCAGGCGATGCTGAAGATGGGCAAGCTCGACATCGCCACCCTGGAGAAGGCCCACGCCGGCGAGTGAGCCGCTGTACGACCGGGGCTACGGGCCGTTCTCCGCCAGCGGACGACCACGGCCCGGCCCCGGTCGCCGGACCGCGCGATACCGGCTGAAGGCCTCATGGCTGTCGGGAGTGAACCTCCACTCCCGCAGCGCCGACAGCAGCTCCGGCTCCGTCAGCCAGCCGTACCAGGCGACCTCACGGCGATCGGGAACCACGGCCTCCGACACCAGGGCTTCGTGCACGCCGAGCCAGTGCGGGCTCAGACCGCCACGGTTGAGGAACGTGAACAGCAGACGTGGCCGCACCCGAACGCCCAGCTCCTCGCCGAGTTCCCGCGCGGCGGCCTGTTGGTAGGACTCACCGGCCGTCACGGCCCCACCGACCATGACCTCGTAGTGCCCCGGGAAGCGCGACAGCCGCTCCGACCGCCGGTGGACGAGGATCCGCCCCCGCTCGTCACGGCACACCGTCACGGCGACCCGGTGCGGCCACCCCTCCAGAATGGCCTGCCGCCTGCTGACCACCACCCCCCACGCGTGATCCCGCTCGTCGACCCGCTCCACCAGCTCATCCACGGCCCCCACCCTGGCAGAGCCCACCGACAACGCCGCTTCCGGGCGCCGAGCCGCCTGCGGACCGGACGTCTCAACCGGTGAGGTGCCGTGCGGGCGGGGTGGTGTCCTCGGGGCGGCGAGGGAGGCGGGTAGGCGTGGGGCCTCCTCGGAGGGGCGGTGGGTGCGGCGGTGTAGACGGTCACGTGTAGGTCGGGGCGGCGGTCAGGTCCAGGGATTCCTACCCTCGTCACCTCCCTGAGCCTCGACGCGCGCCTTCGACGCGTTCAAGGGAGCAACGAACCACCGCCGGGACGGTCACCGCCGCCCGGTTCGCGGCGCGGCACCCGACCGGAGCGGGCACAGGATGTCGGGTGCGGCAGGCTTGCCCCTTCCTAACGTGGGCGACCGGAGGAAAGGAGGCCGGGGTTGCTGGAGCGGCTGAACCAGGCCATGGAGCACATCGAGGACCACCTCGACCAGCGCGTCGAGGCGTCCGGGCTGGCCCGGATCGCGATCATGTCCGAGTACCACTTCCGGCGGCTGTTCTCGTCGCTGGCGGGGATGCCGCTGTCGGAGTACGTCCGGCGTCGGCGGCTCACCGTCGCCGGAGCCGAGGTGCTCGGCAGGGAATCGACCCTGCTGGAGATCGCGGTCCGCTACGGCTACTCCTCGGGGGAGGCCTTCGCCCGGGCGTTCCGCGCCATGCACGGGGTCGGTCCCGGCGAGGCCAGGCGCACCGGCGCGGCCCTCAACGCGCAGCCCCGGCTGTCCTTCCGGCTCACCGTCGAAGGGAACAGCACCATGCGGTACCGCATCGTCGAGAAGGAAGCATTCCGGGTCGTCGGGAAGAAGGCCCGCGTCCCGCTGATCTACGAGGGCGTCAACCCGCACATCGTCGAGCACGTCCGGAGCGTCTCGCCGGAGACGATGGCGCGGATCGTCGCCCTCTCGGACCAGGACCCCGAGGGCGTGGTGTCGGCGACCGTGCGCCGGTCGGACGGCTTCGAGGAGGGCAGCGAACTCGACTTCTACCACGCCGTGGTGACCGGGGCCGCCGACGTGCCCGACGACCTCGACGTGCTGGACTGCCCCGCGGGCACCTGGGCCGTGTTCGAGAACACCGGGCCGTTCCCGCGGGCACTGCAGCAGATGTGGGGCGACGTGGCCGCCCAGTGGATCCCCTCCAACCCCTACGAGTACCGTCCGGGGCCGGAGATCCTGCGTACGCGCCCGACCGGGGACGACCCGGCGCGCTCCGACGCGCAGCTGTGGATCCCGGTGACCCGCACCCGGGCGGCTCCACGTCCGTGACGTCGTCGTGGCACGCCGGTACGGCACTCCGCGACGGCGCCGCGCTCACCGATCCGCAGGGCGCCCGCTTCTCGGTGGTCGACACCTCCACCACCGCGGGCGACCCACCGGGGACCACCGACGTGTCCTGACCTCGGCGACCGGGCCCCCGGCCCGCCGTGGCATGATCGGAGCCATGCGTGAACGTGTGGTGGCCGCGTGCGACGGGGCTTCGAAGGGGAACCCGGGACCGGCGGGCTGGGCCTGGGTCGTCGCGGACGAGACGGAGACCCCGGCCCGCTGGGAGGCCGGGGGGCTCGGCAGGAACACCAACAACGTCGCCGAACTCACCGCCCTGGAACGGCTGCTGACGGCGACCGACCCGGAGGTGCCGCTGGAGGTCCGGATGGACTCCCAGTACGCGATGAAGGCGGTCACCACCTGGCTGCCCAACTGGAAGCGCAACGGGTGGCGCACGGCCGCCGGGAAACCGGTCGCCAACCAGGAACTCGTCGTCCGCATCGACGCGCTCCTCGACGGACGCGACGTGGAGTTCCGCTACGTCCCCGCCCACCAGGTCGACGGCGACAAGCTGAACGACTTCGCCGACCGCGCCGCCAGCCAGGCCGCCGTCGCCCAGCAGGCGGCGGGCAGCGCCCTCGGCTCACCGGAGCCGCCGTCCGCGCCGGACACCCCGCCGGCCAAGAACCCGCGCCGCAAGCCCACGGGCACCGCCACCGCGGCCAAGCGCGGCGGCTCCCCCCGCACGATCAAGGCCAAGTTCCCCGGCCGCTGCGTCTGCGGACGCTCCTACGCGGCCGGTGAGCCCATCGCCAGGAACGACCAGGGCTGGGGCCACCCGGAGTGCCGTACCGCGGCGGCCGGATAGCGGGCGGCGCGCCCGCCCCGACGGAGCCGGAGGCCCG
This sequence comes from Streptomyces sp. NPDC006997, assembly GCF_040635175.1. Lineage (NCBI taxonomy): Bacteria > Bacillati > Actinomycetota > Actinomycetes > Kitasatosporales > Streptomycetaceae > Streptomyces > Streptomyces sp. NPDC006997. The sequence continues at coordinate 96,205 of NZ_JBEYHH010000023.1, forward strand.
CCACCCCGCTGTTACTCTGCGCGTCGAGACGACTTCGCCGAGTGACGAACGAGGAGTGTGACGTGAAGGTCGCCTGCGTCGGCGGCGGGCCCGCCAGCCTGTACCTGTCGATCCTGCTGAAGCTCCAGGACCCGTCCCACGACATCACCGTCCACGAACGCGACCCGGAGGGCTCCACCTACGGCTGGGGCGTCACCTACTGGCGCGGGCTCCTCGACAAGCTGCACACCCACGACCCCGAGTCGGCGCGCGCCGTCGCCGCCTCGTCCCTGAGCTGGACCGAGGGCGTCGCGCGCATCCACGGCCGCACCGTCCGGCACCCCGGCGACCAGGGCTTCGGCATCGGACGCCACCGCCTCCTGGAGATCCTCGCGGCCCGCGCCGACTCCCTCGGCGTACGCCTGGAGTACGGCCAGGAGATCACCGCCGACGACCCGCCCGGCTGGGCCGACCTGGTGGTCGCGGGCGACGGCGTCCGCAGCGCCCTGCGCACCCGCCACGCCGACCACTTCGGCACCCGCGCCAGCACCGGCCGCAACCCCTACGTCTGGCTCGGCACCACCAAGGTCTTCGACGCCTTCACGTTCGCCTTCACCGAGACCGCGCACGGCTGGATCTGGTGCTACGGCTACCCGTACGGCCCCGACCGCAGCACCTGCGTCGTCGAGTGCGAGCCCGCCACCCTGGCCGGGCTCGGCCTGGACCGCGCCGGTGAGGACGACGGACTCGCCCTGCTGGAGGGCCTGTTCGCCGACGTCCTCGACGGCCACCGGCTCATCGCCCGCCCGTCCGCGCACGGCCCGGCCCGGCAGTGGCAGACGTTCCGCACCCTCACCAACCGCACCTGGCGCCACGGCAACCTCGTCCTGGTCGGCGACGCCGCCCACACCACCCACTACTCCATCGGCGCCGGGACCACCCTCGCCCTGGAGGACGCCGTCGCCCTCGCCGGAGCCCTGCGCCGGCACCCCGCCCTCCCGGACGCCCTCGCCCACTACGAGCGGCACCGCAAGGCCGCCCTCCTGCCCGCGCAGAGCGCCGCCCGCCACAGCGCCCTCTGGTACGAGAGCCTGCCGCGCTACACCGCCCTGCCGCCGGAGGAGATGTTCGCGCTCCTCGGCCAGCGCCACTCGCCCCTCCTGCCGCACCTCCCGCCCCGGCTGTACCACCGCCTCGACCGCGCCGCCGGGCGGCTGACCGCCGTACGCCACCTCAAGCGACGCCTCGGCCCGGCCCTCGCCCGCACCCTGCACGCGCGAACCCTGGCCTCCCGGGAGCGCTCCCACGAGCGGATGGCAGACTGACGCCATGGAAGAACGCGCAATGAACAGGCTGGGTCAGCGGGTCTCCGTCGTCGGCCTCGGCACCTGGCAGCTCGGCGCCGACTGGGGCGACGTCGACGACAAGGAGGCCCTCGCGGTCCTGGAGGCGGCGGCCGAGTCGGGAGTGACCTTCTTCGACACCGCCGACGTCTACGGCGACGGACGCAGCGAGCAGACCATCGCGGCGTTCCTGCGCGCCCGGCCGGACCTGCGGATGCTGGTCGCCACCAAGATGGGCCGCCGGGTCGACCAGCTCCCCGGGAACTACGTCCTGGACAACTTCCGGGCCTGGAACGACCGCTCCCGCCGCAACCTCGGCGTCGACCGGATCGACCTGGTGCAACTGCACTGCCCGCCCACCCCCGTCTACTCCACCGACGAGGTCTTCGACGCCCTTGACACCCTGGTCGAGGAGGAGCGCGTCGCCGCCTACGGCGTCAGCGTGGAGACCTGCGCGGAGGCGCTGACCGCGATCGCCCGGCCGAACGTGGCCAGTGTGCAGATCATCCTCAACCCGTTCCGGATGAAGCCGCTGCGCGAGGTCCTCCCGGCCGCCGCCGAGGCGGGCGTCGGCATCATCGCCCGCGTGCCGCTCGCCTCCGGGCTGCTGTCCGGGAAGTACACGAAGGACACCGTCTTCGCCGCGAACGACCACCGCACCTACAACCGGCACGGCGAGGCGTTCGACCAGGGCGAGACCTTCTCCGGCGTGGACTTCGCCACCGGCGTGGAGGCCGCCGCCGAGTTCGCCGCCCTCGCCCCCGAGGGCTGCACCCCCGCCCAGCTCGCGCTGCGCTGGATCATCCAGCAGCCCGGCGTCACCACCGTCATCCCCGGCGCCCGCTCACCCGAGCAGGCCCGCGCCAACGCCGCCGCCGCGGCGCTCCCCGCGCTTCCGCCGGAGACCCTGACGGCGATCGGGGACCTGTACGACCGGCGGATCCGGGAGCAGGTCGAGCACCGCTGGTAGCCGCCGGCCGGACGGGCTGACACAAAAGCGCCTCTCCGGGGAACCCGCTGTGACAGAAGACCTGAGGTCGGCTCGCACCGGGAGGACACCGTGACCGTCACCGACGACAACGTCAGTCGGAGCAGGGGGCGCAACGAGACGGAGGAGGAGAGGGCCGACCGGATGTGGCAGGAGCTGATCCAGGAGGTCCGGGTCGCCCAGACGGGCGTGCAGATCCTGTTCGGCTTTCTCCTCACGGTGGTGTTCACCCCGGTCTACCGCGACCTCACCGACGCCAACCAGACGATCTACATCGTGACCGTCATGCTGGGGGCCGCGGCGACCGGGGCGCTGATAGGTCCCGTGTCGCTGCACCGCATCGTCTCCGGCCGCCGGGTGAAGCCGCAGGCGGTGCGGCTCGCCTCCCGGCTCACCCACGTGGGCCTGGTGCTGCTGCTCGCCACCATGACCTGCGCGCTGCTGCTCATCCTGCGGGTGGCCACCGACGACCCCATCGTGCCGTGGCTGGTCAGCGGCGTACTGCTCTGGTACCTGCTGTGCTGGTACGCGCTGCCGCTGTGGACCCGGCGCCGGCACACCAGCCGCTGAACCGGCCCGGCCCCGGCTCAGCCGTCGGTGATGACCTCCGCCAGGAAGTCGTCCACGTGGACCCGCTCGCTGCCCGGGGCGACCACCTCGTAGGTCCTGCGCAGGAAGGCGGCGACGGCCGGCGCCCACGCGTACACCACCGCGTGGTGCCGGGCACCGTCCGGGTGGCTGTCGCCGAAGAACTCCATCCGCAGCTCCTCCCACCGGCTGCTGCCGGTCGGGCTGAACCGCACGTCACCCACCCCGACCGGGCCGCGCAGCCCGTCGGAGAGCATCTGCCGGTCGAGCCGCCACCGGGCGAGCACCCGGCCGTCGTGGCTGAACACCGCGGTGACCGCGAACGGGTCGGCCGGGTCGTAGCTGAGGTGGGTCAGCACCGGGAAGCGGTTCGTGCCGCCCGCCTGGAGCTGCATGACCAACGTCTGCTGCACGAACGGATTCACCACGGGGCCCTCCCTGAGCGCGACACGGAAACCGGTACACAGCGGCACGGGTATCCCGGCTCGCGCCCTCGATGCTCAGCCGGCCGGGTGATCGCCGAACGCCTCCCGCAGCGCGGGCAGCAGCGTGTCCTTCGACCACCGGAGGAACGGCTCCTGCGCCTGGCCGCCGATCTGCACCAGCGCGACCTCGGTGAAACCGGCCTCGGCGTAGGGCCGTACCGCCTCGACGAAGTCGTCCGGGTCGGCGCCGCAGGGGATGGACGCGGCGACGTCGTCGGGGGTGACGAACTGGGTGGCGGCGTCGAAGGAGTCCGGGTGCGGCAGCTCCGAGTTCACCTTCCAGCCGCTGCCGAACCAGCGGAACTGGTCGTGCGCCCGCTTCACCGCCGTGTCCCGGTCGGTGTCGTGGCAGACCGGGAGCTGGCCCACCCGCGGCTTGCCCGCGCCGCCGTGCCGGTCGAACGACTCCAGCAGGTGCGGCTTCGGCTCGGTGGCGATGACCAGGTCCGCCAGTCGTCCCGCGAGGGCGCAGGACTGCTCGCCGGAGACGGCGACGCCGATCGGCGGCGGCTCGTCGGGCACGTCCCACAGCCGGGCCGACTCCACGTCGAAGTGCGGGCCCCGGTGGTTGACGTGGCCGCCCTGGAAGAGGTCCCGGATGATCCCGACCGCCTCCTCCAGCATCTCGTGGCGTACGTCGACCGACGGCCAGCCGCCGCCGGTCACATGCTCGTTGAGGTTCTCACCGGAGCCGAGGCCGAGCCGGAACCGCCCCTCGGACAGCAACTGCACCGTCGCCGCCTTCTGTGCCACGACCGCCGGGTGGTAGCGGAAGGTCGGGCAGGTCACGTAGGTCATCAGCGGGATGCGGCGGGTCGCCTGCGCGGCGGCGCCGAGCACGCTCCACGCGTACGGCGCGTGGCCCTGCGAGCGCAGCCACGGGAAGTAGTGGTCGGAGGTCACGGAGAAGTCGAACCCCGCCTCCTCGGCCCCCACGACATGGTCGACCAGCTCACGGGGGCCGGCCTGCTCGGTCAGCATCGTGTATCCGATTCGCACCATAGGCGGCGAGTCCCCCGGGGTCCGGACGGGGAAACGGCCGTCAGCGGGAGACACCCCGGAAGGTACGCAGGAAGGCGTCGAGTGCCTGCCGGTTGGCGGTGGCGCCGAAGTCGTCGGCGGGCGTCGTCCAGCGCAGCGAGAAGCCGCGGCCCTCACCGACGAGGAAGCCGCGGCCGAAGGTGCGCAGCGTGCCGCCGCGGACCTCGGCGAGCCACTCGAAGTCGGCGGCCCGCCGTCCCTGGTACGTCGTCGCCCGGATGTCCCCGATCCGCCGGAAGCCCCCGGCCCGCCTCAGGCCCGGTTCGACGTCCTGCCGCCAGACGGCCACCGGGTCGGGGCCGAGGCGCTCGCTGTAGGTCACGGTCAGGGTGCGCGGATCGTCCCGGGCGCCGAGCACCACGCGGTAGGCGAGGCCCGGCACGCGCGTGGTGCGCAGCGGTCCCCAGCCCTCGGGCAGGGCGACGGAGAACCCCTCCGGGGCGTCGTAGCGGCGGAAGCCGAGCGGGAGGACCGTGGGGGAGGGCGTGGGAGGCGTGGCGGGCGTCGGCGTGGTGGCCGTGGGGGTGGGCCTGGTCGGCGCCGGTGCGGCGGGGCGGGACGCTGAGGGGCTGGGGGAGCGGGACGGGGACGGGGGCGGTGTGGTGCCGGTGGGGGAGGCGGACGGCTCCGGCCGGGTACGCGCGGCGGTGGGGTCGGTGCGGGTCAGCTGGTGGGTGGTGGCGAGGACGGCGACCGCGACGCCGATGACCGCCAGCGTCGTCCCGGTGACCATGGTCCGGCGGCTCCAGCCCCGCCCGCCCTGGTGCGCGCGGTGCGGCCGGGACGCGGCCGCGGCGGGCGGCGGGGCCTCGGCGTCCGCGCGCAGCACCCGCGCCAGCGCCTCCCGGACCACCGGCCGGGTCAGCCGGTCCCGGCCGTCCCTGCGCAGCAGCCCCTGCACGACCCGGGTCAGCGGACCGGCCCGCAGCGGGGTGCGCAGCGGCAGCCGGTCGACGCCCCTGAGCGTGCTCTCGAACCGCCCCCGCTCCCGGAACGGCGGACGCCCCTCCACGGCCGCGTAGAGGATCGCGCCCAGCGCCCACAGGTCGGCCGCGGGCCCCACCCGCTCGTCCCGGGCCTGCTCGGGCGAGGCGTACGACGGTGCCGTGAGCCGGGGCGCGAGGGTGGCGCCCGCCAGCCCGAACCCGCAGACGACGACCGGGCCCCGCTCGGGCACCAGCACCTGGCCGGGGCTGAGTTCCCCGTGGGTGATGCCCGCCCCGTGCGCGGCCTCCAGCACCTCCAGCAGTTCGAGCCCGATCCGCGCCACCCGCGCGTGGGAGAAGGCGTCCCCCGCCGCGAGGAGTTCGCCGAGCGGCGTACCGGTGACCCGGTCGGTGACGATCCACAGCGCCTCCGGCTCCGCGACCGCGTCCAGGACGGTGGCGACCCGGCCGGGGCAGCTCAGCGCCATCGCCTCGGAGGTGCGCCGCACCCGGCCGACGGCCTGCCGCGCCGCCTCCGCTCCGGTGTCCGGCGGCAGTCCGACCCGGGTCACCAGACAGGGGCGCCCGGAGTGGGTGTCCTCCCCGTACCAGCACACGCGGTTGGTCTCGCCGTGGACGACCTCCAGCAGCCGGTACCGCCCGGCGACCGAACCGCCCCCGGTGACGTGCGCCTCGCCCATGGCCATCCCTCGCTGAACCCCGGCCTCACCCTTTCCCAGTGGTACGCGGGCGGTGCGGCCGGGCGTTCAACGGGCACGGCATCTTCTGCGGCCAACCGCACGCAGAGAACACATATTTGACAGGACGTCACTGAACTACGCGCGCAGTCCGAACCGTTCCGACCAGTCGAGGACATCGCCGGTCGTCACGTTGCCGCCGCACACCACCAGACCGAGCCGGGCGCCCGTGCCGACCCGCTCCAGCACCCGCCGGGCGGCGGGCAGCAGGCACCCGGCGGCCGGTTCCGCCCACACCTTCGCGTGCTCGGCGAGGTCCAGACAGCCCTGGACCGCCTCCCGGTCCGGGACCACCAGCACCTCGGTGACCAGCGCGGACACATGGTCGTACGTCAGCTGGGAGACCGTCGGCGCGCTGAGCGTGGTGACCACCGACGACAGCGGCACCTGGAGCGGACCGCCCGCCGCCAGCGCCCGTGACATCGCCTCGGCGCCCTCGGTCTCCACGCCCCAGACCCGCACCCCCGGGCGCCGCGCCCGCAACGCCGCCGCCACCCCGGCGATCAGCCCGCCGCCCCCGATGCTGACCAGGACGTCGGTGACCTCGTCGGCGTCGTCGGCGAACTCCAGGCCCACCGTGCCCTGCCCGGCGATCACCACCGGGTCGTCGAACGGGTGCACCAGGGTCAGGCCCTCGTCACGCAACCGCCCCATCAGGGCGAACGCCTCGTCCATGCCGTCCGTCAGCCGGACCGAGGCCCCCGCGTCCCGGGCGATCCCGACGGACCGGGCGGGTGCCGTGCGCGGCATGACCACCGTCGCCTTCACGTCCAGCGCGGCCGACATCACCGCCAGCGCGACGCCGTGGTTGCCCCCGCTGACCGCCACCACCCCGGCGGCCCGCTCGGCCCCGCTCAGCGACAGCAGCTTGGCCGTCGCGCCGCGCGACTTGAACGAACCGGTGCGCTGGAGCAGCTCCAGCTTGGTGGTGACCGGGGCGCCGAGCAGCGCGGACAGGCCGGGGCTGGGCAGGGTGGGGGTGCGGACCACGTGTCCGGCGATCCGCGCGGCGGCGGCCTCGATCTCCGGGATGCCTATCACAGCGTGTTCACCTCTCGTTCAGCGCTGCTGGGGGGTGTGCGGCTTGGCCTCGCTCGGCCGGACCACCACGTACCCCTGACCCTGGAGCATCAGCTGTACGGCCTCCCCGCTGCCGCCGCGCAGCATCGAGCCGATGGACTGCGAGCGGTGCAGCGAGGTCTGGAGCCCCGCCGTCCAGCCGACGACGGCGTCCGTGTCGACGTACACCGGGTACTGCGGGGAGACCGGGATGACCAGCGGAGTGCCCTCGCACACCAGCCCCAGTCTGCCCTGTCCCGAGAAGACGCTGTTGAACAGCCCCCCGCCGGTGATCCCGGCGCCCTTCACGGTGGCGATCCGGTACGCCAGTGTGGCGTCGAAGCACAGCACGTTGCGGCCGTTGACGGTGAACTCGTCACCCGCCTCCACCTCGACGATGAAGCAGTTCTGCGCCTCCTGCGCGAACCAGGCCTCGCCCTGCCCGCGCACCGCCATCAGCGGCAGGCCCTCACCGGTGACCGCCCGCTTGAGCATCCCGCCCACGCCCTGGCCCTTGCGCTCGAACTGGAGGTTGCCGCGGAACGCGATCATCGCGCCCTGGCGGGCGAGCATCTCCCCGTTCACCGCGTACTTGACGCACTTGGAGTTCTCGATCGTCATGCCCGGCGCCGTGGCGAACTGGGCCATGTGCTCACTGGAGAAAAGGTCACCCTTCATGGGTGCATCCTGTCGCGGAGGGGTTCGTTCCGCCAAGATCGGACCGGTATCAGGCGCCGAACAGCTGGGTCCAGTACGTGCCCGCCCGCCCGCCGCCCGCGAAACCTATCCCGACATGGGTGAAAGCGGGCTTGAGGATGTTGGCGCGGTGGCCGGGGCTGTTCATCCAGCCCGTCACCACCTCGGTGGGGGAGCGCTGGCCGCAGGCGATGTTCTCGCCGATCGTGCGCCGGGCCGAGCCCGCGGCGGCGGCCCGGTCCCAGGGGTGACTGCCGTCGGGGGAGGTGTGGGAGTAGAAGTCCCGGGCCACCATGTCCGCGCTGTGCGCCTGCGCGGCGGCCGTCAGCAGCGGGTCCACGGTGAGCGGGCGCAGTCCGGCACGGGCCCGCTCGGCGTTGGTCAGGTCCACGACCCGGCCCGCCGTGCGCTCCAGCTCGGCCGGAGTGAGGGGGCGCGCCCACAGCGCGGTCCAGTACGTGTCCCCGGAGCGGTGGTCGGCGGCCCGGCCCAGCGCGGCGTGGGTGAAGGCCGGGTCGTGCAGGGTGCGCCGGGCGTGGTCGGTGCCCAGGCAGTACTCGACGAACTCGGCGGGGGTGCGCGGGCCGGATACCAGGTGCTCGCCGACGGTGAGGTACGGGAATCCGGCGGCCGTGACCCGTCGGTACACGGAGATGCCGTCATGCCCCTCGACGCCGAGCCGCCCGGCCGCCGCCATCGCCCCGGCGTGCTCCCGGGCCGCCACGGCGAGCCGTGCGTCCAGCACGACGGGCGGCGAACCGGCGCGGGCCCGGGCGGCGTTGACCAGACCGAGGAACCCGTCGGGTTCGCCGCCGGGCCGCGGGGCGGGTACGGCGGGGGAGAGGGGGGCGACGAGGGTGCCGGGCCCCGGGCCGGGGCCGTTGTCGTCGTCCACGACGTCCACCCCGAAGTCCCGTGCCAGCCCCGCCAGTCCGTCCGCGTACCCCTGGCCCAGGGCGCGGAGCTTCCACTGGCCGGCGCGGCGGTACAGCTCGGCGAGCAGCAGCACCGTCTCCCGGTCCGGGCTGCGCGGGGTGAACCGGGCGACCGTGGCGCCGCGGGCGTCGGTGACGTGCAGGACGGGGGCGGGCAGGGCGCCCAGCGTGGTGCCGGGGTCGGCGGGGCTGACGACGACGGTGACCCGGGTGGCCCCGGCGCGCAGCCGGGTCGGCTCCACGGTGAGGGTGTCGCCGTCCAGGCGGGCGCCGGGTGCGGTGGGCTGGTTGTAGAACACGAAGTCCGCGTCGCCGCCCACCGTGCCGCCGTCGTCGGTGATCAGCGCGGACACGTCGAACGGGCCGGGCACCCGCACCGTCACGGCACCCCCGGGCAGGGGCAGGTTGCCCCCGGGAATCAACTCGCTCATCGCGCCGCCCTGGTGTCGTCGTCCGGGCCCAACGAATCCGCCCGGACAACGTCTACCAGGGCACGGGGGTTCCCCGCACCACCCCACCCCACACCGACCCACACTCGGCGCGCCGTCCCACACGACGCCCGGCCTTGCTCGCCGTTCCACTTCCGCTGAACGGCCGCCCCCGCTCCACGCCCGGCCTTGCTCGGCGTGCCGCCCCCGCTCCACGCCCGGCCTCGCTCGGCGCGCCGCCCCCGATCCACACACGGCCCCGCTCGGCGTGCCGCCCCCGATCCACACATGGCCCCGCTCAACACGGCGACCCCGCCCAGCACACGGCCCCGCTCAACGCGGCAGCCTCGCCCGGCGCAGCACCCCCGCTCCCCGCGAGGCCCGGCGAGGAGTGGCCGTCCCGCTCAGCGCAGCGTCTCCGCCCAGTCCGCCGGTACCCGGCCCGCCGGTCCCGGGGCGGGCTGGTCCTCGGGGTGGCTTTCCGGTGGGGCCAGGTCGGGGCCGGACTCGTACAGCTCGTTCTTCTCGAAGTCCCAGAACCAGCCCTCGCCCGGCTCGAAGCTGCGCATCACCCGGTGTCCGGTGGCCCGGTAGTGGGCGGAGGCGTGCTGCGCGGGGGAGGAGTCGCAGCAGCCGACGTGGCCGCAGGCCGCGCACCGGCGCAGGTGGAACCACCAGCCGCCGTCGGCGTCGCACTCGACGCAGCCGGGCCCGCTCGGCGGCACGCTCGGGTCGATCGCCTCGGTTCCGCTGTCAGTCGTCATGCCGGTTCCTCGCGCCTTTCGTCGTCGGTCGTTTCCAGGGTGTCCGGCGTGTCGCCGTCCGCGGCGGTGAGCGGAAGCAGCACCTGGAACCGCGTGTCGCCCGGTTCGGACTCCACCTGGAGACTGCCGTGGTGCTTGTTGACGATGATCCGCCAGGAGATGTCCAGTCCCAGCCCCGTGCCCTGCCCCACCGGCTTGGTGGTGAAGAAGGGGTCGAAGATACGGGACCGGATCTCCGGCGCCACCCCGCACCCGGTGTCGCGGAACTCCACCAGCATCCGGTCGTGGTCCAGCGCCGTCCGCACGGTCAGCGTGCCGTCCCCGCCGACGCTGTTGATCGCGGCGACCGCGTTGTCGATCAGGTTCGTCCACACCTGGTTGAGCTCCGCCGGGTACGCCGGGACGTTCGGCAGCGTGCGGTCGTACTCCTTCACGACCTTGATCCGCTTGCCGATCTTGGCGGAGAGCATCAGCAGCGTGCTGTCGAGGAGTTCGTGGACGTCGGCCATCCGGTAGGGCGCCCGGTCCAGCTGCGAGTACTGCTTGGCGGCGTCCACCAGATGGGAGATACGGGTGGTGGAGTCGGCGATCTCGTCCATCAGCAGCTCGGTCTCGACCGTGTAGTTCAGCCAGCCGATCGCGCCCGGCAGCACCTCCGGGTCCACCGCCGCCGCGACCTGGTCGAGCCAGTCCAGGTCGAGCCCGGCCTGCACGAAGGTCGGCGCGAGCCGCCAGCCGTCCGGGATGCCGTGGTCGTCGAGCCAGTCGCTGACCGCGTCCTCCCGGTCGGACGCCTCCAACGGGCTGAGCACCGGCGCCTTGGCGACCCGCTCCGCGGTGCGCTCCTGGATCTCGATGAGGTTCGCCAGCGCCTCGCGCGGATACGGTCCCGCGGAGATCACGCTCAGCTTGTGCCGCATCTTCGCGACCCGCTCCCGCAGCGTCGCCGTCGCCCGTACCGCCGCCGCGGCCGGGTTGTTCAGCTCGTGGGTCAGCCCCGCGGACAGCGAGCCGAGCGCCAGCAGCCGCTCCCGCTGCCCGATCACCCGCTGGGTGCTCTTCGAACCGAAGAACAGCCCCTCCAGCAGGTGCACCGCCATCGGGAACCACTCCTGCATGATCGCCGCGAAGGTGTCGGCGGGCAGGACGAAGAACCGCGTCGGTTCCGTGACGTGCATGGAGCCGTTGTAGACCTGCCGCACCCGGTCGCCGATGTACGCCTGCATGGCGCCCCCGTACACCCCGCGCTGCGAGGTACGGGACACCTCGACGTCGTCGCCGCCGACCCTGCGGTACAGCACGACCGTTCCCTCGAGCATGACGTAGAAGCAGGTCGCCGGGTCGCCCTCGACGTACACCGGGCCCGGTTCGAACCGCTCCACGCGGCCCTCGGCGCACAGCCGCCCCAACTGCTCGGCGTCGAGCTTCTCGAACAGGAACAGCGAGCCGATCTCCCGCGGGCTGCACGGCAGGACCCGCCCGCTCACGACTGCTCCAGGTAGCGGTGGACGAGCATCACGGCCATGGCTCCCTCTCCGACGGCGGACGCGACACGCTTGGCGGACTCGGCGCGGGCGTCGCCCGCCACGAACACGCCGGGGATGTTGGTCTCCAGGTGGTACGGCGGCCGGTCCAGCTCCCAGCCCGCGGGCGGCCGTCCGTCGGGCGTCAGGTCGGGCCCGGCCAGGATGAAGCCGCGCTCGTCGCGCAGCACCGTGCCGGCCAGCCAGTCCGTCAGCGGGGCGGCGCCGATGAAGACGAAGCACCACTGCGCGTCGACGAGTTCGGTGTGCCCGCTGCCGACGTCGCGCAGGGTCAGCTGCTCCAGGTGGTCCGCGCCGTGCGCCGCCTCCACCACCGTGGAGCAGCGCACCGAGATGTTCGGCGACTCACCGATCTGCTCGATCAGGTAGTGCGACATCGACGCCGCCAGCGACTCCCCGCGCACCAGCAGCGTCACCGACTTGGCGCCCCGGGACAGGTACATCGCCGCCTGCCCCGCGGAGTTGGCGCCGCCGACGATGTACACGTCCTGGCCCTGGCAGGCGGGTGCCTCGGTCAGCGAGGAGCCGTAGAAGACGCCGCAGCCGGTGAGGTCGGCGGCGCCGGGGGCGTCGAGCTGCCGGTAGGACACGCCGGTCGCGAGGATCACGCTGTGCGCGGCGACCGCCGAGCCGTCGCTGAACCGCACGATCCGCGCGCCGCCGCTCACCTCCAGACCCGTCACCTCGCGGGCGGTGAGGATCTCCGCGCCGAACTTCGCCGCCTGCCGCCGCGCCCGGTCGGTGAGCTGCGCGCCGGACACGCCGTCGGGGAAGCCGAGGTAGTTCTCGATCCGGGAGCTCTGCCCCGCCTGCCCACCGGTCGCCGACCGCTCCACCAGCACCGTGCGCAGCCCCTCCGAGGCCCCGTACACGGCCGCGCCGAGCCCGGCCGGGCCGCCGCCGATGACGACCAGGTCGTAGAAGTCGGCCGTCGGCGTGGTCGCCAGGCCCACCTCGGCGGCCAGCTCCGGCGGCTCCGGCTCCACCAGCGGCGTGCCGTCCGGGGTGATCACCAGCGGCAGCCGCCGCCCGTCCGCGCCCGCCGCGGCCAGCAGCCGCCGCCCCTCCGGCTCGTCGGAGGAGTACCAGCGGTACGGCACCTGGTTGCGGGCCAGGAACTCGCGCACCTCCGAGGACCGCGCGGACCAGCGGTGCCCGACCACCTTGGTCGCCGGGACCGGCCGGTAGTCGCTGCTGCGCCACGCCTGGAGCAGGTCGTCCAGGACCGGGTACAGCTTCTCCTCGGGCGGGTCCCACGGCTTGAGCAGGTAGTGGTCGAGGTCGACGACGTTGATCGCGTCGATCGCCGCGTTGGTGTCCGCGTACGCGGTCAGCAGCACCCGCCGGGCGCCCGGGTAGACGTCCAGCGCCTGCTCCAGGAACTCGATGCCGTTCATCTGCGGCATCCGGTAGTCGGCGAGGATCACCGCCACCAGGTCGCCGCGCAGCTTCAGCTCCCGCAGCGCGTCGAGCGCCGACTCGCCGGACTCCGCGCGCACGATGCGGTACGACTCGCCGTAGCGTCGCCGCAGGTCCCGGGCGACAGCTCGGGAGACCCCCGGATCGTCGTCGACGGTCATGATGACGGTCCGCGCCGTGTCGGCGGCCTGTGCCATACGTCTCCCACCCCGGGCGTTCGGATGTTCCCGCCCATCGTATGTTCGATGGCCCCCGTACGCTCGGGAAAAGTCCGCCGGGCCACGCCCCCGCCCGGCGCCGTCCGGGCGTAGGGAAGACTGGACCCGTACGGCAGGTGAGGACACGAGGAGGCACCCGGAGATGACGCGCCCGATCACGGCAGGCGTGGACGGAACGGAGGAGAGCCACGCCGCGCTCGCCTGGGCGGCCCGCGAGGCCGTGCGCCGCGGGACGGCGCTGCGGGTGGTGCACGCCTGGCGGTACGAGTCCCGCGAGGGCCTCGACGCGCAGGGCCGGGACGCCCAGGAGCGGTGGGTGCGGGACGCGGTGGGGCAGGCCGTGCGCGAGGTGCGCGAACGGCACACCGGCCTCGACGTCGCCGCGGACGTCGTCGAGGGCGGCGCGGTGGAGACGCTGCTCGCCGCGGCGGACGACGCCGGGACGCTGGTGCTCGGCTCGCGCGGGCACGGGCGGCTCGTCGGCTTCCTGCTCGGCTCCGTCGGCCAGCAGGTGGTCGCGGAGGCGGCGTGCCCCGTGGTGCTGGTGCGCTCCGGCGACCGCACGGCGGGCGAGGTGGCCGCCCGGGAGGTCGTCGTCGGCCAGGAGGGCGGCCCCGAGGACAGCGCCGCCGCGCTGCGGTTCGCCTTCGAGACGGCCGCCGCCCGGCAGGCCCCGGTGCGTGCCGTACGGGCCTGGACGCTGCCGCCGGTGTTCGCCTACAGCCCCGCCTCCCTGAAGCTCCTCGACGACGCCGGGGGTCCGGAGCCGTACGAGAGGAAGGCGCTGGCCGACGCGCTGGAGCCGTGGCGCGCCCGCTTCCCGGACGTGCACGTCGTGGAGCACGTGGAGATGGGCAGCGCGGGCCAGGTGCTGCTGTCGGTGGCCGGGCGCGCCCAGCTCATGGTGGTGGGCCGCCGCGCCACCCGCACCGCCGTGGGCGCCCGGATCGGCTCGGTCGCCCACGGGGTGCTGCACCACGCGGAGTGCCCGGTGGCCGTGGTCCCGCACCAGGCCTAGGCGACCAGGGCCCGGTCACTCCGGCTCGGCGGACTCCAGCGTCTCCCGGGCGCGCGGCAGGATGTTGTCGATGTAGTCCTTCACCGCCGTGTCGAGGCCTATGTCGTGCTGTGCCCGCTCGGACAGGTACCAGCGGTGTTCGAGGAGCTGGTGGTAGATCTCCGCCGGGTCCATCGCGCCGCGCAGTTCGACGGGCACGGCGCGCACGGTCGGCCGGAACACCTGCCGCACCCAGCGGTGGGCGAGGACCTCGGGGCGGGCTTCGGTGGAGTCCTCCTGGGTGGCCATCCAGCTCTCCAGGTCGCTCAGCAGCCGCCTGGCCTGGTTCTCCTCGGTGTCCAGTCCCGTCAGCCGCAGCAGCTGCCGCTGGTGGTGCCCGGCGTCCACGACCTTCGGCACGAAGGTGACCGTGTCGCCGTTGGAGGAACTCTCGATCTGCATCTCGGCCACGTCGAAGCCGAGGTCGTTGAGCCGGCGGATGCGGCGCTCGATGTAGTGGTACTTGCCCGCCGGGTAGACGGAGGTGCGGGTCAGCTCCCGCCACAGCCTGTGGTACCGCGCGCAGATCTCCTGCCCGAACTCGATCGGGTCCACCGACGGGTGCAGCGCCCCGGACGCCTCCAGGTCCAGCAGCTCACCGCTGATGTTGACGCGGGCGAGGTCGAGGTCGTAGTCGCGCTGGCCGTCGCTGAGCCGCGGGTGCAGGTCGCCGGTCTCGGCGTCCACGAGATAGGCGGCGAAGGCGCCCGCGTCCCGCCGGAACAGCGTGTTGGACAGCGAGCAGTCGCCCCACGCGAACCCCGTCAGGTGCAGCCGCACCAGCAGCACCGCGAGGGCGTCCATCAGCCGGTGCATGGTGGCGGGCCGCATCGTCGTCTCGAACATCGACCGGTACGGCATCGAACCGCCCAGGTGCCGGGTGACCAGCACCGGCTCCAGCGGCTCCCCGGCGGCGTCCACGCGCCCGGTGACCACGGCGAGCGGGTCCACCGCGGGGATGCCGAGCCGGTCCAGGTCGCGCAGCAGCTCGTACTCGCGCAGTGCCGGGCGCTCGGCGAGTTCCTTGACGGCGATCACCTCGTCGCCCGCGCGGGCGTAGCGCACCACGTGCCGGGAGATGCCGCGCGGCAGCGGCACGAGGTACTCCTCGGGCCACTCCTCCAGCGGGACCTGCCAGGGCAGGGCGAGCAGGAGCGCGGGGTGCTCCGGGTTGGTGGCGCTGATCTGCAAAGCCATGGCCGAACCTTAAGGGGTCCCTTCCCGCGACCTGATCGGACGCTCAGAGGGAAAGGACCCCTGAGCCGCCCGCTCCCGCGCCTGACGGGCGGCGTCCCGTACCGGGCCGTGGTACGCGGGCCCGTGGCCCGGCAGCAGCAGGTCGCCGTCCAACTCCTCGAACACGGCCAGCGAGGCGACGGCCCGCGCCCGCTCGTGGTGGAACATGCCGGGCAGCAGCTGGGGGCCGCTGATCCGGCTGGTGGGATGCCCGCTGACCAGCGCGTCCCCGGAGACCACCACCCCCGCGCCCGGCACCTGGAAGGCGCAGTGGCCCAGGGTGTGCCCCGGCGTCGGCACCGGTACCGGGCGGCCGGGCAGGTCCAGCGGGCCCGGCGCCGGGAACGGCTCGGGCGCGGTGACCGGCACCTGCCGGGTGCCGCCGGAGCGCAGCGCGTGCACCGCCCACGGCAGCACGCCCGGCCGCCAGCCGTTGGCCAGTACCCGCCCGACGGACACCTGGTGCAGGAAGTCCCGGCGGGCATGCGGCACCTCCGCCTCGTGCAGGTACACCGGCGTCCCGTGCGCGGCGCGCAGGTACTCGGCCGAGCCCAGGTGGTCGTTGTGCGCGTGCGTGACGAGCACCGCCGCGACCGCCTCCGGCGCACTGCCCACCTGCGCCAGCGAGTCGAGCAGCGCCGCCCGGTCGCCGGGGTACCCGGTGTCGACCAGCGTGACCGCGTCCCCCTCTCTGAGGATGACCCAGTTGGTGCTGCCGCCGCGCACCAGATAGGTGCCGTCGGCGACCTGCCGCACTACTGCCCGCATGATGGTCCCGCCCGTTGAGTCCCACGTCCGCCGGGGGACAGCAAAGCAGACCCCGCACGGGCGGGCTCAGCGCACCCCGCGCGGGCGGAACTGCACGCTGACCCTGCCGCCCGCGACCCGCGCCGACTTGGGTACGCAGTGCTCCCAGGTCCGCTGGCAGGACCCGCCCATCACGATCAGGTCGCCGTGGCCCAGCGGGCGGCGCACGGTGCCGCCACCGCCGTGCAGCGGGCGCAGCAGCAGGTCGCGCGGGGTGCCCAGGGAGAGGATGGCGACCATGGTGTCCTCGCGGGCGCCCCGCCCGATCCGGTCGCCGTGCCAGGCGACGCTGTCCCGGCCGTCGCGGTAGTAGCACAGGCCCGCGGTGGTGAACGGCTCGCCCAGTTCCCCGGCGTAGTGCGCGGTCAGGGCGTCGCGCGCGTCCGCCAGCACGGGGTGCGGCAGCGGCTCGCCCGTGCCGTAGAACGCCAGCAGCCGGGGGACGTCCACGACCTGGTCGTACATCGCGCGGCGCTCGGCACGCCACGGCACGTCGGCCACCAGGCGGGCGAACAGGTCGTCCGCGCCGCTCAGCCAGCCGGGCAGGACGTCGATCCAGGCGCCCGCGTCCAGCTCGGTGCGGCGGATCCCGTCGAGGGGGCCGAGCGTGGGCTGGTCGGTCTCGTCGGTCTGGTCGAAGAGGGAGCCCTGGAGGTGCACGGTCATGCCCCCAGCGTACCGCTAATCGAACGAAGGTTCGGAAGGGCGGGGAAGCCGCTTGGTGCGAACCCTTTGAATACGTTCATGTATCGGATACGTTCTCGTATCGGACGAGGGAGGCGAGCGCACGGTGGCACAGCGCACGGTCGGGCGGGTGACCAGACGGCGGGTCCGGACGCGGGCCAACCTGCTGGACGCCGCGTTCGCCGTGTTCGCGGCCAAGGGGTTCGGCCGGGTCTCCATCGAGGAGGTCTGCGAGGCGGCGGGCTACAGCCGGGGCGCCTTCTACTCCAACTTCGCCACCCTCGACGAACTGTTCTTCGCGCTCTACCGGCAGCGCGCCGACCTGATCGCCGAGCAGGTCGCCGAGGCGCTCGCACTCGACGGCCCCGAGCTGGACGTACCGGCCTCCGTCGACCGGGTCACCGAGGTGCTGCTGCTCGACGTGGACTGGCTCCTCGTCAAGACGGACTTCCTGGCGCACGCCGCCCGGGACCCGGACGTCGCCGCCAGCCTCCTCGAACACCGCCAGCGGCTGCGGCGGGCGATCGCCGACCGGCTCGGCCGGTCCACCGTGTTCGGTGCGCTGCCCGCCGCGCTCGGCGGCACGGACGGCGCCGCCTGGGCGGTCGTCGCCGCGTACGACGGGGTCACCACCCAACTGCTCCTGGACAAGGACGTCGAGCGCGCCCGCGCCTGGCTCAGGCAACTGCTCACCGCCCTGCTGACCGACGGCAGCGGCGCCCCCGTACAAGGAAGGGAACGGTCGCCATGGACGCCGACGTCATCGTCGTAGGAGCGGGCCTCGCGGGACTGGTCGCGGCGCACGAACTCACCAGCCGCGGCAGGAAGGTCGCCCTCGTCGACCAGGAGAACGCCGCCAACCTCGGCGGACAGGCCTTCTGGTCCTTCGGCGGGCTGTTCCTCGTCGACTCGCCGGAACAGCGCCGCCTCGGCATCAAGGACTCCTTCGACCTCGCCTGGAACGACTGGCAGGGCAGCGCCCGGTTCGACCGCGTGGACGACGAGGACTCCTGGGCGGTGCGCTGGGCCCGCGCCTACGTCGAGTTCGCGGCCGGGGAGAAGCGGTCCTGGCTGGAGGGGCACGGCATCAGGCTGCTGCCCACCGTCGGCTGGGCCGAGCGCGGCGACCTGCGCGCCGACGGCCACGGCAACTCGGTGCCCCGCTTCCACATCGCCTGGGGCACCGGCACCGGCGTCGTCGAACCGTTCACCGCCTACGCCGAGCGGGCCGCCCGCGAGGGACTGCTGACCTTCCACCACCGCCACCGCGTCGACGGACTCCTCATCGAGGACGGCGCCGCCCGCGGCGTCCGCGGCACCCTCCTCGCCCCCGACGACGCCCCACGCGGCGTCGCCTCCAACCGCGACGCGGTCGGCGACTTCGAACTGACCGCCCAGGCGGTGATCGTCACCTCCGGCGGCATCGGCGCCAACCACGACATCGTCCGCCGCTACTGGCCCGAACGGCTCGGCACCCCGCCCGCCGAGATGGTCACCGGCGTCCCCGCCTACGTCGACGGGCGGATGCTCGACATCAGCGCCGAGGCGGGCGTCCGGCTGGTCAACCGGGACCGCATGTGGCACTACACCGAGGGCGTCCGCAACTGGGACCCCGTCTGGCCCGGCCACGGCATCCGCATCCTGCCCGGCCCGTCCCCCCTCTGGTTCGACGCCCTCGGCCGCCGCCTGCCCGACCCCTGCCTGCCCGGCTACGACACCCTGAGCACGCTGCGCCATCTGCGCACCACCGAGGACATCGCGGAGTACGACCACTCCTGGTTCATCGTCACCCGGAAGATCATCGAGAAGGAGTTCGCGCTGTCGGGCTCCGAGCAGAACCCCGACATCACCGCCAAGGACCGGCGGGCCGTGCTGCGCGACCGGCTGCTCGGCAAGGGCGCGCCCGCCCCCGTGCAGGCGTTCGTGCGCGGCGGCGCCGACTTCGTGGTCGCCGACACCCTCGAACAGCTCGTCGAGAAGATGAACGGGCTGACCGGCAAGGCCCTCCTCGACCCCGCGGGGATCCGCCGCCAGGTGACCGCCCGCGACGCCCAGCTGGACAACCCGTACGCCAAGGACTCCCAGGTCCAGGGCATCCGCAACGCCCGCCGCTACATCGGTGACCGGCTCGGCCGGGTCGCCGCCCCGCACCGGTTCCTCGACCCCGAGGCCGGTCCGCTCATCGGCGTGAAGCTGCACGTCCTCACCCGCAAGACCCTCGGCGGCATCCAGACCGACCTGGACTCCCGCGCCCTCGGCGCCGACGGCACCCCCGTCGACGGGTTGTACGCCGCGGGCGAGGTCGCCGGGTTCGGCGGCGGCGGGGTGCACGGGTACAACGCCCTGGAGGGCACGTTCCTCGGCGGCTGCCTGTTCTCCGGGCGGGCGGCGGGGCGCGCGGCGGCGGAACAGACGGGGTGACGGGACGGGGCCTGCGGAATCAGGAGGGGGCCTACGTGTCCAGGAGCCGCGCCAGCACCGCGGCGTGGCTCCGCTCCGGGGCCTTCGACGCCGTCAGCAGTGTCACCGTCCCCGCGCGGGCCGACTCCCGCAGCCGGGCGAGGGCGTCGGCGGCCTCGCCGGCGGTCAGTTCCGCCTCGTAGCGTTCGGTGAACTCCTCGTACGACCCCTCGCCCGCGTGGTACCAGCGGCGCAGCTCGGTGGAGGGGGTGGCCGCCTTGGGCCACTCGTCCACCCGGGCCGCGTCCTTCGCCAGGCCGCGCGGCCAGAGCCGGTCGACCAGGACGCGCGTCCCGTCGCCGGGTTCGGGCGGTTCGTAGATCCGGCGTACACGGACACTCACGGCGGCCCCCCTTCCTTCCTGGGTCTCCCGTGCTCTCCTGTGCTTCCCTCTTGTGACGGACGGGTACCCCGTGGCCCTGACGGGACGAGGGAGGTCACGGGATGAGTGGCTGGGAGGATCTGCCGGTCGTGGACACGCTCGGTGAGCTGGCCCGGCTCGTCGGGCACCACCGGGGCCTGTACGTCCGCTGGTCGCGCGGCCCCGGGACCGACCTGGCCGGGGTGTCCGGGGTGTCCGGCACCGACGACCTCACGGGCGTGGCCATGCCGGGCCTGTCCGCGAACCCGCTCGACGTCGAGCCGTGGTGGGGGGACAACAGGTCCGTCGGCCTGGGGGTGGCCCGCCGTCTGCACGACTACTCCCACCTGCCGCGCGAGAAGGGCCCCGGGGTGCGGCCCTGGGTCCTTCAGAGCCGCGAGACCGGGCGCGGGCCCGACAACGAACCGCCCACGCCTTGCGCAGATGTTGCCGACGGTCGTCGCCATGCGGTGTGCACACGCCAACGGCCGATCTGCCGGTACGAGGTGGGTGAAGCTCCCCCGAACGGTTCACTTCGGGGCGCGCAGCGACTCGGCGGCCTGCGCGGCCACCGCCTCGGCGAGCACCGCGAGCGCGGGCGAGTGCAGTCTCCACTGCTGCCAGTACAGCGGACTGTCCACCGCCCGGTCCGGTGCGAAGGCCACCACCCGCCCGGCGCGCAGCAGGGGTTCCGCCTGGGCCTCGGGGAGCATCCCCCAGCCCATGCCGGAGGCGACGGCCTCCGCGAACCCCTCCGAGGTGGGCACGTGGTGCCGTCGGGCGCTCGCGGCGGCGCGCCCGTGGGTGAGGCGGCGTACGAAGCCGTCCTGGAAGTCGTCCCGCTCGTCGAAGACGACCACGGGCGCCACCAGGAGCGCCTCCGCCAGCGGACCGGCCAGATGCCGGGCGGCGTAGTCCGGGGTGGCCACCGGCAGGTAGCGCATCCGCCCCAGTGCCCGCACCGAGCAGCCGGGGACCGGGTCGGGCGAGGAGGTCACCGCGGCCATCACCACGCCCTCGCGCAGCAGCGCCGCCGTGTGGTCCTCGTCCTCGCGGCGCAGCGCGAAGGTGAGCGGCGGCTCCTCGGGGACGCGCCGCAGGGCGCCGAGGAACCAGGTCGCCAGCGAGTCCGCGTTCACCGCCACCGACAGCCGGGTGGGTTCCCCGGCGCCGCTCAGCCCCAGTTCGGCGTGGGCGTCGCGCTCCAGGCGGGCCAGCTGCCGGGCGAGCCGCACGAGCACCTCGCCGGACTCCGTCGGCCGCACCGGCTTGGTGCGCAGCAGCAGCACCCGGCCGGTGCGCTGCTCCAGCGCCTTCACCCGCTGGCTGACCGCGGACGGCGTCACGTGCAGCGCCGCCGCCGCTGCCTCGAAGGTGCCCTCGTCGATCACGGCCCGCAGGGTGCGCACCTGGTCGAGGGGCAGTTCCTCGGTCACGTTCCCTCCAGGGCCGCTCTTCAGGAAGGCTAATGATAGGTAAGAATCTTTAGCTGTACTTCCACTGGTCGGTTGCTTAGCGTCCTGACATGCCCAACGCCCTGACCGCCGCAGCCGCCGGATTCGGTACCGGACTCTCCCTCATCGTCGCCATCGGCGCGCAGAACGCCTTCGTCCTGCGCCAGGGGACACGCCGCCAGGCCGTCCTGCCGGTGGTGGTGATCTGCGCCCTCTCCGACGCCGTGCTCATCGCCCTCGGGGTCGCCGGGATCGGCGCGGTGGTCGTGGCCTGGCCCGAGGCGCTCACGGTGGTCGCCTGGACCGGCGGCGCCTTCCTGCTCTGCTACGGCGCCCTCGCCGCCCGTCGGGTGCTGCGGCCCGGCGCGCTGCGGGCGGACGGCGCCGCCGCCACCTCCACGCGCCGGGCGGTGCTCACCTGTCTGGCGCTGACCTGGCTCAACCCGCACGTGTACCTCGACACGGTGTTCCTGCTCGGCTCGGTCGCCGCCGACCGCGGCCCGCTGCGCTGGACCTTCGGGCTCGGCGCGGCGCTGGCCAGCCTGTGCTGGTTCGCCGCGCTCGGCTTCGGCGGGCGGCTGCTCGGCCGCTGGCTGGCCCGGCCCGCCGCGTGGCGGGTGCTGGACGCCCTGGTCGCCGCGACGATGATCACCCTCGGCGGGATGCTGATCGCGGGCGCCTGACGTGCCGGGGGCCGGTCAGAGGACGCCGCGCCGGGGCGCCGCGTAGCGGTCCATGAGCTGACCGCGGGTCATCTCCAGTCGGTGGGCGAGGATCTCGGCGACGGTGCGCACCAGCAGGAACCCGAGGCGGGGCTCCTCCTCGCAGAGCGCGAGCACCGCGTGCGCGTCGAACTCGTAGGCCCGTACAGGGCTGAACGCCTCCGCGCCGAAGTCCCAGCGGTACGGCGGGAACAGCCAGGACCAGCCCAGCAGGTCGCCCGCGCCGAGGTTGGCGACGGTCACCCGCTGGAGCGCCGTCACGCGCTGGTCGAGGGAGACCGCGCCCGAGCGGATCACCCAGAACCGGTCGGCGGTGCCGTCCGCCTCGAAGATGCGGGCGTCCTCCGCGAAGGACACCTCGCGGGCCAGGTCCATCAGGCGCTGCCGCTGCGGCGCGGGGAGGGCGGTGAGCAGTTTCGTCGCTTTCGTCATGGCGCGGGGCTCCTCACCAGCGAAGGAATCCGTGCTGTCCCTATGCCCCATTGGAGCCTCCCACGGCCCGTCGCGCATCCGGCGGGGGAAAGCCGTCAGGAGAGCTGCCGGGAAGCCGTCGGGAAAGCCATCGGGAAAGGGAGAAGCCCTGGCTGGACGGGGGAAGCCAGCCAGGGCCGCACTAGCGGCGCGGAGGAGGAGGGGGATCCGTCAACTCCGTCGCCAGCTATGAGTGAACAATAAACCATCTTCCGTGCTTGTATGCGGTCAGAACCGGGTTACGTGACCCGATTCACTTCACGGCGCGCTTCCCCGGCGTCAGGATCTCGTCCAGCACCCGCGCCACCGCCTCGTAGGCGAGCACCCGCACCGCGGCCTGCTCGGCCTCGCCCGGATCCGTCGCCCCGAGCGCGTCGCGCCGCGCCCGCCAGGTCCGCTCCTCGTCCCGCGCGCAGGCCCTGGCCCGCTGGAGCCGACGCAGCAGTTCGTCTGAGTCCACGACATCGGTCATACGTCCCGCGTACCCCGCGGCGGCCCATCGATGGCGGTCGGCCGGGCATGTTTGGCGCGGCCCCGGAGGGTGAGCCGAACAAGGGAGACACAAGGGAACTCGCGGGGGGGACCCCGCGTCCGGCGAGCCAGGGAGCGAGAGGATGCCCGCGCAGCACTGGACCGACGAGCCCTCGTCCGATCCGCACTCCGGATCCGGGGCCGACGACGACTGCCGCCCGGCCGACGTACGCACCGCCGTGCGGTGCGCCGTCGCCTGCCGGTGCCGCGCCACCGGCACCCCCTGCGACGAGGACGCCCTCTCCGACGCGCTCCTCGTGGCCTCCGAGCTGACCACCAACGCCATCCTGCACGGCGGCGGCGTCACCGGTGTGGACGTCGACGTCGACGAGCACGACGTCCGGGTCTCCGTCTGCGACCGCAGCGACCGCCGGCCGGTGCTGACCCCCGCGCTCGACGACGGCGGGCGGCGCCGCAGCGGCGGACGCGGCTGGCCCATCGTGTGCCGACTGGCGCGCGCCGTGAACGTCTCCGAACTGCCCTCCGGCGGCAAGCGGATCACCGCCGTCGTCCCGGTCTTCTGACCCGGCGCGCGGGCGCCCGGCACGGCTCGGGCGTGACCCCGGCAGGGTGCGCGCGCCCCGATTTCCGCGGGCTTTGCCCGGCCCCCGTGTTTGATCGCCTGGGGGAGGGGCAGACGCAAGTTCGTGCTTCGGACCGGAGGCGCGCCGGCGGGGAGCGGTATGACCGCTCCGGCCCTCCGAGATCTCCGGACGGCATTCCCTCTCCCCGCGGTCATTCCCTGAGACGACACCACGTTCGGGAGCAATTCCGCATGGTCACCGACATGTCGACAAGCCGAACCGGCACGCTCGCACGAACCGCCACGGCACCCCGGCGGCAGCACGACGACGCCCCCGACACCGCGGCCCGGTTCAGCAGGCTGGCCGCCCTGGACGAAGGGCCGGAACGCGACGCCCTGCGCGACGAACTCGTCGAGGCGTGGCTCCCCATGGCGCACCGCATCGCCAGCCGCTTCCGCGACCGCGGCGAGTCCGTCGAGGACCTGCGCCAGGTCGCGGCGCTCGGTCTGGTCAAGGCGATCGACCGCTACGACCCCTCCCGCGGCGCCTTCGAGAGCTACGCCGTGCCCACCATCACCGGCGAGGTCAAGCGGCACTTCAGGGACCGTATGTGGGCCCTGAGGGTGCCGCGCCGGGTCCAGGAACTGCGCAACAAGGTGCGGGTCGCCCGCCGCGACCTCACCCAGAACCCCGGCAGTCCCGAGCCGACGGTGGCCGACCTGGCCGAGTACACCGGCCTCTCCGAGGACGAGGTCAACGCCGGTCTGGAGGCGCTGGACAGCTTCAGCACCCTCTCCCTGGACGCCGAGTTGTCCACCGACGACGACGGCTACAGCCTCGCCGACACCCTCGGCGGCCCCGACTCCGCCTACGACACCGTCGTGGACCGCGAGTCCGCCAAGGAAGGGCTGCGGCGGCTGCCCGAACGGGAGCGGGCCATCCTCTACATGCGGTTCTTCGAGGACATGACCCAGAGCCGGATCGCCGACCAGCTCGGCATCTCCCAGATGCACGTCTCCCGGCTCATCAGCCGCAGCTGCGCCCGGGTGCGCGCCGAGGCCCTCGGCCCCCGCCGGGCCGCCTGAGGCACGACGGCGGCGCCCCGGAAGCCGGTCATCAGGCTTCCGGGGCGCCGCCGTGCGTACGCCCGCTCAGTCCTCCCCGCGCGACACCCGCCCCACGTGCTCCGCGACCTCCTCCGGCGTCAGGTAGGCGTCGGTGTACTCGAAGTCCTTCAGCTTGGCGGGCTTGCGGGCCTGGAAGCCGGTGCGGACGAAGTCGTCGCCCGCGACGGCGTTCAGCGCCCAGTTGGTCGCCACCCGGGCCTTGGCGACGTTGGTGCGCAGCGCCGACCAGTGGTACCCGCGGGCCACCACCTGCGCGGGCAGCCCCCGCAGCTCCACGCCCAGCGGCTTGGACACCGCGTCCCGGCCGCCGAGGTCCACCACCAGACCCAGGTCCCGGTGGTGGTACGGCCGCTGCGGCTGGCCGCGCAGGGTGGCGAGGACGTTGTCGGCGACCAGCTTGCCCTGTCGGGTCGCGTGCTGCGCGGTGGGCGGGCAGACGGCGCCCTCCTCGCCCTTGTCGAGGTCCGGCACCGCGGCGGCGTCACCCAGTGCGAACACGCCGTCGTGCCCCGGCAGGCACATCTCCGGGGTGACCGCGAGCCGCCCGCGCACGGTCTCCGCGCCCAGCGTGCCGATCAGCGGGCTCGCCACCACCCCGGCGGTCCAGATCAGGGTGTGGGTGGGCACCACGCGGCCGTCGGTGAAGGTGACCTCGTCGGGGCCCGCCTTCTCGACGGAGACCCCGAGCGAGATCTCGATGCCCCGGCGGCGCAGGATCTCCTGGGCGCTGCCGCCCAGCTTCTCGCCCAGCTCCGGCATCAGCTTCGGGGCGATGTCGATCAGATGCCACTTGATCAACCCCGGGTCGAGCCGCGGATAGCGCCGTACCGCGTTGTACGTCAGCCGGTGCAGACAGGCGGCCGTCTCGGTGCCCGCGTAGCCGCCGCCGACCACCACGAACTGGAGCCGGGCCGCCCGCTCGGCCGGGTCCTGGCTGGCGTCGGCCAGGTCCAGCTGGGAGATGACGTGGTCGCGGATGTAGGCGGCCTCGGCGAGCGTCTTCAGGCCGAACGCGTTGTCGGTGAGGCCGGGGATGTCGAAGGTGCGGGTGACACTGCCGGGCGCCAGCACGATGTAGTCGTAGGGCTCGTCGACGATCCGGTCGGTGATCGTGCGGACGACGCACACCTTCGCCTTCAGGTCCACGCCGATCGCGCCGCCCGGGATGATGCGGGTGCGGTACCTGCGGCTGCGGCGCAGTGACAGCGCGATCGACTGGGGGGTCAGCACCCCGGAGGCGACCTGGGGCAGCAGCGGCAGATAGAGCTGGTAGGCGACCGGCGTCACCAGGGTGACGTCGGCCTCGTTGGGCGTGAGTCGGCGCTCCAGCCGACGGACGCACTCCACTCCTGCGAAGCCTGCGCCCACCACCAGGATCCTGGGTCGTGTCACGGTGTCCATCCCTTCTGCGGCTCCGGACCGATCCCACCGCGCCCGGCGCCGCCCCGCCAGTCGGGCGCGGCAGCCAGACGAACGGCACGGTCAGGTCTCGGGCGTGAACACCTCCGGCTCGGCCCCGGCCTGCCCGTCGATGACGGCGAGGGCCTCCGCGACGTCCACCGAGATCGGCACGGTGATGCTGACGCCCGTCAGCTCCAGCACCCGCCGTACGGCCGGGGCGGGGTCGATGACCTGGACGACACCGTCCAGACGGCGGGTCTCCTGGTACACGCGCAGGATGATGTTCATGCCGGACGAGTCCATGAACGGGACCTCGGAGAGGTCCAGCAGGAAGTGCCGCCGCCCGTGGTGCAGCTGGTTGGCCAGCTGGGCCTGGAGCTCGGTGGCGGTATCCACGTCCAGATGGCCCGCCACGCTCACCAGCGCGACGTCGTCGCGGGGCAGCGTGACCTCGACGGACAGCGGGTTCTCGGCCAGGGCCACGGGGTACCTCCCGGGTCGGTGGGGATGCGGACTGCGCCTCCGCATACCCCCGATGCCGCCACGTATCCGGCTCAACCGCTACGTGAGACGATCACCACGTGTCCCGTTCACCACGGAAGGAACACATGGACGTCCTTGCCGTCCGCCCGCGTGACCACGCTGACCTGGTCGCAGAGCGTGTGGACCAGGTGCCAGCCGATGCCGCCACCGCCGTGGTCCGGATCGAACGGGCGCGGCCGGGGCACCGTCGTACTGGTGTCGTGCACGGTGACGTGCACCCCGTCGAACGTGCGGCGCAGCAGCAGCCGGAACGGACCCGGCGCGAACTGCACCGCGTTCGCCGCCAGCTCGTCCACCACCAGCAGGATGTCGTGCCAGCACTCCGGTGCCGCGGGCGGCGCGACCCGCGCCAGCTCGCGCAGGAAGCGCTCCGCGGCCAGTCGTGCGCCCGTCACGTCCTGCGGCTCACCCGCGAACGTGGCGGTACGGCTTGGAATACCCTGCGCGGCCAGTGTCTCGTCCCAACGCGGCTCAGTTGACATCTCACCTTCCGGCTCACCGATAGCGGGGCCGCCCCTTCCGTCGTACCGTCGGCGAAGTGGTCGCCACCTGTCTCCTGTGGCGCCACTGACGCGAGTTCCCGATGGCGCGCGGGCTACGCGTCCGCCGTCCGGTGGAGCGCGCCCCCGCGCCCGCCGCTCACCGGAACACATCGTCCGGATCGTCCCAGTACGCCGGGTCCTCCGGTGGCGCGGCGAGCCGGGTCGGACGGGACCGGGCCTCGTACATGGCGTCGATCTCGTCCGCGTAGTGCCGCACGATCGCGTCCCGGCGCAGCTTCATCGACGGCGTCAGCAGACCGCTCGCCACGTCGAACGGGGCGGGCAGCACCCGGAACACCCGGATGGACTCCTGCCGCGACACCACGCTGTTCGCCATCGCCACGGCCCGCGCGATCTCCTCCCGCAGCGCGTTCTCCTCCCGCGCCTCCCGGCTCGGCGCGTCGCCCGGCAGCGCCAGCGCCGCCCGCCAGTGCGCCAGGAACTCCGGGTCCAGCGTGAGCAGCGCCCCCACACAGGGCCGGTTGTCGCCCACCACCACCGCCTGGTGGACCAGCGGGTGCATCCGCAGCCGCTGCTCCAGGGCGGCCGGGGCGACGCTCTTGCCGCTGCTCGTGATGATGACGTCCTTCTTGCGGCCGGTGATCGCCAGATAGCCCTCATCGTCCAGCCGCCCCAGGTCACCGGTGGCCAGCCAGCCGCCGCGCAGCGCCGCCCGGGTCGCCGTGTCGTCGCCGACGTAGCCCTGGAACACCGACGGGCCGCGCACCAGCACCTCCCCGTCCGCCGCCACCCGCAGCTCCATGCCCGGCAGCACCTGGCCCACCGTCCCCGACTTCTCCCGGCCCAGCGGCTGCATGGTGACCCCGCCGCAGGTCTCCGTCAGGCCGTAGCCGTCGTGCACGTAGATGCCGATGCCCTCGTAGAACAGGGACAGCTCGCGGTTGAGCGGGGAGCCGCCCGAGGTGGCCCGGCGCACCCGGCCGCCGAGCGTGTCCCGCAGCCGCCGGTACACCGTCCGCTCGTACAGGGCGTGCTGCACCCGCAGTTCGAGCCCGGGACCGGCGCCACGGCCCAGCCGCTGCCGCTCGGTGGCCGCCGCGAACGCCCGCGCCGTCTCCGCGGCCCGCTCGAACAGGGCACCGCGCCCGGCCTGCTGCGCCGTCCGCAGGAAGGTCTTGTACAACTTCTCGAAGACGGACGGCACCCCGTAGAAGTACGTCGGCCGGAAGGTGCGCAGCGCCGACGACAGGCACTGGTCGCCCAGGTCCGGCTCATGGCCCATCAGCAGCCCGCCGCGCACACACAGCCCCTGGATCATCAGGCCGTACACGTGGGAGAACGGCAGGAACGCCAGCACCGCCCCCTGCTCGCCCGGCGCCGCCGCGGTGTGGCCCCACCCGGCCAGCAGGGTGTCGCAGACACTCGCCAGACCACGGTGGCTCAGCGCGCAGCCCAGCGGGCGGCCCGAGGTGCCGGAGGTGTAGGCGACGACCGCGGTGGAGTTCGGCAGCACGATCCGGCGCAGCGACTCCACGGTGGCGATCGGCACGTACTCGCCCCGGCCGACCAGGTGGTCCAGGGCGCCCGCGTCCAGCTGCCACACGTGCCGCAGCCTCGGCAGCCCGTCGCACACCGAGCCGACCGTCATCGCCGCGTGCTCGTCCTCCACGACGACGCCCACACAGGCCGAGTCCCGCAGGATCCACTCGACCTGCTCGCGCGAGGACGTCGGGTAGATCGGGACGACCTCGGCGCCGACCGCCCACAGCGCGTAGCTCAGGACCGTCCACTCGTACCGGGTACGGGCCATCACCGCCACCCGCATCCCCGGCGTGATCCCCGACGCGACCAGCCCCTTCGCCAGGTCCACCACCTGGTCGCGCAGCTCGACGGCGGTCACCCGCTCCCAGGCCGTCGCCCCCGGGCCGGGACGCCGGGCGAGTACGGGCAGGCCGGGGTCGCGCGCCGCCGTCTCGAAGACACTGTCGGCGAGCCCGCAGGTCAGCGGCGTGACGGCCGGGGGAGCGAGGGCGAAGTCGCTCATGCGCTGCTCCTGGGGGGTACGGGCTGTGACGGCGCCGACGAGCACAGTCATCGACGGTGCTCGAATCTAGTCCAGGTCGGACCGGATGGTGACCGGATCCGAGAAGTGCTCCCCATCGGTGATCCGTACGCCGGTGAACCGGGCCGGTTCGGGGGACTCGGAGCGCATGACGCACATCAGTCCAGACCCCGAACCCGAGCGCTCCACCGGCCTGGAGCCGGGCGGCTCGGTCCCCCCGGGCGAGACCCCGCCGGCGGAGAGCAGTATGCCCGAGGCGGGCCCGCAGGAGACCCACAACCCGACCAAGGGCTGGGCCAAGGGCCCGCTCACGCTGATCCTCGTCCTGGTGGTGCTGGTCGCCGCCTTCTTCCTGGCGTACGGCATCTCGCTCCTGCTCTGAGCCGCCGGGACGTACGGGCGGCCCGCCGGAGCCGGGGTCCCGGAACGTCACTCCTGGGTGTGCCGCACACACTCCACGACGACGTCCCGCAGGCTCCCCGTGCGCTCCAGCAGCTCGCGCTGCACCCGGGCGCCGTTGCCCCGGCGCAGCAGCTCCGCGCAGCCCGCGTGGACCCGGTCGAGGTCGCCGCTGTCGGCGAGCGCCCCGGCGGCGTGGTCCACCAGGTCCCGCACCACGTCGCCCGCGGGAGCGGGCCGCATGGTCGCCGGATGCAGCAGGTCCCCGGTCAGCCCGGAGCGGGCGGCCCGCCAGTCGGCCAGCCGCAGCAGGCTCACACTGTGGTCCACCGGCGCCCGCCCCGCCCGCCACTCCCGCGCCGCCGTCTCCACCAGCCCGCGGGCGAGCGTGGCGACCAGCACCGCGGTGGACGCGTGCAGACACACGTCCGCCACCCTGATCTCCACCGTCGGGTAGGTCCGGGACAGCCGGGCGTCGAAGTACACCATGGCGCCGTCGAGGACGGTCCCGGTGGCCAGCATCTCCGTGACCCGGCGCTCGTACTCCGCCGCCGAGCCGAAGACCTCCGTCGGCCCGGCCGACGGCCAGCGCTGCCACACCCGGCTGCGGTAACTGCTGTAACTGGTGTCCCTGCCCTGCCAGAACGGCGAGTTGGCGCTCAGCGCCGCCAGGACGGCCAGCCAGGGGCGTATCCGGTCGACGACCGCCACGCCCTCCTCGTCCGACTCCACGGCGACGTGCACATGGCAGCCGCACACCAGTTGCTCGTGGGTGGCGATGCCGTATTCCTCGGCCATCCACCGGTAGCGGCGGCCCGCACCCACCGCCGGGCTCACCGGCAGCGGCGAGGTGGCGAGCGCGGCGACCGCGCAGCCGGTCTCCCCGGCGTGCCGGGCCGCCTCCTTCCGGCAGCGGACGATCTCCGCGCCCAGGTCCGCCATCTCCGACTGCGGACGGGTGGCGAACTCCACCATCTGGTCGTGCAGCTCCTTCTCGAACACCTCCTGGCCCGCGTCCTCGTGCGAGGCGCGGGCCAGGACGGCGGCGGACCGGGCCTGTGGCTCCCCGGTCTCGGGACCGACCAGGAGGAGTTCCTCCTCCACTCCGACAGTTCGCATCTTCTCCGACTGCCCCGGAAGGCTGTTCGAACACCTGCCGGAGGCGGGACTACGCGGGCTCCAGCCACACCGTCGCCAGCGGCGGCAGCGTCAGGGCGAGACTCACCGGCCGGCCGTGCCATGCCGTGGGCTCCGGCTTGAGCGGGCCCGGGTTGGTCACGTCACCGCCGCCGTAGCGGGCGGCGTCGGTGTTCAGGGCCTCCTGCCAGGCGGGCACGTCGTCCGGGACGCCGAGCCGGTAGTCGTGCCGGACCACGGGCGAGAAGTTGGACACCGCGAGCAGCGGGTTGCCCGCCGCGTCGTAGCGCAGGAACGCGAAGACGTTGTCGTCGGCGGCGTCGCACTCCACCCACTGGAAGCCCTCGGGCCGGGTGTCGCGCTCCCACAGCGCCGGGGTGACCCGGTACCGGTCGTTCAGGTCCCGCACCAGGTCCCGCACGCCCTCGTGGTCGCCCCGGGCCACGTACTCCGGGTCCAGCAGCCACCACTCCGGGCCGTGCTTCTCGGAGAACTCCCCGCCCTGCGCGAACTCCTGCCCCATGAACAGCAGCTGCTTGCCGGGGTGCGCCCACATGTAGCCCAGGTACGCGCGGTGGTTGGCGCGCCGCTGCCACCAGTCGCCGGGCATCTTGGAGACCAGCGCCTGCTTGCCGTGCACGACCTCGTCGTGGGAGATCGGCAGCACGTAGTTCTCGCTGTAGGCGTAGATCATCGAGAACGTCATCTCGTGGTGGTGGTACTTGCGGTGCACGGGCTCCTTGCTCACGTACTCCAGCGAGTCGTGCATCCAGCCCATGTTCCACTTCAGCCCGAACCCGAGCCCGCCGTGCTCGGTCGGCTTGGTCACCCCGCCCCACGCGGTGGACTCCTCGGCGATCGTCACCACGCCAGGCGCCCGCCGGTACACGGTGGCGTTCATCTCCTGGAGGAACCGCATCGCCGCCAGGTCCTCCCGGCCGCCGTACTCGTTCGCCGCCCACTGGCCGTCCTCGCGCGAGTAGTCGAGGTACAGCATCGAGGCGACCGCGTCGACGCGCAGCCCGTCGATGTGGAACTCCTCGCACCAGTACACGGCGTTCGCGACGAGGAAGTTGCGCACCTCGGTCCGCCCGAGGTCGAACTCGTACGTCCCCCAGTCCGGGTGCTCCGCGCGCCGGGAGTCCCCGGGCTCGTACAGGGGCTCCCCGTCGTAGCGGGCCAGCGCCCAGTC
Organism: Streptomyces sp. NPDC006997; assembly: GCF_040635175.1. NCBI lineage: Bacteria > Bacillati > Actinomycetota > Actinomycetes > Kitasatosporales > Streptomycetaceae > Streptomyces > Streptomyces sp. NPDC006997. The sequence goes on from NZ_JBEYHH010000023.1 coordinate 128,047, forward strand.
GTCCTTGGGGAAGTGCGCCGGGACCCAGTCCATGATCACGCCGATGCCCGCCTGGTGCAGGCGGTCGACGAGGTACCGGAAGTCGTCCGGGGAGCCCAGCCGCGCGGTCGGCGCGTAGAAGCCGGTGACCTGGTAGCCCCAGGAGCCGCCGAAGGGGTGCTCGGCGACCGGCATCAGCTCCACGTGCGTGAACCCGAGGTCGCTGACGTACCGCGGCAGCTCCTCGGCCAGCTCCCGGTAGCCGAGCCCCGGCCGCCAGGACGGCAGGTGCACCTCGTACACCGACATCGGCGCCTCGTGCACCGGCCGGTCCGCGCGGTGCGCCAGCCACTGAGCGTCGCCCCACTCGTGCCGGGAGACCGTCACCACGGACGCCGTGTCCGGCGGGGCCTCGGTGCGCCGCGCCATCGGGTCGATCTTCAGGAACCGGTGGCCGTAGCGGGAGTGGATCTCGAACTTGTACCGCGTGCCCTCCCCGACCCCGGGCAGGAACAGCTCCCACACCCCCGAGGCGCCCATCGAGCGCATCGGGAACGCCGTCCCGTCCCAGTGGCAGAAGTCCGCGGCGACCCGCACGCCCTGCGCGTTCGGCGCCCACACCGTGAACCGGGTGCCGGTCACGCCCTGGTGCGTCATCGGCTCCGCGCCGAGCGCCTTCCACAGCTGCTCGTGCCGCCCCTCCCGGATCAGGTGCAGGTCCAGGTCCCCGATCGCGGGCAGGAAGCGGTACGGGTCGTGGACCTCGTGCTCGTCGTCGCCGTACCGCACCACCAGCGTGTACGCCGGGACCTCCGGCAGCGGCAGGACGGCGGAGAACAGCCCGTCGCCCTCCGAGACCAGCGGCGTGCGCTCGCCGTCCACGACGACGCCCACGGCGTCGGCGAACGGGCGCAGCGTCCGCACCGCGATCCCGCCGGGCACCGGGTGGGCGCCGAGCAGCGCGTGCGGGTCGTGGTGGGCGCCCGCCAGCAGGCGCCCGCGGTCCACCGCGTCCAGCGGCGGGGCGGCTCCGGTGACCTGGGGCGCGGAGGGCTCGGGAATCAGGGTGTCGTCGCGCAGAGCCACGGCGTCAGTCTCCTCTCACGGCGAGTCGTTCGATCGCCGCCATCGGTACGGGGAGCCAGTCCGGGCGGTGCCTGGCTTCGTAGAGCACTTCGTAGACGGCACGGTCGGTCTCGTAGGCGCGGAGCAGACCGTGCTTGGCGCGCGGGTCCCAGCCCGCGCTGGTGGCGTAGCCCGCGCAGTACGCCTCGCGGCAGCGGCGCGCCCACTCCGGACGCCACGGGCGGCGCTGGCGGGCGGCGTAGTCGAAGGAGCGCAACATGCCCGCGATGTCCCGGACGGGGGAGTGGGCGCTGCGCCGTTCGGCGAGCGGCCGGGACGGTTCGCCCTCGAAGTCGATGACGAACCAGTCCCGCCCGGCCCGCAGCACCTGGCCGAGGTGCAGGTCGCCGTGGATGCGCTGGGCGGGCGGCCCCGGATCGCACGCGGTCAGCGCGCTGAACGCGCCGCGCAGCCCCGGTACGTACGGCCGCAGCGCGGGCACGCTCCGCGCGGCGGCGTCGAGGCGCTCGGCCATCGCCGCCGCCGTCCGGCCCGTCTCACCGCGGCCCCCGGCCGGGAACGCCGCGGCCAGCGCGACGTGCACGTCCGCGGTGGCCCGGCCCAGCTCATGGGCCTGCGCGGTGAAGTCGTCGCCGGTGGCCAGGGCGTGCAGGGCCAGCGTCCAGCCGTCGGAAGCGGCGGGCAGGAACGGCTGGAGCACGCCGAGGGTGGCCTCCTGCGGCTCGGTGGTACGGAACCAGGCGACCGGCGCCGGGACCCGGCCGCAGCCCTGCGCGGCCAGCGCGACCGGTACCTCGAGGTCGGGGTTCACCCCGGGCTGGATGCGCCGGAACATCTTCAGGATGAACTCGTCGCCGTACACCAGCGAGGAGTTGGACTGCTCGGCGTCCAGCAGCCGCGGCGCCAGTCCCGCGGGCACCGGGGTGGCCGGGTCGGCCTCGAAGCGCAGCGGGCCCAGGGTGCCGGGGTGGCGCAGCCGCTCCAGGAGCAGATGGGCCGAGCGCGGGTCCTGGAAGGCGTCGTAGACCGCCATCCCGGCCAGCGGACCGACGTCCGCCCTGCCGATCAGGGCCCGGCCCAGGCGGGGCGACAGATGCTGCTGGATGCCGATGAGGAGCTGGTAGCAGTCACCGGCCGGGGGAGTGCCGCCGGGGGCGGGGACACCGCCCGCCGGGTTCGCGTGGCCGCCCGGGTTCCCGGACAGCACGCCCGTGGGATCGGCGTGCGTGCCGGTGTGGCCGGTGTGCACCAGCAGGTGCAGACACCCCGGGTACAGCTCGGTCATGGACAGCAGACGCAGGTCCGTGACCGGCCGGTGTTTCCCGGCGAACCAGCGCTGGTGCGGCAGCCAGTCCCTGAGCAGTTCACCCAGCGAGGCCAGCCGCTGCTGCCCGGCGCCGGTGCTGCTCGGCTGCAGGGATGCGGTCTTCGGCATGGTCACGCGTCCTTTCCTCGGCGCACGCTCACAGGCGGCGGCCGATGCGGGATGCGACTCGGACGAGCCGGAACCAGTAGAAGCCGTGGCCCCCGAGGGTCAGCAGGTACGGCAGTTCGCCGATGGCCGGGAACCGCACCCCGCCGAACAGCTCGACCGGGTGCCGTCCGGCGAACTCCCGCAGGTCCAGCTCGGTCGGCTGGGCGAAGCGGGCGAAGTTGTTCACACAGAGCACCAGGTCGTCCTCGTACTCCCGGAGGAACGCGAGGACCGCCGGGTTGGAGGACTGCAACTCCGTGTACGAGCCGAGTCCGAAGGCGGGGTTCTGCTTGCGGATCTCGATCATCCGGCGGGTCCAGTGCAGCAGCGACGAGGGCGACGCCATGGACGCCTCGACGTTGGTGACCTGGTAGCCGTAGACCGGGTCCATGATCGTGGGCAGGGACAGTCGGCCCGGATCACAGGTGGAGAAGCCCGCGTTGCGGTCCGGCGTCCACTGCATGGGGGTGCGGACGGCGTCGCGGTCGCCGAGCCAGATGTTGTCGCCCATGCCGATCTCGTCGCCGTAGTACAGGATCGGCGAACCCGGCAGCGACAGCAGCAGCGCGGAGAACAGTTCGATGGTGTGCCGGTCGTTGTCGAGGAGCGGGGCGAGCCTGCGGCGGATGCCGATGTTGGCGCGCATCCGTGGGTCCTTGGCGTACTCCGCGTACATGTAGTCGCG
>NZ_JBEYHH010000024.1:0-118062 GCF_040635175.1 Streptomyces sp. NPDC006997
GACCGGCGCCTCGACGCCCGGCTGGCGTCCGCGCTGATGGGCATCCAGGCGATCAAGGGCGTCGAGGTCGGCGACGGCTTCGGCCTCGCCCGGGTCCCCGGTTCCCGGGCGCACGACGAGATCGTCACCACCGACGAGGGCATCCGCCGCGCCACCGGCCGCTCCGGCGGTACCGAGGGCGGCCTGACCACCGGCGAGCTGCTGCGCGTGAGGGCGGCGATGAAGCCGATCGCGACCGTCCCGCGCGCCCTGAGGACGGTGGACGTCGTCACCGGGGAGCCCGCTGCCGCCCACCACCAGCGCTCCGACGTGTGCGCGGTGCCCGCGGCCGGGATCGTCGCGGAGGCGATGGTGGCGCTGGTGCTGGCCGACGCGGTCGCGGAGAAGTTCGGCGGCGACAGCGTCACCGAGACCCGCCGCAACGTCCGCGGCTACCTCGACAACCTGGCGATCCGGTGACCGGGCCGCTGCTCGTCCTGGTCGGCCCGATGGGCGTGGGCAAGTCCACCGTCGGACACCTGCTCGCGGAGCACCTCGGCACCGGCTACCGGGACACCGACGACGACATTGTCACCGCCGAGGGCCGCACCATCGCGGAGATCTTCGTCGACGAGGGAGAGGACGCCTTCCGGGCGATCGAGAAGCGGGCGGTGCGCAGCGCCCTCGCCGAGCACGACGGCGTCCTGGCCCTGGGCGGCGGCGCGGTCCTCGACGCCGACACCCGCGCCCTGCTCGCCGGGCAGCCCGTCGTCTACCTCTCCATGGACGTCGAGGAGGCGGTCAAGCGCACCGGCCTCAACGTCGCCCGGCCGCTGCTCGCGGTCAACCCGCGCAAGCAGTGGCGGGAGCTGATGGAGGCCAGACGGCACCTGTACGAGGAGGTCGCCGCCGCGGTCGTCGCCACGGACGGCCGTACGCCCGAAGAGGTCACCCAAGAGGTCCTGAAAGCCCTGGAGTTGAAGGAAGCATGAGCGAGGCAGTCACCCGGATCCAGGTCGGCGGCACGGCGGGCAGCGACCCGTACGAGGTCCTGGTGGGCCGTCAGCTGCTCGGCGAACTCGGCGGACTGATCGGCGCGAAGGCCAAACGGGTCGCCGTCATCCACCCCGAGGCGCTCGCCGAGACCGGTGAGGCGCTCCGCGCCGACCTGGCCGAGCAGGGCTTCGAGGCGGTCGCCATCCAGGTGCCCAACGCCGAGGAGGCCAAGACCGCCGAGGTCGCCGCCTACTGCTGGAAGGCGCTGGGCCAGTCCGGGTTCACCCGCAGCGACGTCGTCGTGGGCGTCGGCGGCGGCGCCACCACCGACCTCGCCGGGTTCGTCGCCGCGACCTGGCTGCGCGGGGTGCGCTGGATCGCCGTCCCGACGACCGTGCTGGCCATGGTGGACGCCGCGGTCGGGGGCAAGACCGGCATCAACACCGCCGAGGGCAAGAACCTGGTGGGCTCCTTCCACCCGCCCGCGGGCGTCCTGTGCGACCTCGCCGCGCTGGACTCGCTGCCGGTCAACGACTACGTCTCCGGGCTCGCGGAGATCATCAAGGCCGGGTTCATCGCCGACCCGGCGATCCTGGAGCTGATCGAGTCCGACCCCGAGGCCGCCCGCACCCCGACCGGCCCGCACACCGCCGAGCTGATCGAGCGCTCCATCCGGGTGAAGGCCGAGGTGGTCTCGTCCGACCTGAGGGAGTCGGGCCTGCGGGAGATCCTCAACTACGGCCACACGCTCGCCCACGCCATCGAGAAGAACGAGCGGTACCAGTGGCGGCACGGCGCCGCCGTCTCCGTGGGGATGCACTTCGCCGCCGAACTGGGCCGTCTCGCGGGCCGGTTGGACGACGCGACCGCCGACCGGCACCGCGCGGTCCTGGAGTCGGTCGGGCTGCCGCTGACCTACCGCTACGACCAGTGGCCCAAGCTGCTGGAGACCATGAAGGTCGACAAGAAGTCCCGCGGCGACCTGCTGCGCTTCATCGTCCTGGACGGCCTGGCCAAGCCGACCGTCCTGGAGGGCCCGGACCCGGCCGTGCTGCTGGCCGCGTACGGGGAAGTCGCGGAGTAGGACCGTCCGGTCGGGCACTTCGGGTGCTCCCCGGCCGTTCACCAGAGGACGACCGGGGAAGGTACCGTTCGGTAGCAGGCGGAGCCGTGTACGGCGCCGCCGCCAGCGCCAGTTGACTTGCACGAGACGGAGTTGGGACGGGATGCAGCACGCAGTGGGGTCCGAGCTGCCGCCGCCCCACCAGCCGGGACGGGCCCCCGGCTGGTCACCGGCCACCGCCCACCAGGGTCCGGGCCAGGGGCCGGACCCGGCGCACCCCGGCTACGGCGGGGCGCCCGCGGGACCCCCTCCGCCGATGCGGCCCGCACCGCAGTCCGCGGGATCGCGGGGACCGTCCGGGCCGTCTGGTGCGCATCCGCCGGTGCCGCATCCGCCTGGTCCGCCTGGTCCGTCGGGTCCGTGTGGGGGACAGCCTGGCGCGCACCCGCCGGGTCTGCCGGGTCCGTCCGGGCCGTCTGGGGTGCAGCCCGGTGGGCACCCGCCCGTGCCGCGTCCGCCTGGGCCGCCGGGGCCGTCCGGGGGGCAGCCTGGAGCGCACCCGCCGGTCCCGCCCGCGCCGCATCCGCAGGGCCCGTCCGGGCCGCGTCCGGCTGGACCGCCCGCGCCGCCCCCCGGTGCGCACGCGCACCCGCCCGTGCCGCAGCACCCGGCGCCACGGCAGGCGCCGCTCCAGCCTCCGCTCCCGCCCACGCCGGACACCACCGGCCATGTGCCGTTGCCGCCCGGTGGCCCCGTGGGCGTGCCGAGTCCGCCGCCCGCGATGGCCGTTCCCGACGCGGCCACCACCACCCTCGCGGTGCTGCTCATCGGCCCCGCGGGCGCGGGCAAGACCAGCGTCGCCAAGTTCTGGGCCGACCGCCGCCGGGTCCCCACCGCCCACATCAGCCTCGACGACGTCCGCGAATGGGTGCGCTCCGGCTTCGCCGACCCCCAGTCCGGGTGGAACGAACACTCCGAGGCCCAGTACCGCCTGGCCCGCCGCACCTGCGGCTTCGCCGCGCGCAACTTCCTCGCCAACGGCATCTCCTGCATCCTGGACGACGCCGTCTTCCCCGACCGCCCCGTGGTCGGTCTCGGCGGCTGGAAGCGGCACGTCGGCCCCGGGCTGATGCCGGTGGTGCTGCTGCCCGGCCTCGACATCGTCCTGGAGCGCAACGCCGAACGCTCCGGCAACCGCCGCCTCAGCGACGAGGAGGTGGCCCGCATCCACGGCCGCATGGCGGGCTGGTACGGCTCGGGGCTCCCGATCATCGACAACTCCCAGCTCGACGTGGAGCAGACCGCGCAGGTGCTGGACGACGTCCTCGCCCGGTCGATCGCCAGCCCGCCGCAGTGGTAGCCCACTCGGCCGTCCCCGACCGGCGCCCCGGCCGGGAAGCTCTTACGCTCGGGTCATGTCAGAGGTGTACGCGGCGCGCCGGACGCGGCTGAGGGACCGGTGCAACGCGGGCGGCAGCGCGGCGGCGCTGGTCTCCCGGCCCGCCAACGTGCGGTATCTCGCGGGCGCCGCACCCCACGGTGCCGTCCTGCTGCTGGGCGAGCGCGAGGACCTGCTGGTCTGCGCCGGTCCACCGGAGGACCGCCCCATCGACGGGCGGCGCGACGAGACGCTGGGCGTGCACGCCCTGCCCGGCCCCGGCGGTGACACGGCCGTCGCGGCGGCCGACCTCGCCACCGCGCAGGGCGCCGACTCGCTCGCCGTGGAGGAGCACCACCTCACCGTGGCCCGGCACCGCGCCATCGGCTCGGTCGCCCCGCGGCTGCGGCTGGCCGACCTGGCCGGTGCGGTCGAGCAGCTCAGGGTGGTCAAGGACGAGGAGGAGATCTCCTGTCTGCGGATCGGCGCGGAGATCGCCGACCAGGCCCTCGGGGAGCTGCTGGAGTCCATCCTGGTGGGCCGCACGGAACGGCATCTCGCCCTGGAGCTGGAGCGCCGCCTGGTCGACCACGGCGCCGACGGGCCCGCCTTCCCCACCTCCGTCGCCACCGGCCCGCACGCCGGGCGCCGGGGCCACCGGCCCACCGACCGGCGGGTGGAGGAGGGCGACTTCCTCTCCGTCTGCCTGGGCGCCACCTACCGCGGCTACCGCTGCGAGATCGGCCGTACCTTCGTCATCGGCACCAGCCCCGCGGACTGGCAGATCGAGCTGTACGACCTGGTCTTCGCCGCCCAGCGGGCCGGACGCGAGGCGCTGGCGCCGGGCGCCGCCTTCCGCGACGTGGACCGCGCGGCACGCCAGGTACTGGACTCCGCCGGGCACGGCGAAGGGCTCCAGCCGCTGACCGGGCACGGTGTGGGGCTCGAAATCGACGAGGACCCTCAGTTGGCTCCCTCGGCCATGGGTAAACTGGACGCTTGCGTGCCGGTCACCGTCGAACCGGGGGTCCACCTCCCGGGCCGGGGCGGTGTCCGGATCGATGACACGCTCGTCGTACGCCCCGAGGCGGACGGCGGACCCGAGCTACTCACCATCACGACCAAGGAGCTGCTCGCGCTGTAGCGCGTGTCTTCTGGTCGTCCACGTCAGTCCAGGAGATTCCGCAACCGTGGCTTCCACGAACGACCTCAAGAACGGCCTGGTGCTCAAGCTCGAAGGCGGCCAGCTCTGGTCCGTCGTCGAGTTCCAGCACGTCAAGCCCGGCAAGGGCCCGGCCTTCGTGCGCACCAAGCTCAAGAACGTGCTCTCGGGCAAGGTGGTCGACAAGACCTTCAACGCCGGCGTCAAGGTCGAGACGGCCACTGTCGACAAGCGCGACATGCAGTTCTCCTACATGGACGGCGAGTACTTCGTCTTCATGGACATGGAGACCTACGACCAGCTGATGGTCGACCGCAAGGCCGTCGGCGACGCCGCCAACTTCCTCGTCGAGGGCTTCACCGCCACCGTCGCGCAGCACGAGGGCGAGGTGCTCTTCGTGGAGCTGCCCGCCGCCGTCGAGCTGACCGTCAAGGAGACCGAGCCCGGCGTGCAGGGCGACCGCTCCACCGGCGGCACCAAGCCCGCCATCCTGGAGACCGACTACCAGATCCAGGTCCCGCTCTTCATCACCACCGGTGAGAAGATCAAGGTCGACACCCGTTCCAGCGACTACCTCGGCCGGGTGAACAGCTAACCGTGGCTGCCCGCAACACGGCCCGCAAGCGCGCCTTCCAGATCCTCTTCGAGGGCGACCAGCGCGGCGCCGACGTCCTGACGGTCCTCGCGGACTGGGTCCGGCTGTCCCGGAGCGACTCGCGGCAGCCGCCGGTGAGCGAGTACACGATGCGGCTGGTCGAGGGGTACGCGGAGCACGTGACCCGGATCGACGAGCTGCTCGCCCAGTACGCCGTCGGCTGGACGCTGGACCGGATGCCGGTGGTGGACCGCAACATCCTGCGGCTCGGCGCCTACGAGCTGATCTGGGTCGACGAGACCCCGGACGCCGTCGTGCTGGACGAGATGGTGCAGCTGGCGAAGGAGTTCTCCACGGACGAGTCCCCGTCGTTCGTCAACGGCCTGCTCGGCCGTCTGAAGGAGCTGAAGCCGTCGCTCCGGCGTGCCGAGGACTGAGCCGCGCGGGACCCCGGCCGTCCGCCGGTCCGGGGAGACGCGGAGAAGGGGCCACAGCAGCGTGCTGTGGCCCCTTCGGCGTCTCGCGCGCCCGCCGTCCTCGGCGGTACGTTTCTGCGGGTGAGGAGGGCTGTCAGACCTCTTCGTGGGAGACCGCGCGGCGGGCGTCCGCGTCCAGTACGCCCCAGCTGATCAGCTGCTCGGTGAGGACCGAGGGCGACTGGTCGTAGATGACGGCGAGTGTGCGCAGGTCGTCCTGGCGGATCGACAGCACCTTGCCGTTGTAGTCACCGCGCTGGGACTGGATCGTGGCGGCGTAGCGCTGGAGGGGGCCCGCCTTCTCGGCCGGGACCGAGGCCAGCCGCTCCAGGTCGAGGACCAGCTTCGGCGGCGGCTCGGCGGCGCCGCCCGGGGTGGTGCCCGGCAGCAGTTCCTGGACCGGAACGCCGTAGAAATCCGCCAGCTCCGCAAGGCGCTGCACGGTCACGGCGCGGTCGCCACGCTCGTACGAACCGACCACGACCGCCTTCCAGCGTCCCTGGGACTTCTCCTCGACACCGTGGAGGGAAAGGCCCTGCTGGGTGCGGATGGCCCGGAGCTTGGCCCCGAGCTGTTTGGCGTATTCGCTGGACATATAGCTCCCCGGCACTGTGTCGACGCGGCCTGGCCGTGTTCCTGGCCGCGCAGTTGGTAACTCACTGTGAGGTTACGCAGCGTTACTCTCCCGCGTCAAGCCGAATGGTCCGCACCGATGCTTCCGTGGTAGCGGTGGCCGGTTGGGCCGGACGGGTGGTTCTGGGGCGGTCGAGGGGGTGGTCCGGGGGGTGTCCGGGGGTGTCGGAGGGGCCTGCTACCGTGGGTGGCGCAAATCCGACGTCCTTTAAGGTCCGTCCCGTGAGGCGGAGAAGGGGGTCCGTTTCCTATGGACAAGCAGCAGGACAGGCAGCAGGACGAGCAGCAAGCCGGTCAGCGGGACGCGCAGGCGTCCGACGCCCGGCCCGTTCTCGAAGGCCCCGACATCGCGCGGGTCCTGACCCGTATCGCCCACGAGATCGTCGAGCGCGCCAAGGGCGCCGACGACGTGGTGCTCCTCGGCATCCCGACCCGGGGCGTCTTCCTCGCCCAGCGGCTCGCCGCCAAGCTGGAGCAGATCACCGAGCGCAAGGTGCCGTGTGGCTCGCTCGACATCACGATGTACCGCGACGACCTGCGGATGCACCCGCCGCGCGCGCTCGCCCGCACCGAGATCCCCGGTGACGGCCTCGACGGCCGCCTCGTCGTCCTCGTGGACGACGTGCTGTTCTCCGGGCGCACCATCCGCGCCGCCCTCGACGCCCTGAACGACCTCGGGCGCCCCCGCGCGGTCCAGCTCGCGGTCCTCGTCGACCGCGGCCACCGCGAACTGCCCATCCGCGCCGACTACGTCGGCAAGAACCTCCCGACGTCGCTGCGGGAGACGGTCAAGGTCCAACTCGCCGAGGAGGACGGTCGCGACACCGTCCTGCTCGGTGCCAAGCCGACCGCCCAGTAGCAGCCGAGGCGTACGCACCGCCGTACGCCTGCTCCGGCGCGCCCTCACGCGCGCGTGTCTGCCCCGAAATCTCCCGTTCTCCCGAACGAACTGCCTTACGGAGCCTGAAAGATGCAGCGTCATCTCATCTCGGCCGCCGACCTCACCCGCGACGACGCCGTCCTGATCCTCGACACCGCCGAGGAGATGGCCCGGGTCGCGGACCGGCCCATCAAGAAGCTGCCGACCCTGCGCGGCCGCACCGTGGTCAACCTCTTCTTCGAGGACTCCACCCGCACCCGGATCTCCTTCGAGGCCGCCGAGAAGCGGCTGTCGGCGGACGTCATCAACTTCACCGCCAAGGGCTCCAGCGTCTCCAAGGGCGAGTCCCTGAAGGACACCGCCCAGACGCTGGAGGCGATGGGCGTGGACGCGGTCGTCATCCGGCACGGGGCCTCCGGGGCGCCGTACCGGCTGGCCAACTCGGGCTGGATCGACGCCGCCGTCATCAACGCCGGTGACGGCACCCACCAGCACCCCACGCAGGCCCTGCTGGACGCCTTCACCATGCGGCGCCGACTGGTCGGCCGGGACGCCGGGCTCGGGCGGGACCTGTCCGGGCGCCGGATCACCCTCGTCGGCGACGTGCTGCACAGCCGCGTCGCCCGCTCCAACGTCGACCTGCTGCACACCCTCGGCGCCGAGGTCACCCTCGTCGCCCCGCCCACCCTGGTGCCGGTCGGCGTCGAGACCTGGCCCTGCGAGGTCTCCTACGACCTGGACTCCACGCTCACGAAGTCCGACGCCGTGATGATGCTGCGGGTCCAGCGCGAGCGGATGAACGCCGCGTTCTTCCCCACCGAGCGCGAGTACTCCCGCCGCTACGGCCTCGACGGCGACCGGATGGCGCGGATGCCCGAGCACGCCATCGTGATGCACCCCGGCCCGATGGTCCGCGGCATGGAGATCACCGCCGAGGTCGCCGACTCCGACCGCTGCACCGTCGTCGAACAGGTCGCCAACGGGGTCTCCATCCGGATGGCCGTCCTGTACCTGCTGCTCGGCGGCAACGAGCCCGCCGTCACCCACGCCCGCACCAACGAGGAGAAGTAGGACCCATGAGCAAGACCCTGATCCGTGGTGCGAAGGTGCTCGGCGGCGAGCCCCGGGACGTGCTGATCGACGGCGGGACCATCGCCGAGGTGGGCACCGGACTGTCCGCCGACGGCGCCGAGGTCGTCGAGGCCGACGGCAAGGTGCTGCTGCCGGGCCTGGTCGACCTGCACACGCATCTGCGCGAGCCCGGCCGCGAGGACTCGGAGACCGTCCTCACCGGGACCCGCGCCGCCGCCTCCGGCGGCTACACCGCCGTGTTCGCCATGGCCAACACCTTCCCCGTGGCCGACACCGCCGGCGTCGTCGAGCAGGTCTACCGGCTCGGCCGGGAGCACGGCTACTGCGACGTCCAGCCCGTCGGCGCCGTCACGGTCGGCCTGGAGGGCAGCAAGCTCGCCGAACTGGGCGCCATGCACGAGTCGGCCGCCGGGGTCACCGTCTTCTCCGACGACGGCAAGTGCGTCCACGACGCCGTGATCATGCGCCGCGCGCTGGAGTACGTGAAGGCGTTCGGCGGCGTCGTCGCCCAGCACGCCCAGGAGCCCCGGCTGACCGAGGGCGCCCAGATGAACGAGGGCGTCGTCTCCGCCGAACTCGGACTCGGCGGCTGGCCCGCCGTCGCCGAGGAGTCGGTCATCGCGCGCGACGTGCTGCTCGCCGAACACGTCGGCTCGCGCGTGCACATCTGCCACCTGTCGACCGCCGGGTCCGTGGAGATCGTCCGCTGGGCCAAGTCGCGCGGGATCGACGTCACCGCCGAGGTCACCCCGCACCACCTCCTCCTCACGGAGGAGATGGTCCGCAGCTACAATCCCGTCTACAAGGTCAACCCGCCGCTGCGCACCGAGCGTGACGTGCGGGCGCTGCGCGAGGCGCTCGCGGACGGCACGATCGACATCGTCGCCACCGACCACGCCCCGCACCCGCACGAGGACAAGGACTGCGAGTGGGCCGCCGCCGCCATGGGCATGGTCGGCCTGGAGACCGCGTTGTCAGTGGTCCAGGAGACGATGGTCGACACGGGCCTGCTGGACTGGGCCGGGGTAGCCGACCGGATGTCCTTCACGCCCGCCCGGATCGGTCAGGCCCAGGGCCACGGTCGTCCCGTCTCGGCAGGTGAGCCCGCCAACCTCACCCTCGTCGACACGGCATACCGTGGCTCCGTGGACCCCGCGGGCTTCGCCTCGCGCAGCCGCAACACCCCGTACGAGGGGCGTGAGCTGCCGGGCCGGGTCACGCACACCTGGCTGCGGGGCAAGGCCACCCTCGTCGACGGGAAGCTCACGTGACATCCGTAATCCTGCTGGCCGCCGAGAAGGAATCGGCGGAAGTGACCGACTGGGCCGCCCGGATCGGCTGGGTCGTCGGTCTCGCCCTGTTCGTCGCGCTCGTCTACTGGCTGATGCGCGAGGGCTGGAAGTGGCGCGGCACGCTCCAGAGCGACCTGCCGGAGCTGCCCAGCGCGCCGGACGACCCCGGTGAGGCGAGACTGACGATGGAGGGCCGCTACCACGGCTCCACCACCGCCGGCCAGTGGCTGGACCGGATCGTGGCGCACGGCCTGGGCGCCCGCAGCCGGGTCGAGCTGACCCTGACGGACGCCGGACTGGACGTCGTACGCCCCGGGGCGGCCGACTTCTTCGTCCCCGCCGCCGCGCTGCGCGAGGCCCGGCTGGACAAGGGCATCGCGGGCAAGGTCCTCACCGAGGGCGGACTGCTGGTGGTGACCTGGGAGCACGGCGGGAAGCTGCTCGACTCCGGCTTCCGCTCCGACCGCGCGGCCGAGCACACCGAGTGGGTCACCACTCTGAACGACATGATCAACAAGAGGGAAGGCGCACGATGACGACCTCCACCAGGGGAGCCTCCAAGGTTCCCGCCGTACTCGTCCTGGAGGACGGCCGGATGTTCCGCGGCCGCGCCTACGGGGCCGTGGGGGAGACCTTCGGCGAAGCGGTGTTCTCCACCGGCATGACCGGCTACCAGGAGACCCTCACCGACCCGTCGTACCACCGCCAGGTCGTCGTGATGACCGCCCCGCACGTCGGCAACACCGGCGTCAACGACGAGGACCCCGAGTCCCAGCGGATCTGGGTCGCGGGCTACGTCGTGCGCGACCCCGCGCGCGTGCCGTCCAACTGGCGCTCCCGGCGCTCCCTCGACGAGGAACTGCGCCACCAGGGCGTCGTCGGTATCTGCGGCATCGACACCCGCGCGCTCACCCGCCACCTGCGGGAGCGCGGCGCCATGCGCGTGGGCATCTTCTCCGGCCACGCGCTGCCCGACGACGGCACCATGCTCGCCGAGGTCCGCCAGGCCCCCGAGATGACCGGCGCGAACCTGTCGGCGGAGGTCGCCACCAAGGAGGCGTACGTCGTCCCCGCGATCGGCGAGAGGAAGTACACCGTCGCCGCCGTCGACCTCGGCATCAAGGGCATGACCCCGCACCGGATGGCCGAGCGCGGCATCGAGGTGCACGTCCTGCCCGCCACCGCCACCGTCGACGACGTGTACGCCGTCCAGCCCGACGGCGTGTTCTTCTCCAACGGCCCCGGCGACCCCGCCACCGCCGACCAGGCCGTCTCGGTGATGCGGGGCGTCCTGGAGCGGAGCACCCCGCTGTTCGGGATCTGCTTCGGCAACCAGATCCTCGGCCGCGCGCTCGGCTTCGGCACCTACAAGCTGAAGTACGGCCACCGCGGCATCAACCAGCCCGTGCAGGACCGTACGACCGGCAAGGTCGAGGTCACCGCGCACAACCACGGATTCGCCGTCGACGCCCCGCTCGACCAGGTCTCCGACACCCCCTACGGCCGCGCCGAGGTCTCCCACGTCTGTCTCAACGACAACGTCGTGGAGGGGCTCCAGCTCCTCGACCGCCCGGCCTTCAGCGTCCAGTACCACCCCGAAGCGGCAGCGGGCCCCCACGACGCCGCCTACCTGTTCGACCGCTTCGTGAAGCTCATGGAGGGCCAGCGTGCCTAAGCGCACCGATATCCAGTCCGTCCTGGTCATCGGCTCCGGCCCGATCGTCATCGGCCAGGCCGCCGAGTTCGACTACTCCGGCACCCAGGCGTGCCGGGTCCTCAAGGCCGAGGGACTGCGGGTCGTCCTGGTCAACTCCAACCCGGCGACGATCATGACCGACCCGGAGATCGCCGACGCCACCTACGTCGAGCCGATCACCCCCGAGTTCGTAGAGAAGATCATCGCCAAGGAGCGCCCCGACGCCCTGCTGCCCACCCTGGGCGGCCAGACGGCCCTGAACACCGCGATCTCCCTGCACGACAACGGCGTCCTGGAGAAGTACGGCGTCGAACTGATCGGCGCCAAGGTGGAGGCCATCCACAAGGGCGAGGACCGCGACCAGTTCAAGGAGGTCGTCGAGGAGGTCCGCAGGAAGACCGGGCACGGCGAGTCCGCGCGGTCCGTCATCTGCCACTCCATGGACGACGTCCTCGCCGGTGTCGGGGAACTCGGCGGCTACCCCGTCGTCGTACGCCCCTCCTTCACCATGGGCGGCGCCGGTTCCGGCTTCGCCCACGACGAGGACGAGCTGCGCCGCATCGCCGGACAGGGCCTCACCCTCTCGCCGACCACCGAGGTCCTCCTGGAGGAGTCCATCCTCGGCTGGAAGGAGTACGAGCTGGAGCTGATGCGCGACAAGAACGACAACGTCGTGGTCGTCTGCTCCATCGAGAACTTCGACCCGATGGGCGTGCACACCGGCGACTCCATCACCGTCGCCCCCGCGATGACGCTCACCGACCGCGAGTACCAGGTGCTGCGCGACGTCGGCATCGCCATCATCCGCGAGGTCGGCGTCGACACCGGCGGCTGCAACATCCAGTTCGCGGTCAACCCCGCCGACGGGCGGGTCATCGTCATCGAGATGAACCCGCGCGTGTCGCGGTCCTCGGCGCTCGCCTCCAAGGCGACCGGCTTCCCCATCGCCAAGATCGCCGCTAAGCTCGCCGTCGGCTACACCCTCGACGAGATCCCCAACGACATCACCCAGGAGACCCCGGCCTCCTTCGAGCCGACCCTCGACTACGTCGTGGTCAAGGCGCCCCGGTTCGCCTTCGAGAAGTTCCCGCAGGCCGACTCCACGCTGACGACCACCATGAAGTCCGTCGGCGAGGCGATGGCGATCGGCCGCAACTTCACCGAGGCGTTCCAGAAGGCGCTGCGCTCGCTGGAGAAGAAGGGCAGCCAGTTCACGTTCGTCGGCGACCCGGGCGACAAGCGGACGCTGCTGGAGGAGTCCGTCCGGCCCACCGACGGGCGCGTCAACACCGTCATGCGGGCCATCCGCGCGGGCGCCACGCCCGAGGAGGTCTTCGAGTACACGAAGATCGACCCCTGGTTCGTCGACCAGCTCTTCCTGATCAAGGAGATCGCCGACGAGCTGGCGGAGGCCGCCGAGCTGACCCCCGAGCTGCTCGCCGAGGCCAAGCGGCACGGCTTCTCGGACGTCCAGATCGGTGAGATCCGCGGCCTGCGCGAGGACGTGGTCCGCGAGGTGCGGCACGCCCTCGGCGTCCGCCCGGTCTACAAGACCGTCGACACCTGCGCCGCCGAGTTCGCCGCCCGGACGCCGTACTTCTACTCCTCCTACGACGAGGAGACCGAGGTCTCCCCGCGCGAGAAGCCCGCGGTGATCATCCTGGGCTCCGGGCCCAACCGCATCGGCCAGGGCATCGAGTTCGACTACTCCTGCGTGCACGCCTCCTTCGCGCTGTCCGACGCCGGGTACGAGACGGTGATGGTCAACTGCAACCCGGAGACCGTCTCCACGGACTACGACACCTCCGACCGCCTCTACTTCGAGCCGCTGACGCTGGAGGACGTGCTGGAGATCGTGCACGCCGAGCAGCAGGCCGGACCCGTCGCGGGCGTCATCGTCCAGCTCGGCGGCCAGACCCCGCTGGGCCTGGCGCAGGCCCTGAAGGACAACGGCGTACCGATCGTCGGCACCTCCCCGGAGGCCATCCACGCCGCCGAGGACCGCGGCGCCTTCGGCCGCGTCCTCGCCGAGGCGGGCCTCCCGGCCCCCAAGCACGGCACCGCCACCACCTTCGCCGAGGCCAAGGCCATCGCCGACGAGATCGGCTACCCGGTCCTCGTCCGGCCGTCCTACGTGCTCGGCGGGCGCGGCATGGAGATCGTCTACGACGAGGCCCGGCTGTCCGCCTACATCGCCGAGTCGACCGAGATCAGCCCCTCCCGGCCGGTCCTCGTCGACCGGTTCCTGGACGACGCCATCGAGATCGACGTCGACGCCCTCTACGACGGCGAGGAGCTGTACCTCGGCGGTGTGATGGAGCACATCGAGGAGGCCGGCATCCACTCCGGCGACTCCGCGTGCGCCCTGCCCCCGATCACCCTCGGCGGCTTCGACATCAAGCGGCTGCGCGCCTCCACCGAGGGCATCGCCAAGGGCGTCGGCGTCCGCGGCCTGATCAACATCCAGTTCGCGCTCGCCGGGGACATCCTCTACGTCCTGGAGGCCAACCCGCGCGCGTCGCGCACCGTCCCCTTCACCTCCAAGGCGACCGCCGTGCCGCTGGCGAAGGCCGCCGCCCGGATCTCGCTCGGCGCGACCGTCGCGGAGCTGCGCGCGGAAGGGCTGCTGCCGAAGGAGGGCGACGGCGGCGAACTGCCCATGGACGCGCCGATCTCCGTCAAGGAGGCCGTCATGCCGTGGTCGCGGTTCCGCGACATCCACGGCCGCGGCGTCGACACCGTCCTCGGCCCGGAGATGCGCTCCACCGGCGAGGTCATGGGCATCGACTCCGTCTTCGGCACGGCCTACGCCAAGTCGCAGGCCGGGGCCTACGGGCCGCTGCCGACCAAGGGCCGCGCCTTCATCTCCGTCGCCAACCGCGACAAGCGGTCGATGATCTTCCCGGCCCGGGAACTGGTCGCGCACGGCTTCGAGCTGCTCGCCACCTCCGGCACCGCCGAGGTCCTCAGGCGCAACGGCATCAGCGCCACCGTGGTGCGCAAGCAGTCCGAGGGGCCCGGACCGAACGGTGAGAAGACCGTCGTCCAGCTCATCCACGACGGCGAGGTCGACCTCATCGTCAACACCCCGTACGGCACCGGCGGCCGACTCGACGGCTACGACATCCGCACCGCCGCCGTCGCCCGCTCCGTCCCGTGCCTGACGACGGTGCAGGCGCTCGCCGCCGCCGTCCAGGGCATCGACGCGCTCAACCACGGCGATGTGGGCGTGCGTTCCCTGCAAGAACACGCGGAACACCTGACCGCGGCCCGCGACTAGCGGCCCGACGAGGGGGACACCGGAAACGGTGTCCCCCTCTTCATGAGCCCCACCGTTCACGGGGCTCACTTCTCATGAGGCCTACGAGGACACCATGTACAAGACCTTCTTCACGCTCGTCTTCCGGCGGATGGACCCGGAGCGCGCCCACCACCTCGCCTTCCGCTGGATCCGCCTGGCCGCGCGCGTCCCCGTGCTGCGCACCTTCGTCGCGGCCGTCCTCGCCCCCCGCTACGCGGAGCTGCGCACCGAGGCCCTCGGGCTGCGGATGCACGGCCCCTTCGGGCTGGCCGCGGGCTTCGACAAGAACGCCGTCGCGATCGACGGCATGGCGATGCTCGGCTTCGACCACATCGAGATCGGCACCGTCACCGGGGAGCCCCAGCCCGGCAACCCCAGGAAGAGGCTGTTCCGGCTGGTGCCGGACCGGGCGCTGATCAACCGCATGGGCTTCAACAACGACGGCTCCGCGGCCGTCGCCGCCCGCCTGGCGGCCCGCCAGGAGGTCTTCAGGACCGTCGTCGGCGTCAACATCGGCAAGACCAAGGCCGTCCCGGAGGCGGAGGCCGTCGCGGACTACGTCAAGTCCGCCGAGCGCCTCGCGCCGCACGCCGACTACCTCGTGGTCAACGTCTCCTCGCCCAACACGCCCGGACTGCGCGACCTCCAGGCCACCGAGGCGCTGCGCCCGCTGCTGACCGCCGTCCGCGAGGCCGCCGACCGGGCCGTGGCCACCCGGCGCGTCCCGCTGCTGGTCAAGATCGCGCCCGACCTCGCCGACGAGGACGTGGACGCCGTGGCCGACCTCGCCGTGGAACTGGGCCTGGACGGCATCATCGCCACCAACACCACCATCGCGCGCGAGGGGCTGGGCCTCACCGCCGACCCCGCCCTGGTCGCCGAGACCGGCGGCCTGTCCGGCGCCCCCCTCAAGGCCCGCTCCCTGGAGGTACTGCGGCGCCTGTACGCGCGCGTGGGGGACCGCGTCACCCTGGTCGGCGTCGGCGGCGTCGAGAACGCCGAGGACGCCTGGCAGCGCATCCTCGCGGGCGCCACCCTGGTCCAGGGCTACAGCGCCTTCATCTACGAGGGCCCCTTCTGGTCCCGGGCGATCCACAAGGGCCTCGCCGCCCGGCTGCGCACCAGCCCGTACGCCACCCTCGCCGACGCGGTCGGCGCCGACGTGAAGGAGACCGCATGACCGCCCTGGAGCCCTTCGGCGCCCGGCTGCGCCGCGCCATGGACGAGCGCGGCCCGCTCTGTGTCGGCATCGACCCGCACGCGTCCCTGCTCACCGCCTGGGGACTGAACGACGACGTCGCCGGACTGGAGCGGTTCAGCCGCACGGTCGTCGAGGCGACGGCGGACCGGGTCGCCGTCCTGAAGCCGCAGAGCGCGTTCTTCGAGCGGTTCGGCTCGCGCGGGGTCGCCGTCCTGGAGAAGTCCGTGGCGGAGGCCCGCGCGGCCGGCGCCCTGGTCGTCATGGACGCCAAGCGCGGCGACATCGGCTCCACCATGGCCGCCTACGCCGAGTCCTTCCTGCACAAGGACGCCCCGCTGTTCTCCGACGCGCTGACCGTCTCGCCGTACCTGGGCTACGGCTCGCTGCGGCCCGCCGTCGCGCTGGCCCGGGAGAGCGGCGCCGGGCTCTTCGTGCTGGCGCTGACCTCCAACCCGGAGGGCGGCGAGGTGCAGCACGCGGTGCGCGCGGACGGCCGGAACGTGGGCGCGACCATGCTCGCCCACCTGGCCGCCGAGAACGCCGACGAGCACCCGCTGGGCTCCTTCGGCGCCGTCGTCGGGGCCACGCTGGGTGACCTGTCGTCGTACGACCTGGAGATCAACGGGCCGCTGCTCGCGCCCGGCATCGGCGCCCAGGGGGCGAGTCCGGCCGATCTTCCGCAGGTCTTCGGCGCGGCGGCGCGCAACGTGGTGCCGAACGTCAGCCGGGACGTGCTGCGGCACGGTCCCGACGTCGTCGCGCTGCGTGGTGCCACGGACCGGTTCGCCGAGGAGATCCGGGCGGCGCTGGCGGCGGTCTGAGGTGGTCCGGGAGGGACCGCGGAGAGGTCGGCGTCTGGATACATCCTCAAATCCAGGGCAGTATGTCTGAAATGTACTGTCCTGACAGAGGCTGACCAGGACTTTTCCGCTGTTCTCGCTGACTCTGGCGGACTTGCCCGCTAGTCTCCGACGAGTGAGGGCCCCTCCCCCACTCCCAAGGCGGTGGGGGAGAAGCGGGCGAGCGTGTTGCTCGTGGCCCCGCAGGTGTGGGGCGACTAGGTTCCTCACCGGTCCGTATCCGACAGTTCGACATCCGAGGTGACGTAGGCGTGGCTCTTCCGCCCCTTACCCCCGAACAGCGCGCAGCCGCGCTCGAAAAGGCCGCCGCGGCTCGCCGGGAGCGGGCCGAGGTCAAGAATCGACTCAAGCACTCCGGCGCCTCCCTTCACGAGGTCATCAAGCAGGGCCAGGAGAACGACGTCATCGGCAAGATGAAGGTCTCCGCACTCCTGGAGTCCCTGCCGGGCGTGGGCAAGGTCCGCGCCAAGCAGATCATGGAGCGACTGGGGATCTCCGAGAGCCGCCGTGTGCGCGGTCTCGGTTCCAACCAGATCGCCTCCCTGGAGCGCGAGTTCGGCAGCACCGGCTCCTGAGTCCCGGGCGCCGGGCGATTGCTGGAATAATCGCCGCATGAGTGAACGTCCGCGGCTGACCGTGCTCTCCGGCCCTTCGGGGGTCGGCAAGAGCACGGTCGTCGCCCATATGCGCAAGGAACACCCCGAGGTCTGGCTCTCGGTGTCGGCGACGACCCGTAAGCCCCGCCCCGGCGAGCGGCACGGAGTCCACTACTTCTTCGTCACCGACGAGGAGATGGACAAGCTGATCGCCAACGGCGAGCTGCTGGAGTGGGCCGAGTTCGCCGGCAACCGCTACGGCACACCGCGCGCGGCCGTGCTGGAGCGGCTGGAGGCGGGTGAGCCGGTGCTGCTGGAGATCGACCTCCAGGGTGCCCGGCAGGTCCGCGACACCATGCCGGAGGCCCAGCTGGTGTTCCTGGCTCCGCCCTCCTGGGAGGAGCTGGTGCGCAGGCTCACCGGCCGGGGCACCGAGCCGCCCGAGGTCATCGAACGCCGCCTGGGCGCGGCCAGGGTCGAGCTGGCGGCCGAGCCGGAGTTCGATATGACCCTGATCAACACCTCTGTCGAGGACGTGGCGCGCGAGCTGCTAGCCTTGATGGCAGTTGTGTGATCATGACTGGTCTTTTCCCATCCATCGGAAGGTAGAGCGTGTCCTCTTCCATCTCCGCGCCCGAGGGCATCATCAACCCGCCGATCGACGAGCTTCTCGAGGCAACCGACTCGAAGTACAGCCTCGTGATCTACGCGGCCAAGCGTGCCCGTCAGATCAACGCGTACTACTCGCAGCTCGGCGAGGGCCTCCTTGAGTACGTCGGTCCGCTCGTCGACACCCACGTCCACGAGAAGCCGCTCTCGATCTCCCTCCGTGAGATCAACGCGGGCCTGCTGACCTCCGAGGCCATCGAGGGCCCGGCGCAGTAAGTACTATCTTCAGCTTGAAGCTGGCTTATCCACAGGCCCGGCAGCGCGACTGCCGGGCCTGTGGTGTGTGATGGGGGGCGTACGGTCGTCGAGGTGCGGGGAGTGACGGTGGACAAGCCGAGGGTCGTTCTGGGGGTCAGCGGTGGCATCGCCGCCTACAAGGCGTGTGAGCTGCTGCGCCGGCTGTCGGAATCCGGTCATGACGTGCGGGTCGTCCCCACCGACTCCGCGCTGCACTTCGTCGGCGCCGCGACCTGGTCGGCCCTGTCCGGCCACCCCGTCTCCACCGAGGTGTGGGACGACGTCCACGAGGTGCCGCACGTCCGCATCGGCCAGCACGCCGACCTGGTGGTGGTCGCCCCGGCCACCGCGGACATGCTGGCCAAGGCGGCTCACGGCCTCGCCGACGACCTGCTGACCAACACCCTCCTCACCGCCCGCTGCCCGGTCGTCTTCGCCCCCGCCATGCACACCGAGATGTGGGAACACCCGGCCACCCAGGAGAACGTGGCGACACTGCGCCGCCGCGGTGCCGTCGTCATCGAACCGGCCGTCGGCCGCCTCACCGGCGTCGACACCGGCAAGGGCCGCCTGCCCGACCCCGCCGAGATCTTCGAGGTCTGCCGCCGGGTGCTCGCCCGGGGCGTGGCCGGACCCGACCTCGGGGGCCGCCATGTCGTCGTCAGCGCGGGCGGCACCCGTGAGCCCCTCGACCCCGTCCGCTTCCTCGGCAACCGCTCCTCCGGCAAGCAGGGCTACGCCCTCGCGCGGACGGCGGCGGCCCGCGGCGCCCGCGTCACCCTGGTCGCCGCCAACACCGGCCTGCCGGACCCGGCGGGTGTGGACGTCGTCCCGGTCGGCACGGCCGTGCAGCTCCGGGAGGCGGTGCTGAAGGCGGCGGCCGACGCCGACGCCGTGGTGATGGCCGCGGCGGTGGCGGACTTCCGCCCGGCGGTGTACGCCGCGGGGAAGATCAAGAAGCAGGACGGCCAGGACCCCGAGCCCGTCGCGCTGATACGCAATCCCGACATCCTCGCGGAGATCTCGGCCGGCCGCCCCCGCGCGGGACAGGTCGTCGTGGGCTTCGCCGCCGAGACCGACGACGTCCTGGCCAACGGCCGCACCAAGCTCCGCCGCAAGGGCTGCGACCTGCTCGTGGTGAACGAGGTCGGCGAGCGCAAGACCTTCGGTGCCGAGGACAACGAGGCCGTGGTGCTCGGCGCCGACGGCAGCGAGACGCCCGTGCCGCACGGTCCCAAGGAGGCGCTGGCGGACGTCGTCTGGGACCTGGTCGCGGCTCGGCTCGGGTGACCTCACAGGCGGCCGGAGTGTGGCTGGAGTGGCGACATTGCGGTGTGGCGACCCTGGCCAAGGCGGCGGGCCATTGGGCAGAATGCGGGTGCCGCAGGTCACAGCGCTTCCGAGAGGCGAGACAGGGGGGCCGGTGACCGAACGCGACCGATAAACTGTTCTTGGACGACGCCGGGCGCAGCCCCCGTCCCGTCCGCCAATGATCAGCCAGCAGCCGCTGCAACCCCAGGGAGCGTTGTGTCCCGTCGCCTGTTCACCTCGGAGTCCGTGACCGAGGGCCACCCCGACAAGATCGCTGACCAGATCAGCGACACCATTCTCGACGCCCTGCTCCGCGAGGACCCCTCCTCCCGGGTCGCCGTCGAGACCCTGATCACCACCGGTCTCGTGCACGTGGCGGGTGAGGTCACGACCAAGGCCTACGCGCCGATCGCCCAGCTGGTGCGCGACAAGATCCTGGAGATCGGCTACGACTCCTCGAAGAAGGGGTTCGACGGCGCCTCCTGCGGCGTGTCGGTGTCGATCGGCGCGCAGTCCCCGGACATCGCGCAGGGCGTGGACACGGCGTACGAGAGCCGAGTCGAGGGTGCCTCCCGAAGGGAAACGGAAGACGAGCTGGACCGGCAGGGCGCCGGCGACCAGGGCCTGATGTTCGGCTACGCGACGGACGAGACGCCGACGCTGATGCCGCTGCCCATCTTCCTCGCGCACCGGCTCTCCAGCCGCCTGTCCGAGGTCCGCAAGAACGGCACCATCCCCTACCTGCGCCCGGACGGCAAGACCCAGGTCACCATCGAGTACGACGGCGACAAGGCGGTCCGCCTGGACACCGTCGTGGTCTCCTCGCAGCACGCCTCCGACATCGACCTGGAGTCGCTGCTCGCCCCGGACATCCGGGAGTTCGTCGTCGAGCCCGAGCTGAAGGCGCTGCTGGAGGACGGGATCAAGCTCGACACCGAGGACTACCGCCTGCTGGTCAACCCCACCGGCCGCTTCGAGATCGGCGGCCCGATGGGCGACGCCGGACTGACCGGCCGCAAGATCATCATCGACACCTACGGCGGCATGGCCCGGCACGGCGGCGGCGCCTTCTCCGGCAAGGACCCCTCCAAGGTGGACCGCTCCGCCGCGTACGCGATGCGCTGGGTCGCCAAGAACGTCGTCGCGGCCGGTCTCGCCTCCCGCTGCGAGGTCCAGGTCGCCTACGCCATCGGCAAGGCCGAGCCGGTGGGTCTGTTCGTGGAGACCTTCGGCACCCACAAGATCGACACGGACAAGATCGAGCAGGCCATCGAGGAGGTCTTCGACCTCCGTCCGGCCGCCATCATCCGCGACCTCGACCTGCTGCGCCCGATCTACTCCGCGACCGCCGCGTACGGCCACTTCGGCCGTGAGCTGCCCGAGTTCACCTGGGAGCGCACGGACCGGGTGGACGCGCTGCGCGAGGCCGTCGGCCGGTAAGGCCACCGTCCGCTGCGCCGAGCTCGTCGGCGGGGCCCGGTCTCCCCTCGGGGCGGCCGGGCCCTTCGCGTGGGGTGGTCGCGGGCCGCGGCGATGTCAGTGCCGTTTGTAACAATGCAACCGTGAGCAGCGACGACGGGCAGGGGAGCGGGGGTGCCGAAGGGGCGCCGCCGGAGCAGCTCGCGCTCATCAGGGAGAGTGTGCGGGGGGCGAAGGCGCCGCGGGCCAAGCCGCGGACCTGGCGGGGGGCCGCGCTGGCCCGGGAGTTGCCGGTCGCGCGGGTGCTCGTCGACAAGGGCGTGCTCCATCTCGACCGGTACTTCGACTACGCCGTCCCCGAGGAGCTGGACGCCGACGCGCAGCCCGGGGTGCGGGTGCGGGTGCGGTTCGGGGCCGGGCGGCACCGGGTGCGGGAGGGGCGCCGGGAGGGCGGCGGGCTGATCGACGGCTTCCTGATCGAGCGGCGGGCCGAGTCCGACTACTCCGGGCCGCTCGCCGCGCTCGCCCAGGTCGTGTCCCCCGAGCCGGTGCTGGACGACGAACTCCTCGGACTGGCCCGCGCCGTCGCCGACCGGTACGCCGGGAGCCTCGCCGACGTGCTGCAACTGGCCATCCCGCCGCGCAGCGCGCGTGCCGAGCAGCGTCCCTCGCCGGCGCCGCTGCCGCCGCCACCGGCGCCGGAGGCGGGGTCCTGGGCGCGTTACGAGCACGGGCCCGCGTTCCTGGCGGCGCTGGCCTCCGGAGGCGCCCCACGCGCCGTCTGGCACGCCCTGCCCGGACCCCGTTGGAGCGCGGAGCTGGCCCGGTCCGTCGCCGCGACGCTGGCCTCCGGGCGCGGGGCCCTGGTCGTCGTGCCCGACGGGCGGGCCGCCGCGCGGGTCGACGCCGCGCTGACGGAGCTGCTGGGTGAGAGGCGGCACGCGCTGCTCACCGCCGACGCCGGGCCCGAGAAGCGGTACCGCGAGTGGCTCGCGGTCCGGCGCGGGTCCGTACGGGCCGTCGTCGGGACGCGCGCCGCCATGTTCGCGCCCGTGCGGGACCTCGGGCTCGTCGCCCTCTGGGACGACGGGGACGACAGCCACAGCGAACTGCACGCCCCGCAGCCGCACGCCCGTGAGGTGCTGCTGCTGCGGGCCGCGCAGGACCGGTGCGCGTTCCTGCTGGGCGGCCTCGGCTGCACCGTGGAGGCCGCCCAGCTCGTCGAGAGCGGCTGGGCCCGGCCGCTGGTCGCCTCCCGCGAGCAGGTGCGGGCCGCCGCGCCGCTGGTGCGCACGGTCGGGGACACCGACCTGGCCCGCGACGAGGCCGCCCGCGCCGCCCGGCTGCCCACGCTGGCCTGGCAGGTCGTCCGGGAGGGGCTCACGCACGGGCCGGTCCTCGTGCAGGTGCCCCGGCGCGGTTACGTCCCGCGGATGGCGTGCGCCCAGTGCCGGGCGCCCGCGCGGTGCCGACACTGCGCCGGGCCGCTCCAGGCCCGCGACTCCGCGGCGCTGGCCTGCGGCTGGTGCGGGCGCGAGGAGAACGCCTGGCACTGCC
Organism: Streptomyces sp. NPDC006997; assembly: GCF_040635175.1. NCBI lineage: Bacteria > Bacillati > Actinomycetota > Actinomycetes > Kitasatosporales > Streptomycetaceae > Streptomyces > Streptomyces sp. NPDC006997. The sequence goes on from NZ_JBEYHH010000024.1 coordinate 22,394, forward strand.
CCGAGTGCGGGTCCTTCCGGCTGCGGGCCCAGATCGTCGGAGCGCGGCGGACGGCGGAGGAACTGGGCCGCGCCTTTCCCGCCGTGCCGGTGCGTACGTCGGGGCGGGAGCAGGTGCTCGACACCGTGTCCGGCGCGCCCGCGCTGGTGGTGAGCACGCCGGGCGCCGAACCGGTCGCCGAGGGCGGCTACGCGGCGGCTCTGCTGCTCGACGGCTGGGCCATGCTGGGGCGGCCCGACCTGCGGGCCGGTGAGGACGCGCTGCGCCGCTGGATCGCCGCGGCGGCGCTCGTCCGGCCGCAGGGCGAGGGCGGCACGGTGGTCGCCGTCGCCGAGCCGACCCTGCGGCCCGTGCAGGCGCTGGTGCGCTGGGACCCGGTCGGGCACGCGGTGCGCGAACTGGCCGAGCGGGCCGAGCTGGGCTTCCCGCCGGTGTCCCGGATGGCGGCGGTGTCCGGGCCACCGGAGGCGGTCGCGGAGTTCCTCGGCATGGCCGAACTGCCCGCGGAGGCGGAGGTGCTGGGACCGGTACCGGTGCCCGGGACGACGGCGCGGCGGCCCCGTCGCCCGGGCGCGCCCCCCGTCGGCGAGCACTGGGAGCGGGCGCTGATCCGGGTGCCGCCGGGGCGGGGCGCGGCACTGGCGGCGGCGCTGAAGACCGCGCAGGCGGCACGGATGGCCCGGGGGAGCGGACCGGCGGGGGCGGGCACGGGAGCGGCGGGGCAGGCGGTGCGGGTGCGGATCGATCCGCCCGACATTGGCTGAGGCGGCGCGGGCTGGGCTGGTCGCTGGGTGTGGGCTGGGGTGATGTGGGGCGGGCTGGTCGCTGGGTGTGGGCTGAGATGGCGTGGGCCGGGCTGGCCGTCTCACCTGAGGATGCAAGGCAGATGCCGTCGGGCGATACGGCTGCCCTCCCGGGCGTGGGCCGGGAGGGCAGGGCGGCTCAGCCGGACTGGGCGGCCGGGGTCAGCCGGACTCGGCGGCCAGGGTCAGCCGTAGGGTGTTGAGCGGGTCAGCCGTTGCGGGGGCCCGGGAAGGCGGTCGGGCGGATGTCCTCGCGGAGGGCGGGGCTGCCCGCCGTCGGCTGGGTCGGCATCGAGCGGGCCGCGGGGACCGTGGGCATCGCGGGGATGCCCGTGTTGACGCTGACCGTGCGGGTGCCCGAGGGCTCGGTGGACCGCTCCGCCTCGGCGGTGGCCTGGGCGCTGGCGCGGCGGGAGCCGTAGCGGCGGTGGACCGCCTGCTTGGTGACCCCGAGCGCGGAGCCCACCGCGTCCCACGAGAAGCCGAGCGAGCGGTCGAAGTCGACCGCGGCCGTGACCAGGGTCTCGACACTGTCCCGCAGCTCCTGGGCGAGGCGGACGGTCGGGGCGGGGGCGCGTCCGTAGACGACGAAGCCCGTGGCGGGGCCGGAGCGGCGCGGGCGGTAGACGTTGCCGAGTTGGGCGGTGAGCGTGCGCAGTGCGTCCACCTGCCGGCGGACCCGCTCGATGTCCCGCACCAGCAAGTGCAGGCTGGCCCGAGCCTGGGCGTCGTGGGTTGCGTGGTCGGCCATGAACAAGCCTCTCGAACCGGCGTTGAGGAGAAAGGATCGGGCCACAACGGCGGCCCGTAGGTCAACTCTTTCTAGACCAACGCCTTTTTGCGTGACTGGTCACGCTCCAGGGGCGTATGGGCTTATGCGTACGCCCCCGGCGGGAAGTGTGCGCGGGAGCGTGGACGGGAGTGTGCGGGGAGGCACCCATAGACTGGTGCGTCGCCCGTCGTTCACCCCGCCCGAGAGGCCCGTGTCCCCTCATGAAGCTCGTCTTCGCCGGTACCCCCGAGGTCGCCGTTCCCGCCCTGGACGCCCTGATCGCCTCCGGGCGGCACGAGGTGGCCGCCGTCGTCACCCGGCCGGACGCCCCGGCGGGGCGGGGGCGCAGGCTGGTCGCCTCCCCGGTCGCCGAGCGGGCCGAGGAGGCCGGGATCGAGGTACTGAAGCCCGCCAAGCCGCGCGACCCCGAGTTCCTGGAGCGGCTGCGGGGGATCGCCCCCGACTGCTGCCCCGTCGTCGCCTACGGCGCCCTGCTGCCCCGCGTCGCCCTCGACATCCCCGCGCACGGCTGGGTCAACCTGCACTTCTCCCTGCTGCCCGCCTGGCGCGGCGCAGCCCCGGTGCAGCACGCCGTCATGGCGGGCGACGAGATCACGGGCGCGTCGACCTTCCTGATCGAGGAGGGCCTCGACTCCGGCCCGGTGTACGGGACGGTCACGGAGACCGTCCGGCCCACCGACACCAGCGGCGACCTGCTGACCCGGCTCGCCTTCGCGGGCGCCGGGCTGCTGGCCGCGACCATGGACGGCATCGCGGACGGCACCCTGAAGGCCGTACCGCAGCCCGCCGAGGGCGTCACCCTCGCGCCGAAGATCACCGTCGAGGACGCCCGCGTCGACTGGGCCACGCCCGCCCTGCGCGTGGACCGGGTGGTGCGGGGGTGCACGCCCGCACCCGGCGCCTGGACCACCTTCCGCGGTGAGCGGCTCAAGCTCGTCCAGGTGGCCCTGGCGCCCGAGCTGACCGACCTCACCCCGGGGCAGCTCGCCGTCGGCAAGAACAGCGTCCACGTCGGCACCGGCTCGCACGCCGTGGAGCTGGTGTGGGTGCAGGCGCAGGGCAAGAAGCCGATGCGCGCGGCGGACTGGGCGCGCGGGGTGCGCATCGCCGACGGGGAGACGCTCGGCGCGTGAGCCGACGCGGGGACGCCCGGTGCGTGCCCCGACCTGACGCCGGGGCGCCCGGGGCGTGTCCCGACCCGACGGAGGAGACGCTCGGCGTGTGCGCTGGCGTGGATCGTACCGGCGTACGCTGGGTGCACACCGTATACAGACATTCCGGAGCACCTTTTCGTGAGCGACACCTCCCGGCGCCCCCGCAAGCCCGGCAAGCCCTACCGTCGGCCCAAGAAGGACCCCGTACGCGTCCTCGCCTTCGAGGCGCTGCGCGCGGTGGACGAACGGGACGCCTACGCCAACCTCGTGCTGCCGCCGCTGCTACGCAAGGCGCGGGAGCAGGGGGACTTCGACGGGCGGGACGCCGCGCTCGCCACCGAGCTGGTGTACGGGACCCTGCGACGGCAGGGCACGTACGACGCCGTGATCGCGGCCTGCGTCGACCGGCCGCTGCGGGAGGTCGACCCGCCGGTGCTGGACGTGCTCAGCCTCGGCGCGCACCAACTGCTCGGCACCCGGATCCCCACGCACGCCGCCGTCTCCGCCTCCGTCGAGCTGGCGCGCGTGGTGCTCGGCGACGGGCGCGCGAAGTTCGTCAACGCCGTGCTGCGCAAGGTCGCCCAGCATGATCTGGACGGCTGGCTCGCCCAGGTCGCGCCGCCCTACGACGACGACCCCGAGGACCATCTCGCCGTCGTGCACTCGCATCCGCGGTGGGTCGTCTCCGCGCTGTGGGACTCGCTCGGCGGCGGGCGGGCCGGGATCGAGGAGCTGCTGGCCGCCGACAACGAGCGGCCCGAGGTGACGCTGGTCGCCCGGCCGGGGCGGGCCACCGTCGAGGAACTGCTCGGCGAGGACGCCGCCGAGCCGGGGCGCTGGTCGCCGTACGCCGTGCGGCTCACCGAGGGCGGTGAGCCCGGGGCCGTCGCTGCCGTGCGGGAGGGCCGGGCGGGAGTGCAGGACGAGGGCAGTCAGCTCGTCGCGCTGGCGCTGGCCAACGCGCCGCTGGACGGGCGGGACGAGAAGTGGCTCGACGGGTGCGCCGGGCCGGGCGGGAAGGCGGCGCTGCTCGCCGCGCTCGCCGCGGAGCGGGGGGCGACCCTGCTTGCCTCGGAGAAGCAGCCCCACCGGGCCGGGCTGGTGGCGAAGGCGCTGCACGGCAACCCCGGGCCGTACCAGGTCATCGCCGCAGACGGGACCCGGCCGCCGTGGCGGCCCGGCAGCTTCGACCGGGTGCTGGTGGACGTGCCGTGCACGGGGCTCGGGGCGCTGCGTCGGCGGCCCGAGGCGCGGTGGCGTCGGCGGCCCGAGGACCTCGACGGGTTCGCGCCGTTGCAGCGGGGGCTGTTGCGCACCGCGCTGGAGTCGGTGCGGGTGGGCGGCGTGGTCGGCTACGCCACCTGCTCGCCGCACCTCGCGGAGACGCGGGCGGTCGTCGCCGACGTGCTCAAGCAGTTCCCGGAGACGGAACTCGTGGACGCCCGCCCGCTGCTGCCCGGGGTGCCCGATCTCGGTGACGGGCCGGACGTGCAGCTGTGGCCGCATGTGCACGGGACGGACGCGATGTATCTGGCGGTGATCCGCCGGGTGGGCTGACGGCAGCGGATATCGCCCCCGCCGCCCTACCCTTCCCGTTCCTGGGGGCCGCTGCCCCCAGGCCCCCGCTGCGGCCCTGAAGGGGCCGCGTCCTCAACCGCCAGACGGGTCGGGTCTCCCTCCGGGTGGCTCAGGCGGCTTGGCCACCACACCCCGTCGCCCACGTCCAGGAACAGCGACGTCACCAGGACCGAGCGGACGATGAAGGTGTCCAGGAGGACGCCCAGTGCCACCGCGAAGCCGATCTCGGCGAAGGCGACCATCGGCAGGGTGCCGAGGGCGGCGAAGGTGCCGGCGAGGACCAGGCCCGCCGAGGTGATGACCGCGCCGGTCGCGGCGAGGCCGGTCACCACGCCCGCGCGGGTGCCCTGGCGGGCCGCCTCCTCGCGGATGCGGGTGGTCAGGAAGATGTTGTAGTCGATGCCCAGGGCGACCAGGAACACGAAGACGAAGAGCGGGAAGTCGGTCGTCTCGCCCGCGTAGTCGAAGAGGTGCCGGAAGGCGAGCGCGCTGATGCCCAGGGCCGCCGCGAAGGACAGGATCACCGTGCCGATCAGCAGCAGCGGCGCGATCAGCGCCCGCAGCAGGGCGCACAGGATCAGCAGCACCACGGCCAGCACCAGCGGGATGATCAGGACGTTGTCGTGGGTGGTCGCCTCGTCCATGTCCCGCAGGGCCGCCGTACCGCCGCCCACCAGCGCGTCGGCGTCGGGAACGTCGTGCACGGCGTCCCGGACCCGTTCCACGGTCTGCTTCGCGGCCTCGCTGTCGGCGGGGTCGGACAGGGTCGCCTCGAACAGCACCCGGCCCTCGTACACCGTCTTCGCGCCGGGCGCCGGACCCAGCGACTCCGGTACCACCCCCTCCGTCTCGGCCACCGCCCGGCCCACCTCCTCGGCCTGCGGCCGGTCGGCCACGATCACGAGCGGGTCACCGCTGCCCGCCGGGAAGTAGCGCGCGGAGACCTCCTGCCCGACGATCGAGTCCGGCTCGCCGGTGAACGCGTCGGCGTTGCTGATGCCCTCCGCGCGCAGTTGGACCAGGCCGAGGGAGCAGACCGCCAGGACCCCGGCCGTCACGGCCCACACCATGCGCGGTCGGCGTGCGATACGGCGGCCGGTGCGCGCCCAGACGCCGTGCTCGGTGGGGTCGGGGGAGCCGTAGCGGGGGATCACCGGCCAGAAGATCCAGCGGCCGAAGACCACCAACAACGCCGGGAACAGCGTCAGCATCGCCAGCAGGGCGACGGCGACCCCGATGGCCGCGACCGGGCCGAGCCCGCTGGTGGAGTTCATCTCGGCGGCCATCAGGACCAACATGCTCAGCACGACCGTCGCGCTGGACGCGACCACCGCCGGACCCGCGCGGTGCAGGGCCAGCGCCATCGCCTCGTGCCGGTCCTCGTGGCGGCGCAGCTCCTCCCGGTAGCGGGCCACCAGCAGCAGCGCGTAGTCCGTGCCCGCGCCGAAGACCAGGACGAGCAGGATGCCCGCGCTCTGCCCGTTCACCGTGAGCCCGCCGTGCTCGGCCAGCAGGTACACCAGCGCCTGCGCGGTGAACAGCGCGCCGACCACCGACAGCAGCGGCACCACCAGCAGCGTCGGGCTGCGGTAGGTGAGCAGCAGCATCACGATGACGACCGTCATCGCGGCGAACAGCAGCGTGGAGTCGATGCCCTCGAACGCCTCCGCGAAGTCGGCCGAGGTGCCGCCGGGACCGGTGATGTGGACCGCCAGCCCGCCGGTGCTCTCCCCGACGTCGTCGCGGATCGAGTCGACGGCCGGGGAGATCCGCTCCCAGCCCTTCTCGTCCATCGTGATCGGTACGAAGACCTGGGCGGCCCTCGGGGCGGTGGCGCGGTCGAAGACAGGGCCGCGGGTCTCGGCGCCCCGGACGCCGTGGTCGCGCAGTTCCCTCAGCTCCCGCACGTCCTCGGCGATCCGGGCCCGGTCCGCGTCCGTCAGCCCGCCGTCGCGGGCGTAGACGACGACGGCCGGGATCTGCTCCGGTCTGAAGTCCTCGGAGATCTCCAGGACCCGGGTGGACTCCGCCGACCCCGGCAGCCACGACTGCGCGTCGTTGTCCTGGGCGTCGGTCAGCTTCTGCGCGAGCGGCGCGACGACGAGCAGCACCACCACCCACAAGCCCAGCACCAGCCACTTGGTCCGCCGCCCGCAGACCAGATGCCCTATCCCCCGGTCACCCGTCATGCCCACCTCCACACCAGCGCCCCCTCAGGGGTGCGGGGAACCACGCGACCATCCCCTCGGCCCGCAGTCGACCCACCACCCTAGCCATCAGGGACCCCCGTTACAGCGGGCGCCGCGACATGGCAGTCTTGGGCCATGGCCCCGCAGATCAACCCGAGCATCCTGTCCGCCGACTTCGCCCGCCTCGCGGAGGAGGCCAAGGCCGTGCAGGGAGCCGACTGGCTCCATGTCGACGTCATGGACAACCACTTCGTCCCGAACCTCACCCTCGGTGTGCCGGTCGTAGAGTCGCTGGCCCGTGCGACGGACACCCCGCTGGACTGCCATCTGATGATCGAGGCCCCCGATCGGTGGGCCCCGCAGTACGTCGAAGCGGGTGCCGGATCAGTCACCTTCCACGTCGAGGCCGCCACCGCTCCGGTACGGCTCGCGCGGGAGATCCGGGCCAAGGGTGCCCGCGCCGCCATGGCGCTCAGGCCCGCGACGCCCGTCGAACCGTACGAGGATCTGCTCCCCGAACTCGACATGCTGCTGGTCATGACGGTTGAGCCGGGCTTCGGGGGGCAGGCGTTCCTCGACATCATGCTGCCGAAGATCCGGCGGACCCGCGAGTTGATCAGCAAGCACGGGCTCCAGCTCTGGCTCCAGGTGGACGGGGGCGTCTCGGCCGCCACCATCGAACGGTGCGCGGAGGCGGGCGCCGACGTCTTCGTCGCCGGGTCCGCGGTCTACGGGGCCGAAGACCCGGCCGAGGCGGTGCGTGCACTGCGCACCCAGGCGGCGACGGCGACGTCCGCCGCGTCCTGGTCATGCGGCCACTGAACCACGGGAACGTGAACGGCTCTCATCCGGGCTGATCAACCGCGCCGTATCTGCAAGGATGAACGGCGTATCCAGAGTGTGAACAGCAGTGAGGAGAACGCCGTGTCGGGTATGTCGGCGGGCCGGTCAGCCATGCGGATGGGACCCGCTGAGCTGGTGCAGGCGGCGGCCATGGCCCGCCGCTTCTACCTTGAGGGGAAATCCAAGATCCAGATCGCGGAGGAGTTCGGCGTCAGCCGCTTCAAGGTGGCCCGGGTCCTGGAGACCGCTCTCGAACGGGATCTCGTGCGCATCGAGATCCGAGTCCCCGCCGAACTGGACGCCGAGCGCTCCGACGCGCTGCGCGCCCGGTACGGCCTCAGACACGCCGTCGTGGTCGAGTCACCGGCCGACGCGGAGGAGACCCCGGACCCGGAGAACCTCGGGGAGGTGGCCGCCGACCTGCTCGGCGAACTCGTCAACGAGGGCGACGTCCTGGGCCTGGCCTGGGGCCGCTCCACCATCCACATGGCGGCGGCCCTGAACCGGCTGCCGCCGTGCACGGTGGTGCAGCTGACGGGCGTGTACGACGCCGGAACCGCCGAGCGCGGCTCGGTGGAGGCCGTCCGCCGCGCCGCCCAGGTGTCCGGCGGCGACGCCCACCCCATCTACGCGCCGATGCTGCTGCCCGACGAGGCCACGGCGGCCGCGCTGCGCCACCAGACCGGGATCGCCCGCGCCTTCGAGTACTTCGACAAGGTCACGGTCGCCTGTGTCTCCATCGGCTCCTGGGAGCCCGGCATCTCCACGGTGCACGACATGCTCAGCGACGAGGAGCGGGCGCACTACGCCTCGCTCGGCGTCGCCGCGGAGATGTCCGCGCACCTCTTCGACGCCGAGGGGCGCCGGGTCGGCCGGGACCTGGGGGAGCGGTGCATCACGGTCAAGGCCGACCAGCTCCGCCGTATCCCCGAGGTGGTGGCGATCGCGGGCGGGCAGCGCAAGGCCGCCGCGATCGACGCCGTACTGCGGTCCGGGCTCGTCACCAGCCTGGTGACGGACACCTCCGCCGCCGACTACCTGATGGCCGCCGGGTCCACCCCGCGCCCGGCCCTGAACCGGGCCGACCCGGACGGCCCCTGAACGGCGGGTGGCGAGGCGCCGGGGAGGATCCTTGGAGGAACCTCCCACGGCGCCTCCGACCTGCCTGGATGATCCGACCGGGCAGGGCGTCACGGCCGCCGTGGGACAATGAGGTACGTGCTCTTCCCCCTGGCTGACCTGTCCGGGGGCCACCTCTGAACGACTGGGATGTGCAGCACGTGCGTTTCCTCAACGACATCCAGCCCTCGTACGACCTGACGTACGACGACGTCTTCATGGTGCCGAGCCGGTCCGCCGTGGGCTCCCGGCAGGGTGTGGACCTCAGCTCCCCGGACGGCACCGGTACCACCATCCCGCTGGTCGTCGCCAACATGACCGCCATCGCGGGCCGCCGGATGGCCGAGACCGTGGCCCGGCGCGGCGGCCTCGTGGTCATCCCGCAGGACATCCCGATCGACGTGGTCACCGATGTCGTCTCCTGGGTGAAGAGCCGCCACCTGGTGCTGGACACCCCGATCGTGCTGGCCCCCCACCAGACCGTCGCCGACGCGCTCGGCCTGCTCTCCAAGCGCGCGCACGACGCCGGGGTCGTCGTGGACGACGCGGGCCGCCCGGTCGGCGTGGTCACCGACGCCGACCTCAGCGGCGTCGACCGCTTCACCCAGCTCGAAGTGGTCATGTCGAAGGACCTGCTCCTGCTGGACGCCGACATAGACCCGCGCGAGGCCTTCAACACCCTCGACCAGCACAACCGCCGCTACGCCCCCGCCGTGGACGCCGACGGGAAGCTGGCCGGGATCCTGACCCGCAAGGGCGCCCTGCGCGCCACCCTCTACACCCCGGCCGTCGACGCGCGCGGCAGGCTGCGGATCGCCGCCGCCGTCGGCATCAACGGCGACGTGGCGGGCAAGGCCAAGCAACTCCTCGACGCGGGCGTGGACACCCTCGTCATCGACACCGCGCACGGCCACCAGGAGTCGATGATCACCGCCGTCCGGGTGGTGCGGGCGCTCGCCCCCGAGGTGCCGATCGCCGCGGGCAACATCGTCTCCGCCGAGGGCGTGCGCGACCTGGTCGAGGCGGGCGCCGACATCATCAAGGTCGGCGTCGGACCGGGCGCCATGTGCACCACCCGCATGATGACCGGCGTCGGGCGGCCGCAGTTCTCCGCGGTCCTGGAGTGCGCCGCCGAGGCCCGCACGTACGGCAAGCACGTGTGGGCCGACGGCGGCGTCCGGCACCCGCGCGACGTGGCGATGGCGCTCGCGGCCGGGGCGTCCAACGTGATGGTCGGCTCCTGGTTCGCGGGCACCTACGAGTCGCCGGGCGACCTCCAGCAGGACGCCAGCGGGCGCCTCTACAAGGAGTCCTTCGGCATGGCCTCCGCGCGGGCCGTGCGCAACCGCACCAGCGAGGAGTCGTCCTACGACCGCGCCCGCAAGGCGCTGTTCGAGGAGGGCATCTCCACCTCCCGGATGTACCTCGACCCGGCCCGCCCCGGCGTCGAGGACCTGATCGACTCGATCATCGCGGGCGTCCGCTCCTCCTGCACCTACGCCGGTGCCGCCTCCCTGGAGGAGTTCGCCGAGAGGGCCGTCGTCGGCGTCCAGAGCGCCGCGGGCTACGCCGAGGGCAAGCCGCTGCACGCCAGCTGGAGCTGAGCCGGACACCGGCCGGCGTGATCTACTTCGGGTGCGGTGCCCCACCGCGCCCGTCCCGCCCCAGCCGAAGTGAAGTGAACGACCCGCAGTGCTGAACGATCTCGACGAACGCATCGTGCACGCCCTCGCCGAGGACGCCCGCCGCTCCTACGCGGACATCGGGCAGCTCGTCGGCCTGTCCGCGCCCGCCGTGAAACGCCGCGTGGACCGGCTGCGCGCCACCGGGGCGATCACCGGGTTCACCGTACGGGTGGACCCGGCCGCCCTCGGCTGGCACACCGAGGGGTTCGTCGAGATCCACTGCCGCAGCAACACCTCCCCGGAGACCATCCAGCGGGGCCTGGAGCGCTACCAGGAGGTCGTCGCCGCGTCCACCGTCACCGGCGACGCCGACGCCGTCGCCCAGGTCTTCGCCTCCGACATGCGGCACTTCGAACGGGTCCTGGAGCGGATCGCGGGGGAGCCGTTCGTGGAGCGCACCAAGTCGGTGCTGGTGCTCTCCCCGCTGCTGCGCCGCTTCTCGTCCGGCTCCCCGACCTGACCACCGGGGCGCCCGCGCGCAACGAATCGCCGGGCAGCGGCCCACCGACGCAATGATCCGCGCCTCAGTGCGCAACGGGTGCTCCTTGTCCGGGTGCGGCGGCCGAACGTACCTTCTTCATGGCCTCCACTGAGGGGCCGGACGCCCCCCTCCCTCCCGTGAGGAACCCGTATGCGCACCGCCCTGCTCCAGAGCTCCGGCCGTCCCGGCTCGGCCGTCGAGAACCTCAAGGTCCTCGACGAGGCCGCCGGCCGGGCCGCCGCCGCGGGCGCCGGGCTGCTGGTCGCGCCGGAGATGTTCCTCACCGGCTACGCCATCGGCGACGACATCGCCCGCCTCGCCGAGCCCGCCGACGGGGACGGCGCCGACGCGGTCGCCGACATCGCCGGACGGCACGGCCTCGCCATCGCCTACGGCTACCCGGAGCACGCCGGGGGCACCGTCTACAACGCCGCCCAGCTGGTCTCCGCGGACGGCGCCCGGCTGGCCAACTACCGCAAGACCCACCTCTTCGGCGGCTTCGAGCGCGACCACTTCACGCCGGGCGAGCGGCCGGTCGTCCAGGCCGAGCTGGACGGTCTGCGGGTCGGCCTGATGATCTGCTACGACGTGGAGTTCCCGGAGAACGTCCGGGCCCACGCCCTCGCGGGCACCGACCTGCTGCTGGTGCCGACCGCGCAGATGCACCCGTTCCAGTTCGTCGCCGAGTCGCTGGTGCCGGTACGGGCCTTCGAGAACCAGATGTACGTCGCGTACGTCAACCGGGTCGGCGCCGAGGGCCCGTTCGAGTTCGTCGGCCTGTCCACGCTGGCCGGTCCGGACGGCATCGCCCGCGCCCGCGCCGGACGCGTCGAGGAACTCGTCCTCGCCGACGTGGACCCCGCCCTCCTGGCCGCCTCCCGCGAGGCGAACCCGTACCTGAGGGACCGCCGCCCCGTTCTGTACGGCTCCCTCGTCTGAGCCTCTCGTTCCCCCAGTTCCGCGCAAGGAGTCCGTACCCCATGACGTCCACCGTGCCCAACGCCGTCGAGCACGCCGACGGACAGCAGCCGCCGATCACCATGTTCGGCCCGGACTTCCCCTACGCCTACGACGACTTCCTCGCCCACCCGGCGGGCCTCGGCCAGATCCCGGCGACCGAGCACGGCGCCGAGGTCGCCGTCATCGGCGGCGGACTCTCCGGCATCGTGGCGGCGTACGAGCTGATGAAGATGGGTCTCAGGCCGGTCGTCTACGAGGCCGACCAGATCGGCGGGCGGCTGCGGACCGTCGGCTTCGACGGCTGCGACCCGACGCTCACCGCCGAGATGGGCGCGATGCGCTTCCCGCCGTCCTCCACCGCCCTCCAGCACTACATCGACCTGGTGGGCCTGGAGACGCGGCCGTTCCCCAACCCGCTCTCCGAGGCGACCCCGTCGACCGTCGTCGACCTCAAGGGCGAGTCGCACTACGCCGAGACCGTCGACGACCTGCCGCAGGTGTTCCGGGACGTCGCCGACGCCTGGAACCGGTGCCTGGAGGAGGGCGCCGACTTCTCCGCGATGAACCGCGCCCTGCGCGAGCGGGACGTGCCGCGCATCCGCGAGATCTGGGCGAGGCTCGTCGAGAAGCTGGACAACCAGACCTTCTACGGCTTCCTCTGCGACTCCGAGGCGTTCCGCTCCTTCCGGCACCGGGAGATCTTCGGGCAGGTCGGCTTCGGCACCGGCGGCTGGGACACCGACTTCCCCAACTCCATCCTGGAGATCCTCCGCGTCGTCTACACCGAGGCGGACGACCACCACCGCGGCATCGTCGGCGGCTCCCAGCAGCTCCCGCTGCGGCTCTGGGAGCGCGAGCCGCAGAAGACCGTCCACTGGCCGTACGGCACCTCGCTCGCCAGCCTGCACGAGGGCGGCGCGCCCCGCCCGGCCGTGACCCGGCTGCACCGCACCGCGGGCGACCGGATCACCGTGACGGACGCGGACGGTGCCATCCGCACCTACCGGGCGGCGGTCTTCACCGCGCAGTCGTGGATGCTGCTGTCGAAGATCGACTGCGACGACGACCTCTTCCCGATCGACCACTGGACCGCCATCGAGCGCACCCACTACATGGAGTCCAGCAAGCTGTTCGTGCCCGTGGACCGGCCGTTCTGGCGGGACAAGGACGAGGACACGGGGCGGGACGTGATGTCCATGACCCTGACCGACCGGATGACCCGCGGCACGTACCTCCTCGACGACGGTCCGGACAGGCCCGCCGTCATCTGCCTGTCGTACACCTGGTGCGACGACAGTCTGAAGTGGCTGCCGCTGTCCGCGAACGAGCGGATGGAGGTCATGCTGAAGTCGCTCGGCGAGATCTATCCCAAGGTCGACATCAGGAAGCACGTCATCGGCAGCCCGGTGACGGTCTCCTGGGAGAACGAGCCCTACTTCATGGGTGCCTTCAAGGCCAACCTGCCCGGTCACTACCGGTACCAGCGGCGCCTGTTCACGCACTTCATGCAGGACCGGCTGCCCGCGGACAAGCGGGGCGTCTTCCTCGCCGGTGACGACATCTCCTGGACGGCGGGCTGGGCCGAGGGCGCCGTGCAGACCGCGCTGAACGCCGTCTGGGGTGTCATGCGGCACTTCGGCGGGACGACCGACCCGGCCAACCCGGGGCCCGGCGACCGCTACGACGAGATCGCGCCGGTCGAGCTGCCGGAGGACTGAGGCCCGGTTCCTGGTGCCGCGACGGGGCGAACGCCGCCTGCCGGGGCGCTAGGCGGGCAGCGGGGTGAGCATCATGCGGCCCGCGAAGCCGACCGCCGCGTCCAGGCGGTCGGTGAACTCCGTGGCCAGGTCCGGCAGGTGGCGCAGGACCCACAGCGCCCGCGCCGCCGCCCAGGTGGCGTCGCGGGCCCGCTCCAGGCTCCAGGCGCCCAGCAGATGGGTCAGCGGGTCGGCGATCCGCAGGAGGTCGGGGCCCGGCATCAGCTCCTCGCGGACCCGCTCCTCCAGCGCCGTGAGGAGATCGGCCACGCGGTCGAACTCGCCCTCCAGCTCGGCGGGTTCGCAGTCATGCGCCCGACAGGCGTCCACCACCGCCAGCGCCAGGTCGTGGCCGACGTGCGCGTGCACACCCGCCAGCGCGAACTGCAGCGGCCGTACGCCGGGATGGCGGCGGAACGCGAACAGGGGCCGCCAGCAGGCCGGGGGACGACGGCCCTCCGTGACCGCGTCGACCGCCGCGAGGTAGCGCTCCGCGAACCGGACGTCCAGCGTGCTCGCCGCCCGGCGGTCCGGGGAACGGCCGTTGTCGGACTGCCGGTCGGTGTCCTCGATGACGCTGAGGTAGACGCGGTTGAACACCGCGACGCCGTCCCGCGCGGGCAGCTCCGCCGCCAGGACCCGCATCCGGGAGACGACCGCGTCGACGGGAGGGGTGCCCCGCTCCCCCTGCTGCAACTGCTCCGACTGCGCCATGGGGGCAGCGTCCCAGCCCCCGGCCGTACGGTGGGCCGACGGGCCGGGCGCTTCCCCAGAACGGGGGAACGCGCCCGGTGCCCTCTCCGCCGCGTACGGCTACGACGTGGCGCGCGGGGCGTCCTCGTCGTAGCTGGACGTGCCCTCGTCCAGCAGCGGTTCCTGGGCCCTGAGGTGGGCGGGGGCGAAGGCGCGCAGGGCGTGGTAGCCGGTGATGACGACCAGGGTGCCGAGGGCGATGCCGCTGAGGGAGAAGGTGTCGGTGATCTCCAGGGAGACGTTGCCGACGCCGATGATGATGCCCGCGGCGGCCGGGACGAGGTTGAGCGGGTTGCGCAGGTCGACCTTGGCGTTGATCCAGATCTGCGCGCCGAGCAGGCCGATCATGCCGTACAGGATGACGGTGATGCCGCCGAGGACCCCGCCCGGGATCGCGGCCACGACCGCGCCGAACTTGGGGCAGAGGCCGAACAGCAGGGCGAAGCAGGCGGCGGCCCAGCAGGCGGCCGTGGAGTAGACGCGGGTCGCGGCCATCACGCCGATGTTCTCGGAGTAGGTGGTGGTGGGCGGACCGCCGACCGCGGTGGACAGCACGGAGCCGACGCCGTCCGCGGAGATCGCCGTACCGAGCTCGTCGTCGAGGTCGTCGCCGGTCATCTCGCCGACCGCCTTGACGTGTCCGGCGTTCTCCGCGATCAGCGCGATCACCACCGGCAGCGCGACCAGGATCGCCGACCACTCGAACGACGGGCCGTGGAAGGTGGGCAGGCCGATCCAGTCGGCCTGCCCGACGGCGGAGAAGTCCAGCCGCCAGTGGTCGGTGACCTCGCCGCCGGGGTCGGCGGAGTGGATGCGGCCGAAGACCCGGTCGAAGGCCCAGGAGATGCCGTAGCCGAAGACCAGGCCGAGGAAGATCGCGATCCGGGACCAGAAGCCGCGCAGACAGACCACGGCGAGACCGGTGAACAGCATCACCAGCAACGCCGTCCACTGGTCCTGCGGCCAGTACGTGGAGGCGGTCACCGGCGCCAGGTTGAAGCCGATCAGCATCACCACGGCGCCGGTGACGATCGGCGGCATCGCGGCGTGGATGATCCGCGCGCCGAACCGGCGTACGGCGAGTCCGGCCAGGAACAGCACGGCGCCGACGACGAGCACGGCACCGGTGACGGTGGCGCTGGAGCCGCCGTCGGCGCGGATCACCGCGGCCACGCCGACGAAGGAGAGCGAACAGCCGAGGTAGCTCGGCACCCGGCCGCGGGTGGCCAGCAGGAAGACGACCGTCGCGACGCCGGACATCATGATCGCCAGGTTGGGGTCCAGGCCCATCAGGACCGGGGCGACGAACGACGCCCCGAACATCGCGACGACGTGCTGGGCGCCGAGCCCGGCGGTGCGCGGCCAGGAAAGCCGTTCATCGGGGCGGACGACCGCTCCGGGCGCGGGCGTGCGCCCGTCTCCGTGCAGCTTCCAACGCACGCCGAGGTCCATGGTGTGTCGCTTTCTCGCGGTGCTGTGCAGGTGAAACGTTCCGGACCATTGTGGGGGCTGCGGAGGGGTGTGCTGGACCGGCCCCGGAGCGGGGCTGTGGATGTCCGGGGCCGGTGGTCTGTCGGCTAGCCGCGCTGGTCGACGGCGACCGTGCTCGGCGCGGTGATCTTCGGGCGGTCGCGGTCGGCGCCGCGCAGGACGCCCGCGAAGGCGGCGAGCCCGCAGGACAGCACCGTTACGAGTGCGAACGACACGACCAGACTGGTGAGTTGGGCCAGGGTGCCGATCGCGCTCGGCGCCACCAGGCCGGAGGTGTAGGTGATCGTCGCGACACCCGCGATGGCCTGGCTCGGGTTGGGTCCGCTGCGCCCCGCCGCGGCGAAGCAGAGCGGGACGACGACCGCGATGCCGAGGCCCACCAGGCCGAAGCCGGTCATGGCGACCGCCGGATGCCCCGCGACGACGATCAGCAGCCCGCCGAGGACGGCGAGGACACCGCCGTAGCGGACCGTGCGGACCGAGCCGAAGCGGTCCACCACCCGGTCCCCGGCGATCCGGGCGACGGCCATGGTGAGGGTGAAGCCGGTGGTGCAGGCGGCGGCCAGACCCGCCGAGGTCTCCAGCTCGTCGCGCAGGTAGACCGCCGACCAGTCCAGGCTCGCCCCCTCCGCGAACACCGCGCAGAACCCGACCGCGCCGATCAGCAGCGCCGAGCGGGGCGGCAGCGCGAACCGCGCCGGCGGCTCCTCGTCCTCGGCGGGCTGGAGGTCGAGCACCCAGGCGCAGGCCACCAGGCCGACGACGGTCAGTACGGCGGCGGCGAGGACGTGGTGCAGCCGGGCGTCCGCGCCCAGGTGGGCGGCGAGGGTGCCGCCCGCCGAGCCGATCAGCGCGCCCGCGCTCCACATGCCGTGCAGCCCGGACATGATCGACCGGCCGAGCCGGTTCTCCACCTCGACGCCGAGCGCGTTCATCGCCACGTCCGACATCCCGGCCGTGGCGCCGAAGACGAACAGGGCCAGACAGAGCGCCGGGAGGTTGGGCGCGAGGGACGGCAGGGTGAGCGCCAGCGTCCACAGCGCGAGCAGTCCGCGCAGCGCCGTCCGGGCGCCGAAGCGGTGGCTGACGCGGCCCGCGAGCGGCATCGCCAGGGAGGCGCCGAGGGCGGGGAAGGCGAGCGCGAGGCCGAGCTGGCCCGCGCTGACGGCGGAGTGTTCCTGGATCCACGGCACCCGGGTGGCGAAGGAGCCGGTCACCGCGCCGTGCACGGCGAAGACCGCGGCCACGGCGTACCGGGCGCGCCTCACCTCGCGTTGCTCGTAGACCACTGCGCTCATTGTTCCGCCCTCTCGGTCGCCGCTTCCGCACGGTCGGCGTACTGCCGTGGCGTAAACTATCAGGAAGCCTGCCTGATAGATAGATGATTATCGGCGACACCGGCCCGCACCACCGCCTATCTGGGAGGATCCCGGTATGCCCGCATCCCCGAGCACCGCCAGGGCCATCAACGACCGGTCCGCGCTGGAACTGCTCCAGCGGGAGGGTCCGTTGACGGCGGGGCAGCTGAAGCAGCTCACCGGCCTGTCGAGGCCGACCGTCGCGGACCTCGTCGACCGTCTCACCGCCGCCGGTCTGATCGCGGTCGTCGGCGAGGCGGGGGAGCAGCGCCGCGGCCCGAACGCCAAGCTGTACGGCCTCGTGGCCGACCGCGCCCACCTCGCCGCCCTCGACGTCCGCACCGAGGGCGTCGCCGTGGTCGTCGCGGACCTGCTCGGGCGGGCGCTCGCGGAGGCGTCGCTGCCGATCGACGCGGCGTCGGGGACCGGGGCCGCGGTGGAGCAGGCGGTGGCGTTCGTCGAGCGGGTGGTGAAGGAGGCGGGCGCGGACCGGCTGCACACCGTCGGGATCGGCGCGCCCGGCCTGATCGACCCGGTGACCGGGGAACTCCGGGACTCCGTGAGCCTGCCCGAGTGGCACCGGCGGCTGGCCGCCGCGCTCCAGGAACGGCTCCCCGGGACCCGGGTCAGCGTCGAGAACGAGACCAACCTCGCCGCCCTGGCCGAGCAGCGCGACGGCGCCGCCCACGACCGGGACACCTTCGTGCTGCTCTGGCTCGGGCACGGCACCGGCGCGGCCGTCGTCCTCGACGGCGCCCTGCGCCGCGGTGCCTCCGGCGGCACCGGCGAGATCGGCTTCCTGCCCGTCCCCGGCACCTCCGGCGTGCCCACCGCGACCGACTGCGGGGGCGGCTTCCACTCCCTCGCGGGCTCGGCGGCGGTCGTCGAACTGGCCGGGGAGTACGGCCTGACCGTGCCGGAGACGGCGAGCGAGCCGCCCGCCTCCGCGGTGGTGCGGCACGCCGTGGCGGGACTGCCGGACGCCGACCGCGCCGGGCGCTTCCTGGACGCCTTCGCCGACCGCCTCGCCCTCGGCGTCGCCTCCGTCGCCGCCGTCCTCGACCCCGGCTGCGTGGTGCTCGGCGGCGAGGTCGGCCAGGCCGGCGGCACCCGCCTGGCCGCCCGCGTCGGGGAGCGCGTCCGGCGGATGTCCCCGCTGCCCACCGAGGTGCGGGCCGGGGCCCTGGGCGGTGGCGCGGTCCTGCGCGGCGCCCTGCTGACGGCCCGCGACCGTGCCCAGGAGGACCTGTTCGCGCCGCGGTGACGCGTGCCCTCGGCTCCTGGCCGGGGCGCCCCGCGGGCTCCCTCAGTCGCGTGGCCGTCGGCCGAAGCGCCTCGTCAGGTGTTCCTCGAAGGTGCCCTTCCCCTCCGCCCGCTCGGGCGCGAGGTGGCCGCCCGCGCGGAAGGCGCGGTAGGTCGCGCCCCACAGCGGTACGGAGAGCAGGGGGCGGCGTCGGCCCGTGGCGCGCAGGTAGGAGCGGGCCAGGGAGGGGAAGTCGCGGACCTCGGGGCCGCCCAGGTCCGGCGCCCGCCCGGCCGGAGCGCCCGCCGCCAGCTCCGCCAGCCGCGCCGCGACCTCGGTGACCTCGACGGGCTGGTCCCGTACCCCCGCGGGCAGCAGCAGCACGGGCGACTTGCACAGCATCCCGAACAGCCGCGCCAGCAGATCGTGGAACTGCGTCGTCCGCAGCACGGTCCAGCCGAGCCCCGACTCCTCGACCTGCCGCTCCACGGCGAGCTTGGTCCGGTAGTAGCCGAACGGCACCCGGTCGACGCCGACGATGGAGATGTAGACCAGATGCCCCACCCCGGCCCGCCGCGCCGCCGCGATCAGGTTGGCCGCCGCCCGCTCGTCGCCGCGCGGCGAGGACGCGCAGTGCACGACGGTGTCCACGCCGTCGAGCGCCGCGTCCAGCGCCCCGCCGCCCTCGCGCAGGTCGACGGCGTAGGGCTGGGTGGTCCGGCTGAGTACCCGTACCTCGTGCCCGTCCGTCCGCAGCCGCTCGGTGACATGCCGGCCGAGGGTTCCGGTGCCGCCGGTCACCAGGATCGTCGTCATGCTGTTCCGTCCCTTCCGATACCGCGCTCCCGGTGGGAGCGCCCCGCGTCAGCTCGGACCGAGCGGCCCCGCCGGAATGTGACAGCGCGCGGCTACGCGCCCAGGAGCTGACGCCGTACGAAACCCAGCTTCTCCGGGTTCATCACGCTCCGCACGTGCGCGATCCGCTCCTCGCGCACCTCGAAGGCGACCACGATCCGCAACTCGTCGCCGGTCCACCCGGTCAGCGCGGTCGCGCCGTTGACCTCGGCGAGCCGGAAGTCGATCCCCGCCGAGAACTTCTCCAGCGCCCCCAGCACGAACCGTGCGACGCGCTCGTGACCCTCGATGACGCGCCGGGCCGCGCGGACCTTGCCGCCGCTGTCGGTCCGCCAGGTGGCGTCGTGCGCCAGCAGCTTCTCCAGCCCGGCCAGGTCGCCGTCCCGGGCCGCGGTGATGAAGGACCTGACGAGTTCCTCCTGCCGCTCCGGCACCGGGGTGAATCGATTCTCCTGGGCGGAGACCCGCCGTACCGCCCGCCGGTAGAGCTGACGGCAGTTGGCCTCGCTCAGCTCCAGCGCCTCGGCGATGTCCCGGTGCCCGTAGCCGAACGCCTCCCGCAGCACGTACACCGCGCGCTCGGCCGGGGTGAGCCGCTCCAGCAGCATCAGCATGGCCACCGACACCGCCTCCCGCTGCTCGGCCGACTCCAGCGGCCCGAGCGTGCCGTCGGAGGTGGCGACCGGTTCCAGCAGCCACTCCCCGACGTACTGCTCACGCCGGGCGCGGGCGGAGGTCAGCCGGGTGAGGCAGAGGTTGGTGACGACCTTGGCCAGCCAGGCCGCCGGGTGCTCGATGGACTGCCGGTCGGCGCCGCTGAAGCGCAGGTAGGCGTCCTGGACCGCGTCCTCCGCCTCGTGGGCCGAGCCGAGCATCCGGTAGGCCAGGCCGAAGAGTCTCGGCCGGTGCTGTTCGAACTCGGCGGCGGGTGCGGCGGCGATCGTCATCCCCTCAGCCTGCCAGAGGGCCCTTGCCGGGTCCTGGTGAGGCCCGGCGGCGGGCAAGGGCCGTCGTCACCGCCGCCGGGCCGGTTCGCGGTGGGGGTCAGCAGGCGCCGAGGTCCTGCCAGACGCCCCATTCGCCGGTGGTGCCGGGCTCCTCGCCCTTCGTCCACCACTTGGCCTTCCAGGTGCGCGCCTGGTGCGACACCGTGCTGCCGCCGCCGTACGCCGTGCCCGCGTCCCAGGCCGGTGCCGCGCACGACCCACCGGGCCCGGTGGGCGTCGGCGTCGGAGTCGGCGTGGGCGTCGTACCCGTGCCCGGGTTCACCACGGTGGTGCCGCGGGCCAGGTCACCGGCGAGTGCGTACGTCTTCCCGCCGAACGTCACCGTCCAGTTGGACGGCGTCGACACCGGCAGGTAGTAGACGAAGTCCAGCTCCACCGACGCGCCGGGCGCCAGCGACTGCCAGCCCGGCAGCTTCAGCGAGACCCGGTGGTAGTCGCCCTTGAGGCCGCCCACGTTGGCGCCGGTGTGGTCGCTGCGGATCACCGAGGTGCCCCAGCCGGACTGGTCCTTGGCGTTGCCGGGCGCCGAGGTGGCGTAGTCGAACTGGAACTCCGTGCCGCCGGGCAGCGCCGTCGAGGTGTTGTTGGTGATCTTCAGCTTGGGGCTGATCGGGTAGTTGGAGTCCCCGAGCGGGAACTGCCCGAACCGGACGTCGACGTCGAGCGCCTCGGTCGGCAGGTCGGTCGTCGCGCGCCGGGCGCCGTACGGCGTGGCCGACCTGAACTTCTCGTACATCGCGGTGGTCAGCGTGGAGCCCGGCTCGTACTGGCCCTTGGCCGCGTTCCAGGCGTAGTCGCCCGCCAGCTCCCACACCATCGTGCCGCCGATGCCGCGGTCCACGACGTAGTCCGCCTTCGCCCTGACCGACTGCTCGTCCTCGGTGGACAGGAACACCTTCTTCTCGGCGTTCCACAGCCAGGGCGCGACCAGCGTGGAGTCGTACTTGCGGGCGTAGGTGCCGGTCAGCCGGGTGTCGGCCGGGAAGCCGTACCGCGTGACGTAGTCGCCGACGACGCCCTTCTCCAGGTTCTTGGCGTGCCACATGGGGTTGGAACCGGCCGGGGACTCCTCGCCGTTGGTGTCCAGGTCGTGCCAGAGGTTGTCGATGCCGGTGGCGCCGTCACCGCACTTGGTCAGACCGGCGCCGGCCGGGCAGTCGGTGGTCGCCGCCCTGCCCCACAGGCCGTCGGTGCCGCCGGTGACGTTCTTGAACCCACGGGTGTAGTAGGGGAGCCCGATGTTGATCCGGCCCGCGGGCATCGAGCCGCGGAAGTAGTGGTACGCCCAGTCGGTGTTGAGGTACCCGATCCCGCCGTACTGGGACGTCGAGTACACGCCCGCCGCGGCGAGTTCGGCGTCCTTGCCGTCGTCGAAGAGCGAGGCGTTCGGACCGACGTACTCGTTCCAGGCGCCGTGCAGGTCGTACGACATGATGTTGACGTAGTCCAGGTACTTCTGGACCTGGAAGGTCTCCATGCCGCGCAGCAGGTACCCGGAGGACGGCGCGGCCACGGTCAGCATGTAGTGCCGTCCGTCCGAGGCGCCCGCGCGGTCGAGCTTCTCGCGCAGGGTCTTCATCAGCGCCGCGTAGCCCTTGACCAGGCCGGCCCGGCGGGCGTTGGAGACCGAGTAGTCGAGCGGGTTGCCCGCGTCCTTCATGGAGGTCGGGTACTCGTAGTCGATGTCGACGCCGTTGAAGCCGTACGTCCGGAGGAACTGCACGGTCGAGTCGGCGAAGGTGTCGATGCCGGACTGGTTGACCGAGCCGTCGGCGTTGGTCGCCATCGAGTAGAAGCCGCCGGAGTCGACGCGCTTGCCGCTGTCGTCGAAGTAGCCGCCGGTCTCGGCCCAGCCGCCCACCGAGATCAGCGTCTTGACGTCCGGGTGCTGCTTCTTGAACTTGTTCAGCAGGTTGAAGTGGCCCTTGTAGGGGAGCGTGGCGTCCATCTCGGCGCCGCTCACCCCCGGCCAGGTCATCCCGGTGGCCGCGTTCGTGGCGCCGTCCGCGCCGACCGAGATCCGGTTGCCGCCGTCGACGTGCGCGAAGGCGTAGTTGATGTGGGTGACCTTGTCCCACGGGATGTCGGAGGCGAGGTAGGCGGGCGTGCCGTCCTTGCCGGTGCGCCAGCCGGTGAAGTAGCCGATCACCCGGCGCTGGTGGTCGGCGCCCATCTTCTCGCGGCCCGCCGAGTCGTAGACCGAGCAGTACGGGACGTCGACGCCGGGGGTGCGGTAGAGGCCGTCGGGGCGGCAGGACTCCTGGTCGGCGGCGTGCGAGACGCCCGCCGGGAGCAGCCCGGCCAGCACCAGGCCCGCCGCGGCCCCGGCGACGGCGAGCAGGGCGGGTCTCTTCTGGCTGCGCGACGGACGGCGCGACAGATTGCGCGAGGGGGTGCGTGTGGGGGACAGCAAAGTCGGTTCCTCTCCACGGAAGTTGGGCCAGACCGTAGAGAGGACTAGACCAATACGTCAATAGGTATGGACCAATTCGGATGCGGCGGGGTGCCCGACGCACGGTCTGTGAGCCACCCCACACGATGCGCATACATGAATACGGATCGGGCGTGGCACACTGGCCCTGTACCAACAGCAGCGCACTCCGGGGTCGGTGAAAGTCCGAACCGGCGGTTACAGTCCGCGACCCGGTCGCCTCCAGCGACCGGTTGACCAGGTGAAATTCCTGGACCGACGGTTAAAGTCCGGATGGGAGGCAGTGCGCGGCGGGCGGGCACACGTGCGCGCCGCCGATATCGGGTCCGTCCTCGGGCGGGCCTCTGTCCGGCGTCGTTCCCCGTGTCCCCGTTCGTATCCTCTGTCGTCATCGACAGCCCCGGAGTCCGTGCCCGAAGAGGCAGGAGGACCCGGGAAGTGTTCACCGGAATCGTCGAAGAGCTGGGCGAGGTCACCGCCGTCGAGAACCTCGGCGACGCCTCCCGCTTCCGGCTGCGCGGCCCCGTCGTGACCCAGGGCGCGAAGCACGGCGACTCCATCGCCGTCAACGGCGTCTGCCTCACGGTCGTCGACCACGAGGGCGACGAGTTCACCGCCGACGTCATGGCCGAGACCCTCAAGCGCTCCAGCCTGGGCGCCCTCACCGTCGGCTCCCGCGTCAACCTCGAACGCCCCACCGCCGTCGGCGACCGCCTCGGCGGCCACATCGTGCAGGGCCACGTCGACGGCACCGGCACGGTCCTGGAGCGCACCCCTTCCGAACACTGGGAGATCGTGCGGATCTCCCTCCCCGCCGACCTCGCCCGCTACGTCGTCGAGAAGGGCTCCATCACCGTCGACGGCATCAGCCTCACCGTCGTCGACGCCGGGGCCGACCACTTCACGGTCAGCCTCATCCCCACCACCCTCGACCTGACCACGCTCGGCCACAAGCAGCCCGGTGCCCCGGTCAACCTCGAAGTCGACATCATCGCCAAGTACGTCGAGCGGATGCTCGGGGCGGCGGGCCGGGGGGCGACCCGGTGAACGCGCTGAACTCCGAGGCGTTCGTCCTCCTCGACCAGCACATCCTCTGGTCGGACATGATCGGCAACGTCTTCGGCCTGGTCGCCCTCGCCCTCGGCTGGCGGCGCTCGCTGTGGACCTGGCCCGTGCAGTTCCTCGCCGGTCTCGTCCTCTTCGGCGCCTTCTTCGGCCACCTCACCGGCAGCGCGGGCAAGCAGGCCGTCGTCATGGCCGTCGCGCTGTACGGCTGGCGGCAGTGGAACCGCGGCCGGGACAGGGCGGAGGACGGCCAGATATCCGTCCGCTTCGCCACCTGGACCGAGCGCGGCGCGATGACCGTGGCGGCCGCCGCGGGCACCGTCGCGGTGGCGCTGCTGTTCAAGGCGTACCCCAGCCTGTCCTGGGACCCCTGGCCGGACGCCTACATCTTCGTCGGCACCATCGTCGCCATGTACGCCCAGGCCCGCGGCATGGTCGAGTTCTGGTTCGCCTGGCTGCTCGTCGACGTCGTCGGCGTCCCCCTGAACTTCGCCAACGGCTACGCCTTCTCCGGCTTCGTCTACGTTATCTACGGCGCGCTCGTCCTGTGGGGCCTGCGCGACTGGTGGCTGCGCTCCCGCACGGCGGCGGCGCGGCCCGTCCCGGAAGGAGCCCGCGCATGACCGCGGCACCCGTCCTGCTCAGCGCCGACGGCGCCGAGGACCTCGCCCTCGACCCGGTCGAGCGGGCCATCGCCGACATCGCCGCCGGCCGTCCCGTCGTCGTCGTCGACGACGAGGACCGCGAGAACGAGGGCGACCTCGTCATCGCCGCCGAGAAGGCGACCCCCGAGATCGTCGCCTTCATGATGAGCGAGTGCCGCGGCCTGATCTGCGCCCCCATGGAGGGCGCCGAACTGGACCGGCTCCGGCTCCCGCAGATGGTCGAAGAGAACACCGAGTCGATGAAGACCGCGTTCACCGTCTCCGTGGACGCCTCCGCCGCGCACGGCGTGACCACCGGCATCTCCGCCTCCGACCGCGCCACCACGCTCCAGCTGCTGGCCAGCGGCACCGCCGAGCCGGACGACCTGGTCCGCCCCGGCCACGTCTTCCCGCTGCGCGCCAGGACCGGCGGCGTCCTCGTCCGCAACGGCCACACCGAGGCCGCCGTCGACCTCGCCCGGCTCGCGGGGCTCCGCCCGGCCGGGGCCATCGTGGAGATCGCCGGGGAGGACGGCCGGATGCTGCGGCTGCCCGAGCTGGTCCCGTTCGCCCGCGGGCACGGACTGTCGATCATCTCCATCGCGGACCTCGTCGCCTACCGCCGTTCCCCCCGGCTCCCCGCCCCGCCCGAGCAGGCCACGCCGCCCGCCGAGCCCACCGTCCGCCGCGAGGCCGAGGTCCACCTGCCGACCCGGCACGGCACCTTCACCGCGTACGGCTACCGCTCCACCGTCGACGGCCTCGAACACGTCGCCCTCGTCCACGGCGACCTCGGCGACGGCGAGGACGTCGTCGTCCGCGTCCACTCCGAGTGCCTCACCGGCGACGTCTTCGGCTCCCTGCGCTGCGACTGCGGCCCCCAGCTCGACACCGCCCTGGAGCGCATCCAGACCGAGGGCCGCGGAGTCGTCGTCTACCTGCGCGGACACGAGGGCCGCGGCATCGGCCTGCTCTCCAAGCTGCGCGCCTACGAACTCCAGGAGCGCGGCCGGGACACCCTCGACGCCAACCTGGAGCTCGGCCTGCCCGCCGACGCCCGGGACTACGCGGCGGGCGCCCAGATCCTCGACGACCTCGGGGTGCGCAGCGTGCGGCTGCTCACCAACAACCCCGACAAGTCCGACGCCCTCACCCGGCACGGCATCAAGGTCGCCGACCGCGAGCCGATGCCCGTGACCGTGGGCGAGCACAACCTCCGCTACCTGCGCACCAAGCGGGACCGGATGGGCCACGACCTGCCCTGGCTGGACACGACCACCGTGCCCACCTGCGGCGACCAGTAAGCGAACCAACGAGGAGACACAGGAACGTGAGCGGCAAGGGCGCACCGGAGCTGTCCGTGACCGGCGTGGGTGACCTGAGGGTCGCCGTCATCGCGGCGCAGTGGCACGAGAAGGTGATGGACGGACTGGTGGAAGGCGCCCTGCGCGCCCTGCGCGACCTGGGCATCGACGAGCCCACCGTGCTGCGGGTCCCCGGCAGCTGGGAACTCCCGGTGGTCGCCAAGGGCCTCGCGGACCGGGGCTACGACGCGGTGGTGGCCCTCGGCGTCGTCATCCGTGGCGGCACCCCGCACTTCGACTACGTGTGCCAGGGCGTCACCCAGGGCCTCACCCAGGTCTCCGTCGACACCGGCGTCCCCGTCGGCTTCGGCCTGCTGACCTGCGACACCGAGGAACAGGCCCTGGACCGGGCCGGACTGCCCGGCTCCAGCGAGGACAAGGGGCACGAGGCGGTGACCGCGGCGGTGGCGACCGCGGCGACGCTGCGTTCAGTATCCGAACCCTGGCGCTGAGGAACCCGGCGGTTGGCATAGGCTGAGCCTCACCATGTCCAATAAGACGTTCGAGCAGCTCTTCACCGAGTTGCAGCAGAAGGCCGCCCACGGCGACCCCGCCACCTCCCGCACCGCCGAACTGGTCGGGAAGGGCGTCCACGCCATCGGCAAGAAGGTCGTCGAAGAGGCCGCCGAGGTCTGGATGGCCGCCGAGTACGAGGGCAAGGAGGCGGCGGCCGAGGAGATCTCGCAGCTGCTGTACCACGTCCAGGTGATGAT
Organism: Streptomyces sp. NPDC006997; assembly: GCF_040635175.1. Classification (NCBI taxonomy): domain Bacteria; kingdom Bacillati; phylum Actinomycetota; class Actinomycetes; order Kitasatosporales; family Streptomycetaceae; genus Streptomyces; species Streptomyces sp. NPDC006997. The sequence goes on from NZ_JBEYHH010000024.1 coordinate 48,680, forward strand.
GGTCGCCCGCGGCATCTCCCTCGACGACGTCTACGCCCACCTCTGAACCGCCGTTCCCCCGCAACCCCGCGAACAAAGGAAGCCGACCTCATGCTGCGCATCGCCGTCCCCAACAAGGGTTCACTCTCCGGCCCTGCGGCGGACATGCTGCATGAGGCCGGCTACCAGCAGCGCCGCGAGTCCAAGGAACTGCGCATCGTCGACCCGGAGAACGAGGTCGAGTTCTTCTACCTCCGCCCCCGCGACATCGCGATCTACGTCTCCTCCGGCCGCCTCGACATCGGCATCACCGGCCGCGACCTGCTGATCGACTCCGGCGCCAACGCCGAGGAGATCCTCCCGCTCGGCTTCGCCCGCTCCACCTTCCGGTACGCCACCAAGCCGGGCACCGCGGGCGGCGTCGAGGACCTGAACGGCCTGACCGTCGCCACCTCCTACGAGGGCATCGTCGCCAAGCACCTCGCGGACAGCGGCATCGACGCCTCCGTGGTGCACCTCGACGGCGCCGTCGAGACCGCCATCGAACTGGGCGTCGCCGAGGTCATCGCCGACGTCGTCGAGACCGGCACCTCGCTGCGCAACGCGGGCCTGGAGGTCATCGGCGAGCCGATCATGAGGTCCGAGGCGATCGTCATCCGGCGCACCGGCGCCGACACCGACGAGCCCAAGGCGCAGCAGTTCCTGCGCCGTCTCCAGGGCGTCCTGGTGGCCCGGACCTACGTGATGATGGACTACGACATCCGCGCCGAGCACCTGGAACAGGCCGTCGCCATCACGCCAGGGCTCGAGGGGCCGACCGTCTCCCCGCTGCACAACGAGGGCTGGGTCGCCGTCCGCGCCATGGTGCCCTCCAAGGGCGCCCAGCGGGTCATGGACGACCTCTACGAGATCGGCGCCCGCGCCATCCTCACCACCGCCATCCACGCCTGCCGACTCTGAGGGGCGGCGCACCATGTCGGACCAGGCAGCCCTCCCCGAGGCTCCCGCGCTCCCGCACACCTTCCGGCCGGGCCGCACCCGCGCCGTGCTGCTCGCCGCGGCCGTGGCGATCTTCGCGGTCGTCTCGGCCCTCGCGCTGCTCCTCGACCGGCTCAGCCCGGGGGAGCGGATCAGCTTCGTCCTCACCGGGGCCCTGCTGGCGAGCGTGGCGGTCATCCTCGCCCGGCCCAGGGTCGTCGCCGAGGAGTCCGGCGTCACCGTCGTGAACTTCGCCAGCACCCGCCGACTGGAGTGGGCGGAAATCATCCGGGTGAACCTGCGCGTCGGGGACCCCTGGGTCTTCCTCGACCTCGGCGACGGCACCAGCCTGGCCGCCATCGGCATCCAGCCCGGCATCGACAAGCAGCAGGCCATCGCGGACGCCGGCGCCCTGCGCGCGCTGGTGGAGGCCCACGCGCGGGAACACCGGGACTGAGACGCGCGGGGAACATCCGGGACGGCTCCGGGTGTTCACCCTGACGCATACGCCCCTGTCTTGATTAATCTGGTGGCGAGGACGCGGTCCGCGCGTCCTCGCCCCTGTCGTACCGCCCGGTGCGCGGGGGTTCCTGCTACCCGAGGAGTGACTCCCCCCGGCGATGGACGGATCGTCCTGCAGTACCTGCGCCGCCCCCGGCCGACATAGCGCGCACCGCACCGACCCCGTGCGCGCCCAGGCGACGGCGGCGGCATCATGATCACCCCCTTGCTGCTCCTGGCAGCCGCGTTCGTGCTGATCCTCGCCAACGGCTTCTTCGTGGCCGCCGAGTTCGGCCTGGTGACGGTCGAACGCGCGGACGCCGAGCGGGCCGCGGCCGAGGGCGACCGACGGGCCCGTACGGTCGTCGAGTCGCTGAAGGAGCTGTCCTTCCAGCTCTCCGGCACCCAGCTCGGCATCACCATCACCTCCCTGGTCGTCGGAATGCTCGCCGAGCCCGCGCTCGCCGCGGTACTGCGCGGCCCGCTGACCGCGACCGGCCTCCCCGCGGGCGTGGTGCCCGGGGTCGCCGTCGCCGTGGGCATGTTGCTGGCCTCGGCCGTGCAGATGGTCGTCGGCGAACTCGTGCCCAAGAACTGGGCGGTGTCCCGTCCGCTCCAGGTGGCGCGCTTCGTCGCCGCCCCGCAGCACCTCTTCGCGCGGGCGTTCCGGCCGGTGATCGCCGCCCTGAACGCCGTAGCCAACCGTCTGGTCCGCGCGCTCGGCATCGAGCCCACCGAGGAGCTGGCCTCCGCCCGCACCCCCGGCGAACTGGTCTCCCTGGCCCGGCACTCGGCACTCGCCGGAGCCCTGGAGCAGGACACCGCGGACCTCTTCGTCCGCACCCTGTCGCTCGGCGGGCTGACCGCGCAGGCCGTGATGACCCCGCGCGTGCGGGTCAGCGCCCTGCAGTCGTCGGCCACCGCCGAGGACGTGGTCAACCTGACCCGCGCCACCGGCCTGTCCCGTTTCCCGGTCTACCGGGAGCGGATCGACGAGGTGGTGGGCATGGTCCACCTCAAGGACGCGCTGGCGGTCCCCGTGGCCGACCGGCTGCGCACCCCCGTCGGCCGGATCGCCCGCCCTCCGCTGCTGGTCCCCGAGACCCTGCCGGTGCGGCCGCTGCTGGCCCGGCTGCGCAGCGGGCAGCCCATCGCGGTGGTCGTCGACGAGTACGGCGGCACCGCCGGGGTCGTCACCCTGGAGGACATCGTCGAGGAGATCGTCGGCGAGGTCCGCGACGAACACGACGACGTGCTCGACGAGGCCCCGGAACTCGCCCCCGCCCCGCCGGAGGACGGCCGCCCCGCCTGGGACGTCGACGGCAGCTGCCGCGTCGACACCCTGACCCGGGTGGGCCTGACCGCGCCCGAGGGGCCGTACGAGACCGTCGCCGGACTCGTCGCCGACCTGCTCGGCCGTATCCCCGCCGTCGGTGACAGGGCGGAACTCCCGGGCTGGCGCCTCACCGTTCGCCGCGTCGGCCACTACCGCGCGGAACGCGTCCGCCTGGTCGCGACCGCGCAGTCCCCGGCCCCGGCCCCGGCGCCGACGACCGCCAGCGTGACCATCGCGGCGCCCGGCGGCTCCGCCGCCCCGGCCCTGGCCCCGGCCCCGGCCCCGGCCGTCACCCGCGCCGCGCAGCCCGTAGCCCTGTCCGCTCCGGAGGGGGCGCGATGACCCTGTTGCAGCTTCTCTTCGCGGCGTTGCTCGTGCTGGCCAACGGGTTCTTCGTGGGCGCCGAGTTCGCGCTGGTGTCGGTCCGCCGCAGCCAGATCGAACCGCTCGGCACGGCGCGGGCCCGCCAGGTGCTGTACGGCCTGGAGCGGCTGCCGCAGATGATGGCGGCGGCGCAGTTCGGCATCACGGTGTGCTCCCTGACGCTGGGCGCGGTTGCCGAGCCGACCGTGGCGCACCTGCTGGAGCCGGTCTTCGCGTGGGTCCACCTGCCGCACGCCATGATCCATCCGCTGGGCTATGTGATCGCCCTGGCCACCGTGGTCTTCTTCCACCTCGTCATCGGCGAGATGGTCCCGAAGAACCTGGCGATGGCCGCCCCGGAGAAGGCCGCGCTGTGGCTGAGCCCGGGCCTGGTCGCCTTCGCCCGGCTGTGCCGCCCGATCACCGTCGCCCTCGGCGCCTGCGCCCGGGCCGTCCTGAGGCTCTTCCGAGTCGAGCCGAAGGACGAGGTGGAGGCCGTCTTCACCAGCGAGCAGCTCAACCGGCTGGTGGAGGACTCCGGCCAGGCGGGCCTGCTCGACCCGGAGGAGGCGGAGCGGCTGGAGGACGCCCTGGAACTGGGCTCCCGCCCGGTCACCGACGTCCTCCTCACCCGCGAGTCACTCATCACCGTCAGCCCCTCGGTCACCCCGGCCCGGATCGTGGAGCTGACCGCCCGCACCGGGTACTCCCGCTTCCCGGTCGCGGCGGGCGGCGGCGCCTTCATGGGCTATCTGCACGTGAAGGACGTACTCGACCTGGAGGAGTCCGAGCGGGCGGTGCCGCAGCAGATGTGGCGGCCGATGACGACCCTGCGGTCCGAGCTCCCGCTGGACGACGCCCTCACCGTGATGCGCCGCGCGGCCACCCACCTCGCGCAGGTGGCGGACGCCTCCGGCCGGGTGCTGGGGCTGGTCGCGCTGGAGGACGTGCTGGAGCTGCTGGTGGGCGAGGTCCGCGACCCGGCCCACCGCGACCCGGCGCCCAGCCGGTCGGCGCCGGGCCAGGGGGTCCTGGCGGGCTGAGCGGCAGGCCGCGGGATCCGTCCGTCACAGGGCCGACGGATCCTGCGGCCCCCGCCCCGACAGCACCTCGCCGTACGCCTGCATCAGGTCCGGCAGCCGCAGTGTCGACAAGTCGTCCCGGGTCAGCGTGTCCGGGTACACCGAGAGCCGCAGATCGCGGTACGCGCAGCTCTTCTCGTACAGGGTGCGCAGGAACCGCCCGTTGCCGAGTTCGTCGATCCACCCCTGGTCGACGACGTGCCCGGCGATGGCGCGCAGCTCGTCGAGCGCCTCCTCGTCCCAGACGTCGCCGTTCTCCGTGGCCAGCGCCTCGCCGATCGAGGTGAGTTCCAGCGGCCGGTAGGACGGGAAGTCCACCCGGGTGGTGAAGCGCGAGGACAGGCCCGGGTTGGCGGCCAGCAGCCGGTCCATGCCCTCCGGGTAGCCCGCGAGGATCACCACCAGGTGGTCGCGGTTGTCCTCGGCCCGCTTCAGCAGCACCTGCAACGCCTCGTCGCCGTACGCGTCGCCCTTGCCGTACCCGGAGTTGGACAGCGAGTACGCCTCGTCGACGAAGAGGACCCCGCCGAGCGCGGAGTCGATCAGCTCGTTGGCCTTCACCGCGGTCTGCCCCAGGTACTCGCCCACCAGGTCGGCCCGCTGCGCCTCCACCAGGTGGTCGCCGCCGAGCAGGCCGAGGGCGTAGAAGACCCGGCCCAGGATGCGGGCGACGGTGGTCTTGCCGGTGCCGGACGGGCCGGAGAAGACGAAGTGCCGCTTGGGCGGCTGCACGGGCAGCCCCTGCCCGGCCCGCAGCCGCGCCATGTTCAGCTGCGCCGACAACGCCTTGACCTGCCGCTTCACCGGTTCCAGCCCGACCATCCGCTCCAGCTCGGCGAGCGCCTGGGCCAGCAGCGCCGGATCCGTCGGCCCGGCGGGCAGCGGCCCGGACGGTACGGCGTCCCGTTCACGCACCACCGGGTCGCTGACCGAGGGCGGCGGACCGGTGGGCGGCGGATCGGGCTCGGAGAGTTTGAGGTCCCGTCCCCCGGTGTCGAAGAGCGGGTCGGTCGCGTCCAGGCCGTCGAGATCGGGACCGGTGCCGGTGAGGACGATCGCGCCGAGACCGTCGGAGTCGTCGTAGCCGTCGCCCTCGGCGATCGCGGCGAGCCGGGCCGAGGTGTCCATGAACGCCGGGTCGACGCGGTGCACCGCCCGGTACAGGGGGAGCGCCGCCGCCGAACGGCCGGTGCCCTCGTGCGCCCGCGCCAGCCAGTACCGCAGCTCCTTGCGCTGCGGCTGCTCGCTGCGGCAGCGCATCAGCGCGGTGGACAGCAGGGGCTCGGCCTGCCCGTACATCTCCAGGCGGACCCGGGCCATGCCGCCGAACAGCCCGGCCTCTATGCCGAGCAGCGCGTCGTCGAGCAGCGGGTCGGTGTGCCGGACGAGCTGTTCCCAGTCCTTGACGAGGTAGGCGCGGCAGGCGTGCAGGAAGCGCACCTGCGGGTCGGTGTCCACCGGCGGCAGTCCGGCGAGCGCCCGGTCCAGCTCCGGGACGTGGCGGCCGTCCAGCCAGTGCGAGGCGTGCGCGAGCAGCAGGTCGCGGGGGCTCTCCAGCACCGGCTGCACCCACCAGCCCAGCCAGTACCAGGAGTTGAGGGTACGGCGGTGCCGGGCGCGCTGTTCGCCGAAGCGCTCACGGTGCCGGAACATCCGCAGCAGCGCGGTGGTGGTGTCGACGCGCAGTGCGTGCAGCCCGAGCCAGCCGTCCGCCATCCCGGGGTCGAGGCGCACCGCGGTGCGGAACTCCTCCTCCGCCTGCGGATAGGCGCCCATGGTGTAGGCGTCGACGCCCCGCAGCCAGGCGAGGTCGGCCGGGGCCTCGGGACCCTGCGTGCCGAAGTCCATCGCGTCCCCCCACAAACCGTGCCCCCGCTGGTTCACCGCCGGGCCGTCGCCCGTCGGATGTCTGGCCGAACCGCCGTGCCCCGCACGTGAGTTGCGGCGGTGCGAGACATCGTCGTCCGGAAGGCCGCACCCGAGGGCATCGTACCCGCGGGCCGTCGCCCGCCGAAGGGGGCCGCAACGGCCGTTTGGCGAGGTGGGAGCGGATGGCGGGCGGTGCGGACGGTGACCCAGGGTGAGCGGATCGCGCCGCACCGCGCCGGTGGAAGGGGAGCGGGGGCAGAACGAAGCCCCCGGTCACGGGGGAACAACCGGGGGCTTCGCGTAGAGGGCGGCCTCGACGGGCCGCACATTGAGAACGTAAGTCCTGTACGGCCCCCTGGTCAAGCGGAGTTGAGGCACTTCGGCAAGTTCGGGAGCAGGGTTTTCACAGCTTCACCACATCAGGGGTGAGCGGTTACTGACTGTCACGTACCGGGCCGTTGACGTGCTGCCCCACGGGCCCCGGCAGCACCTCGTACCCCTGATTTTTCTGCCGCACCAGCAGATCGGCGAAGGGCCGGGAGGGGTCGTCGGCGAAGTGGCGCCGTTCCGCGCGGACCCAGCCGTCCCAGAACTCCCGCTGTTCCGCCCCGTCCCGGTCCCGGCCGCGCCGCCAGGACTCCGCGGGCGGCAGGTCCATCCACAGCAGCCGGGCCAGGTGGGGGCGGAGCGCGCGGCGTCCGGCGCCGACCCCTTCGATGAGGACCACCGGCGCGGGCTCCAGGACACGGGGCGGGTCGAAGCGGCGGGCCCGCCAGTCGTAGGGGGCGTAGTGCGCGGGGACACCGTGCCGGAGGGGTTCGACCACCTGGGCCAGCAGCCGGTCGGTCCACTCGAACAGCTCGCGGTGGCTGGCGATGTCGTCCAGCCGCAGCACCGGGGCGCCGCCGAGCGCGCCGGAGAGGTGCCCGGTGAACGTGGACTTCCCCGACCCGGCGTGCCCGTCGACCCCGACGAGCCGAACCGGCCCGAGCGACGGCGGCGACGCGCGCAGCGCACCGGCGAGGACGTCGAGCCCGGCCGGGGGGTGGAGGGGGCGGTGGGAGGAGGACGGCACCCCCCCCATCATCCGACATCGCCCACGGCGCCCGGATGCCGGACCTCAGGGTCCCGGGCGGGAGACCGCCGCAGCTGACACCACTGGTCGAGACCAATATTGCCGGACGCGCCATGGTCCCAAGTGCTGGCCCGACGGCCCGGTCAGCGGCCATAGTTGGCCCACGATCCAAGCACTGACCTGCCCCGACTTCGACACCTGGGGGTCTTCCGCCCATGAGCAGAGCCGAACAGCCGTCCCGCAGAACCGTCCTGACCGCCGCCGCCGTCGTGGTCGCCGCGGTGGGCAGCGGCGCGGGAGGGGCGGTGGCCCACGCGGCGGGCGCCGCCGCGGGTCCCGCCGCGGCCCCGGCCCGCCCCATCGACAACCGCGCCTGGACGACGTACACCGACTGGCGCGCCGGAGCCGCGCACGGCACCCGGGTCCTCGGCGGCGCCCGCCCCGGCGTGGTCATCGCCACGCCCGCCGGGACGGCCGACTACACCGACCCGCACACCGGACGCACCGCCGCCTGGGAGTACGCCACCTGGACCTCCCCGGCGCACCGGCTGACCGTGCCCGCCACCGAGGTGATCGCCTCCTGGAACGCGCGCACCCCGGACGGCACCTGGCTCCAGGTCGAGCTGAAGGGCACCTACTCCGACGGCACCGACACCCCCTGGTACGTCATGGGCCGCTGGGCGGCGGGCGACCAGGACATCCGGCGCACGTCCGTCGACGACCAGGGCGACGGCAAGAGCAGCGTCTGGACGGACACCTTCGCCATCGACGACGCCTCGACGGGCCTCCGCCTGACCGCGTACCGGCTGCGCCTGACCCTCTACCGCGCGCCGGGCTCGAAGGCGACCCCGACCGTGTGGCGGCTCGGCGCGATGGGTTCCGACATCCCCGACCGCTTCACCGTGCCCGCCTCCACCCCGGGCGTCGCCCGCGAGCTGGCCGTCCCGCGCTACTCGCAGGAGATCCACGCGGGCCAGTACCCCGAGTACGACAACGGCGGCGAGGCGTGGTGCAGCCCCACCTCCTCGCAGATGATCGTCGAGTACTGGGGCGGACGGCTCACCCCCGAGCAGCTCTCCTGGGTCGACCCCTCCTACGCGGACCCGCAGGTCTGCCACGCGGCCCGGTACACCTACGACTACCAGTACGCGGGCTGCGGCAACTGGCCCTTCAACGCCGCCTACGCCGCCACCTTCGACGGCATCCAGGGCGTGGTCACCCGGCTCGCCTCGCTCACCGACCTGGAGACGCTGGTCGCGGCGGGCATCCCGGCCATAACGTCCCAGTCGTTCCGCGAGGAGGAGCTGACCGGGTCCGGCTACGGCACCTCCGGGCACCTGATGACGGTGATCGGCTTCACCGCCGACGGCGACGTGATCGCCAACGACCCGGCATCACCGAGCAACGAGGCGGTGCGCCGCGTCTACCTGCGGCGGGAGTGGGAGAACATCTGGCTGCGGACCAAGCGGTACAACGCCTCCGGCAAGGTCGTCTCCGGCACCGGCGGCGTCTGCTACCTCTACTTCCCGGCCCGGCCGACCCCGCGGCAGCGCGCCGCGCTGAGGGCGGTCGGCGTGTGCTGAGCCGCCGTCCCCTGTGACCAAGCTCTCCGCCGCACGGGCGTCCGGCGGTGGCAGGGTGGACGGCATGACCGCACACCCCGCCACCGCCGGACGCGTCCGCACCGGCGGACCCCGGGACCACGGCCCGAAGATCGTCGAGCACGCCCTCGGCTGGGTGCTGGTGATGGTCCTCGCCATGCTCGTGACCCAGCTCGGCCTGGTCTGACCCCGCCCTGCCCCCTCCGTCCGACCTGCCATACTGCGGTGGAGTCCCGCCCGCCCCCGCAGACCAGGGTCGAAAGTGAATACCAGTCGACAGAGCGCCACCGCCGACGACCGCCCCCGTCCGCGGGTGCGAGGCACCGAGCGCTCCCTGGCGCGGCGCGCCGAACTCCTCGCCATCGGGCGGCGGCTGTTCGCCGACAGGTCCTACGACGCCCTGTCCATGGACGACATCGCCCGCCAGGCCCAGGTCGCCAAGGGGCTGATCTACTACTACTTCCACTCCAAGCGCGGCTACTACCTCGCCATCGTCCAGGACTCCGTTGCCGACCTGGTCGACTTCGCGGCCCGCGAGGCCGCACTGCCCCAGCTGGACCGGGCGCACCGCACGGTCGAGAGCTACCTGCGCTACGCCGAGCGCCACCAGGCCGCCTACCGCACCATCGTCAGCGGCGGCGTCGGCTTCGACACCGAGGTGCAGGCCATCCGGGACGGGGTGCGCGAGGCGCTCGTCGGCACCATCGCCGAGGGCGCCTACGGCAGCCGGGAGGTGGCGCCGGTCGCGCGCATGGGGCTGCTCGGCTGGGTGTGCGGCGTGGAGGGCGCCACCCTCGACTGGATCGACCGGCCGGAGCTGTCCCGCGAGACCATGCGGGAACTGCTGGTACGGAGCCTCGGCGGCACCCTGCGGGCCATCGAGGAACTCGACCCCGCCTACCCCGCCCCCGCACCCGCGCGCCGGGACGTCTGAGCGGGCCGTCCGGGGGGCGGTGGAACGCGCGGCGTTCACCGCGGACAGCGGGTGGGTACGGGTAAGGAAGTGAGCGTTCGTTAACCGGTGACGGGAGGTCGTCGATCGGGCATACTCACAGCGCAGCCGCTGGTCAGCCGCTTCCGAGACCCGGGAGCGGGGCACCGGCGACCGCTGTGAGACCCGGCGGAGCCGCCACCACCCGAGACGTGCGTCCGCCGCTGTGCCCGAAAGGGAGGAGAGCGTTCCCATGCCCGACCGCGCCCCGCAACCGGTGGACCGTCAACTGCCCACGGACGAGGCCCGGGACCTGATCTCGCTCGTCCGCGACATCGCGCAGCGCGAGATCGCCCCGCAGGCGGCCGAGGAGGAGGACGCGGGCCGCTTCCCGCGCGAGGTCTTCTCCCTGCTCTCGCAGTCCGGCCTGCTCGGCCTGCCCTACGACTCCGAGTACGGTGGCGGTGACCAGCCGTACGAGGTCTATCTCCAGGTCCTGGAAGAACTCGCCGCGGCCCGGCTCACCGTCGGCCTCGGCGTCAGCGTGCACACCCTGGCCTCCTACGCGCTGGCCGCCTACGGCAGCAAGGAGCAGCAGGTCGAGCACCTGCCCGCGATGCTGGGCGGCGGTCTGCTCGGCGCCTACTGCCTGTCCGAGCCGTCCTCCGGCTCCGACGCGGCGTCGCTGCGCACCCGTGCCGTGCGGGACGGCGACGACTGGGTGATCAACGGCACCAAGGCGTGGATCACCCACGGCGGGGTCGCCGACTTCTACACCGTCATGGCGCGCACCGGCGATGAGGGCCCGCGCGGGATCACCGCGTTCCTGGTGCCCGGCGACGCCGCGGGGCTGGGCGCCGCCGCGCCGGAGAAGAAGATGGGCATGAAGGGCTCGCCCACCGCACAGGTCCACTTCGACGGCGTACGGGTCCCGGACAGCCGCCGGATCGGCGAGGAGGGCCAGGGCTTCGCGATCGCCCTCGCCGCGCTCGACTCCGGGCGGCTCGGCATCGCGGCCTGCGCGATCGGCGTGGCGCAGGCCGCGCTGGACGAGGCGGTGGCGTACGCGGCCGAGCGGCGCCAGTTCGGCAAGCCGATCGCGGACTTCCAGGGACTGCGCTTCATGCTGGCCGACATGGCGACCCAGATCGAGGCGGGCCGCGCGCTCTACCTGACGGCGGCGCGGCTGCGGGACGCCGGGCGGCCGTTCGCCCGGCAGGCGGCCATGGCGAAGCTGCACTGCACCGACACGGCGATGCGGGTCACCACCGACGCCGTGCAGGTCCTCGGCGGGTACGGCTACACCGCGGACTTCCCCGCCGAGCGCTATATGCGCGAGTCCAAGGTGCTCCAGATCGTCGAGGGCACCAACCAGATCCAGCGGATGGTCATCGCCCGCCATCTCGTGGGCCCGGAGACGCGCTGAACTGCCCCGGCCGCACCAGGGGCGCCGCCAGCCGCACCCACTCCGGGTCGTGGCGCCCCGGCAGGGTGCGGCCGTGGCCCGCCCAGGTCCGCAGCAGCTCCCGGTAGATGGGCGGGTCGGCCACCTGCGGCGCGGGCGTCTGCGGCGGCAGCGGAACCGATTCCGCAGGACGACGGAAGAACACCTGACGCCGCCGCCCGGTCACCGACTGAACACTGCTCATACCCACCCAACGCGCCCCCCGCCCCCAGGTCACCGGCGCACAGAATCGCCCGCGTGTTCCTGGGGCGCTCCGGCGCGTGGGTGACGGTCACGTTCCCGGTGTCGCGCCGGTGTGGCGTCGGGCGCGCCGGACCCGCGCCACGGCACGGTGCGGCCATGGCGCCGGGGTGACTGCGGGGAGGGAAGCGACGGCGCGGCCGGGGTGCGGCGGCGACCGGCTCGGAGGTGGGTCAGGCCGCGGTGTCGCGGCGCATGGCCGGGATGCGGAGGGGGCGTGAGCCCGGGCCGCCGACGTGGGAGAACGGTTGGGTGCGCCAGTCCAGTCCCTGCGGGAGCGTCAGCAGCAGGGCGGTGTCCTGCTCCTGGGGTGCCCCCGACTCGTCGGCGGGGCGGGCGTCGGAGGCCCGGCGGCCGGTGCCGGCGCAGACCGTGAGGCCGAACGGGTTCCACGGTGAGGCGCACAGCGCGTGCTCCGGCAGGACCTCCTCGTCCGCCAGCAGGGCGATGGGCTGCGCGCAGTCCGGGCAGATGACCCGGAACATCTCGAAGGTCTCGTACGCGTCGAGCTCGTCGGCGTCGAAGTCGTCGGGTTCGACGCCCTCCGGCGTGGGCTCGATGACGAGGTGCTGGCGCTTGGGCGCGGTACGACCAGGGCGCTTAAGACTCTGCATGGGATTCTCCCCCTCGGGCTGGGCCGTGAAGGCGCTGCGGCCTCGACCACAGCAAGCACTTCCCGTCCGGCATCCGGGGTAATCACGAGAACATTACGAGGCTCGTCAGAGCCATGTGGTCTTCGTCACATGCCGCGCGCAGGTGCCCGGCCCGGCGCATTTGTCCCCTGAGTGCGCCCCGGTCCGTTCTGCCGAGGTATCCGAGGAGATCAAGCGCACTGTAGGTTCTTGCGCCATGGAGGAGCTGGACCGTCAGATCGTGCAGCTGCTCGTCAAGGACGGGCGGATGAGCTACACAGACCTGGGCAAGGCCACGGGCCTGTCCACGTCGGCCGTGCACCAGCGGGTGCGTCGGCTGGAACAGCGTGGCGTCATCCGCGGCTACGCCGCGGTGGTCGACCCGGAAGCGGTCGGGTTGCCCATGACCGCGTTCATCTCGGTGAAACCGTTCGACCCCAGCGCCCCGGACGACATCGCGGAGCGGCTGGCGGGCGTGCCCGAGATCGAGGCCTGCCACAGCGTCGCGGGCGACGAGAACTACATCCTCAAGGTGCGGGTCGGCACACCGCACGAGCTGGAGGAACTGCTCGCGCGCCTGCGGTCGTTGGCGGGGGTGTCCACGCGGACGACGGTGGTGCTGTCCACGCCGTACGAGGCCCGGCCGCCGCGGATCTGACCGGCCGACGGCCGCGGGGGGCGCCCCCCGTGCCAGGCGCTTGCCGCCCGGGGTGAGACTGGTGCCCATGAGTGAGCGCACCGAGCCGGTCAAGACCGTCCTGCTTCGCCGTGGCGAGGTCCACAGCCCCGCCGCCCCCTTCGCCACCGCCATGGTCGTCGAGCGCGGGCAGGTCGCCTGGGTCGGCTCCGAGGGGGCCGCCGACGCGTTCGTGGACGGCGTCGCCGAGGTCGTCGACCTCGACGGCGCGCTCGTCACCCCCGCCTTCACCGACGCCCATGTGCACACCACCGCCACCGGCCTCGCGCTCACCGGCCTCGACCTGTCCGACGCGCCCACCCTGGAGGCCGCCCTCGCGCGGGTACGGGAGTTCGCCGCCGCCCGGCCCCACGACCGCGTCCTGCTCGGGCACGGCTGGGACGCCGCCCGCTGGCCCGGCGGCCGTCCGCCGACCCGCGCCGAACTCGACACGGCCTCCGGCGGACGCCCCCTCTACCTCAGCCGCATCGACGTCCACTCCGCGGTCGTCACCACCGCCCTGCTCGACCTCGTTCCCGGCGTATCCGGCGACGTCACCCGCGAGGACCGGCCGCTGACCGCCGACGACCACCACGCCGTACGCGCCGCCGCGCTCGCCGCCGTCACCCCGCGCCAGCGCACCGACGCCCAGCGCGCCGCCCTCGCCCGCGCCGCCGCCCTCGGCATCGGCACCGTCCACGAGTGCGCCGGGCCGGAGATCTCCGCCGAGGACGACTTCACCGGCCTGCTCCGGCTCGCCGCCGAGGAGGACGGCCCGCGCGTCGTCGGCTACTGGGCCGACCGGGACGTGGACCGCGCCCGGGAACTGGGCGCCGCCGGAGCCGCCGGGGACCTGTTCGTCGACGGCGCCCTCGGCTCCCACACCGCCTGCCTGCACCGGCCGTACGCCGACGCCGCCCACACCGGCACCGCCTACCTGGACGCCGACGCCGTTGCCGCCCACGTCACGGCATGCACCGAGGCGGGGATCCAGGCGGGCTTCCACGCCATCGGGGACGCCGCGGTCGGCGCGGTCGTCGAGGGCGTCCGCGCCGCCGCCGAGAAGGTCGGCCTGGCCCGCGTCCGCGCCGCCCGGCACCGGATCGAGCACGCCGAGATGCTCACCCCCGACACCGTCGCCGCCTTCGCCGAACTGGGTCTGACCGCCTCCGTCCAGCCCGCCTTCGACGCGCTGTGGGGCGGCGCGGAGGGCATGTACGCCCAGCGGCTGGGGGCGGAACGGGCGCGCACCCTTAACCCGTACGCCGCCCTGCTGCGCGCCGGGGTGCCGCTCGCCTTCGGCTCCGACAGCCCGGTCACCCCGCTCGACCCGTGGGGCACGGTCCGCGCCGCCGCCTTCCACCACACCCCGGAGCACCGGATCTCCGTACGGGCGGCGTTCACCGCGCACACCCGCGGCGGCTGGCGCGCGACCGGCCGCGACGACGCCGGTGTGCTGGTGCCCGGCGCGCCCGCGGACTACGCCGTGTGGCGCACCGGCGACCTCGTCGTGCAGGCCCCCGACGACCGGGTCGCCCGCTGGTCCACCGACCCCCGCTCCGGCACCCCGGGCCTGCCCGACCTGCGCCCCGGCTCCGACCTGCCCGTCTGTCTGCGCACCGTGGTCGGCGGCCGGACGGTGTTCGTACGGCCGGGCGAGTGATCTACGGGGGCGGCACCGCGTCCGCCCCCGCCCGCCGCCCCACCCACGACCTGCGCGTCCTCCCCGCCGGGCGGCGCGCGGCGCGAAGACCTGCGGACCCGGCGGCTGTTGACAGGCAGCGCCCGGGGGCCGGTAGGTTCGGCCGGGTCCACCATCGGACGCCCGACCGGGGAACCTCCGCGCACTCGACGCGGCGCCGCTGGGTCAGGGACGGGGTACCGCACCGGGGCCCCGTCACTGGGAGCCAGGCTCAGCGTCCGCGCCGACGAGGGAGCGTTCCGGCCGGCCGGCAAGGTGTGACCCGGGTGGGGCCCGCGCGCTCAGTAGACAACGGCTTCAGGTCGACCCGCAGCCAGCGGGTCCCAGGTCGGCCCGAAGGGCGCCGGGCCCCCATCCGCCGCACCGCCATCCCCCACCATCCGGGCGAAAGAGACCGAAAAACCGGATCCCTACCCCGAACCCGCGCGACGCACACCCGAATCCGAACGTCCCCTCACGTCAGCGCAGGCCGCGCCCATTAAGGTGGACCTCTGCGTACGGGACATGAAGGGGCAGTAGTGAACGACGGCGACGGGACCCCCACGACACAGGACCCAGAGAGGCGCTTCGGTCCGCTCGGTGAGGCTCTGGTGATCATTCCGACCTACAACGAGGCCGAGAACATCACCATGATCGTCAACCGGGTGCGCGAGGCCGTCCCCGACGCGCACGTCCTCGTCGCCGACGACAACAGCCCCGACGGCACCGGCAAGCTCGCCGACGAGCTGGCCGCCGCCGACAAGCAGGTCCAGGTGCTGCACCGCAAGGGCAAGGAAGGGCTCGGCGCCGCCTATCTCGCGGGCTTCCGCTGGGGCCTAGAACACGGCTTCGGCGTACTGGTCGAGATGGACGCCGACGGCTCCCACCAGCCGGAGGAACTGCCCCGGCTGCTGACCGCCCTCAAGAACGCCGACCTGGCCCTCGGCTCCCGCTGGGTGCCCGGCGGGCGGGTGGTCAACTGGCCCAAGAGCCGTGAGTTCATCTCCCGGGGCGGCAGCCTCTACTCACGCGTGCTGCTGGACGTACCGATCCGCGACGTCACCGGGGGCTACCGCGCCTTCCGCCGGGAGACCCTGGAGGGCCTCGGTCTGGAGGAGGTGGCCTCCCAGGGGTACTGCTTTCAGGTCGACCTCGCCCGCCGGGCGGTCAAGGCCGGTTACCACGTCGTCGAGGTGCCCATCACGTTCGTCGAGCGCGAACACGGGGACTCCAAGATGAGCCGCGACATCCTTGTCGAGGCGCTCTGGCGGGTCACCACCTGGGGCGTGGGGGAGCGGGTCAACCGGGTGCGGCGGCGCCGCTGACCGGTGCGCCGTCGCCGCTGACCGGTGCGCCGGCGCCGCTCCACCCGCTTATCCCGCGCTGAGCCGGGGCCAGGCACACTGGAAGCATGACGACTGGCGCTCCGACTCCCACCCGTCCCGCCCGGCCCCGGCGCTCCCGGCTGCGGACCGTCCTGCCGCTGGCCGTCGCGGCCTGGCTGGTGCTGGAGATCTGGCTGTTGACCGTGGTCGCGGGGGCGGCGGGCGGACTCACGGTGTTCCTGCTGCTGATCGCCGGGCTGGTGCTCGGCTCCGTGGTCATCAAGCGGGCGGGCCGACGCGCCTTCCAGAACCTGAACGAGGCGTTGCAGGGAGGCACACCCCCCTCACAGGGCGCCGGCGGCGGCAACGGCCTGATGATGCTGGGCGGCCTGCTGCTGATGATGCCGGGGCTGGTCTCGGACGCGCTGGGCCTGCTCCTGCTGGTGCCGCCGGTACAGAAGGCGCTGAGCCGGTACGCCGAGCGCACCTTCGAGCGCACGCTGCGCACCGCCCGACCCGGTTCCCTGGGGGGCGCCTTCCAGCAGGCCCGTATCTACCGCCCGGACGGCAAGGTCGTCCAGGGCGAGGTCATACGGGACGAGCGGGACGAGACGCGCGGCGACCGCCCCGAGGAGCCGCGCCCTCCGCTCAACCGGTGACCCCCTGACCGGGGGCGCGGGCCCGCGTGTGCGCCCCGGGTCGGTCGTCCGCCGTCGCCGCGCATGACCATGACCGCGGGCGCCGTACACGTATGTACGGCGCCCGCGGTCGGTCACGTGCCTTTGGTTGTGTCGCGGCCCTCGGCTACGCGCTCTTGCGGCTGTCCCTGGGGTGCACCGCAATGTTCATCGCACCGGAACGCAGTACGGCGAGACGCTCCTCAAGGACCTCTTCGAGTTCCTCGCGGGTGCGCCGCTCCATCAGCATGTCCCAGTGCGTACGCGCAGGCTTGGCCTTCTTCTCCTCCGGACCGTCGCCGTCTACGAGAAGTGCCTGGGCCCCGCAGACCTTGCACTCCCACTCCGGCGGGATCTCCGCCTCGACCGAGAAGGGCATCTCAAAGCGGTGCCCCTTCTCACATGCGTACTCCACGGCCTGGCGCGGGGCCAGGTCGATGCCGCGGTCCGTCTCGTAGCTGGTCACCACGAGGCGCGTGCCGCGAAGAGCTCGCTCACTCATGAATCGTGCCTCCCGGGCTTGTCGCCCACAGGACAGGTGTCGCTGTCGTCGTCATCCGGTCAACGTCCGGTCGGCGGTAAAGATTCCCGTTCCGAGTCCCGTTCCGGGTCATGCGTCGCCGTCGTAGCCGCAGCCTTGTCAACCAGTGCAGTACCCACCGGCGCCCGGTTTGTCACATCTGCTAGGAGATGTAACCCAGCGTTTCGGCATCTTTGACGCGCAGTAACGGTACGCCTGGCAGGCCAAACGCGTACACTACCGCCCTTTCGCTCCGAGTGCTAAATCCTGTCGGGGACCGGGTTGCCCGCGTCGTGGATCGCCTGCCGCACCGGCACCCGGGCGAGCAGCACGAAGCCCAGCACGAAGAAGGCCACCAGCGAGATGATCGCGTCCCGGTAGCTGCCGGTCAGCTGGTACGTCAGCCCGAACAGCAGCGGGCCGAGCCAGCTCATCCCGCGGTCGCTCAGCTCGTAGGCCGAGAAGTACTCGGCCTCCTTGCCGGGCGGCACCAGATGGGAGAAGAGGGAGCGGGACAGCGCCTGGCTGCCGCCGAGGACCAGCCCGATGCCCGCCGCCAGCGCGAAGAACCACACCGGCTCCCCCGCCGGGAGGAAGTACCCGGCGCCCAGGGTGAGGGTCCAGGCGGCCAGCGAGCCGAGGATCGTGCGCTGGGCACCGTAGCGGCGGGCCAGTCGGCCCAGCGCCAGCGCGCCCGCCACCGCCAGCACCTGCACCAGCAGCACGGCGACGATCAGCGTGGACTGTTCGAGGCCCAGCTCCTCGGAGCCGTAGACCGACGCCTGGGAGATCACCGTCTGGATGCCGTCGTTGTAGAGGAGGTACGCCAGCAGGAAGGCCAGGGTGAGCGGGTGGCGGCGCATGTCGCGCAGGGTCGCCGCGAGCTGCCCGCGGCGGGGCAGGGCGGCCTCCCGCGCGGGGGAGCGGCGGTCGCGCAGCCGCCGGAGCGGGATGATCGCGAAGGCGCCCCACCACAGACCGGCCGAGGACAGGCAGATGCGGACGGCCGTGGACTCCGAGACGCCGAAGGAGTCGTGGGCGAGGTAGAGCACCAGGTTGGCGACGAGCACCAGGGCGCCCGCCGCGTAGCCGAGGGCCCAGCCGCGCGAGGAGACCGCGTCGCGCTCCTCGGGCGGGGCGATCTGCGGGAGGTAGGAGTTGTAGAGCATCATCGCCACCGACTGCGCGGCGTTCGCCAGCACCAGCAGCGCGCCGCCGAGCAGATAGCGGTCGCCGTCCAGGAAGAACATGGCCGTCGTCGCCGCGGCGCCCAGGTACGCGGCGGCGGCCAGCAGCGGCTTCTTGCGGCCGGTGCGGTCGGCGGCGGCGCCGACCAGCGGCATCGCCAGCACGGCCACGATCACCGACAGGGACACCGCGTACGCGAAGAACGAACCCGCGCGGACCGGCACGCCCAGCGGGTGGACGAAGCCGTCGGCGTCCGCCGCCGACTTGGCGACCGAGGTCAGGTACGGCCCGAGGAACACGGTGAGCACGCTGGTCGAGTAGACCGAGCAGGCCCAGTCGTAGAAGTACCAGCCGCGCTGTTCGCGCCGTCGCTCGGCCGTCTCGTCGGCGGCCTGTGCCCGCACGGTGTCGGTCCCCACCCGTGCCCTCGCTTCCCCGTGCCGGTGCCGCCAGGAGGCGGCGGACCGGGGTCAGACCCAGACGCCCCGCTCCTCCATGACCTTGCGCAGTGTGTCGATGTGATCGGTCATGATGCCATCGACGCCCAGGTCGAGGAGACGGTGCATCCGCTCCGGCTCGTTGACCGTCCAGACGTGCACCTGGAGCCCGCGCGCGTGGGCGGCGCGCACGAACCGGTGGTCGACCACCCGGACGCCGGACTGCGCCTCGGGCACCTGCGCCGCCACCGCCGAGCGGCGCGGCGCCGCCGGGAGGCCCCAGGACCGCAGTCGCAGGTTCAGCACCCCGCGGGTGCCGTACGACGTCGCCAGGCGCGCTCCGGCCAGCCGCTGGGCGCGGGCCACCCGGGCCTCGGAGAACGAGCCGACGCAGATCCGGTCCCACGAGCCGGTGCGGGCGATCAGGTCGAGGAGCGGGCGCAGGGCGGGCTCCGCCTTCACGTCGACGTTCCAGCGGACCTCGGGGAACGTCTCCAGCAGCTCCTCGAAGAGCGGCACCGGCTCACGGCCCGCCACGCGCGCGTGCCGTACGTCCGCCCACCGCAGGTCGGCGATCCGGCCCGCCCCGTCGGTCACCCGGTCGAGGGTCGCGTCGTGGAAGGCGACCAGCCTGCCGTCCCGGGTCGCGTGTACGTCGGTCTCGAGGTAGCGGTAACCGGTCTCCACGGCACGCCGGAACTGGAGGGCGGTGTTCTCCAGG
This sequence comes from Streptomyces sp. NPDC006997, assembly GCF_040635175.1. Taxonomy (NCBI): domain Bacteria; kingdom Bacillati; phylum Actinomycetota; class Actinomycetes; order Kitasatosporales; family Streptomycetaceae; genus Streptomyces; species Streptomyces sp. NPDC006997. Next base: position 67,957 of record NZ_JBEYHH010000024.1, read on the forward strand.
CCGTCCGCCGCGCCGCCCCGGTGGGCGAACGGGATGGGGCCGGGGTGGTCGAGGTAGGGGTGGCGTATCCGCGGGGTCACCGCCGCAGTATCGCGCGCCGCGGTGGCGCGGCGGCAACGACCGTGCTGCCGCCGGATGCCCCGGGGACGGCGAAGACGCGCAGGAAGAGCTGGGCGAGCGGGCCGATCGCCACCGCGTACAGCAGCGTCCCGACGCCGATGGTGCCGCCCAGCGCGAAACCGGTGACCACGACGGCCACCTCGACCGCCGTGCGCATCAGGCGGATCGAGCGGCCGGTGCGCCGGTGCAGGCCGGTCATCAGGCCGTCGCGCGGGCCGGGCCCGAAGCGGGCCGCGATGTAGAGGCCGGTCGCCACGCCGTTCAGCGCGATCCCGGCGAGCAGCAGCGGGACCCGGACGGAGAGGGCGTGCGCGTCGGGGACCAGGGCGAGCGTGCCGTCCATCGCGAGGCCGACGACGAAGACGTTGGAGACGGTGCCGAGTCCGGGGCGCTGCCGCAGCGGGACCCACAGCAGCAGGACCACCGCGCCGACGATGATCGACACCACGCCGATCGTCAGGCCGGTGCGCTCCGCGAGGCCCTGGTGGAGCACGTTCCAGGGCTCCAGACCGAGGCCCGAGCGGACCAGCAGCGCGGAGCTGGCGCCGTACAGCGCGAGTCCGGCGTAGAGCTGCGTCACGCGGCGCAGGACGTGTCGCTGCCTGGACGACGCTGGCATAAGGTGCCCCCTGGTGGTGAAGTGGACTGGCGGGTGCCACTCTGTGGCGGGGAAAGCAGGGGCATCCATGGCCAATTCGGGGAAGGTGGACTGATTCTCATGGCGCAGTGGACCTCGGCGGTGGGGGCGGCGCAGCTCGCTCGGCTGCTCATGTCCCAGCAGGACCGCCCGGCGGGCCCGCGGACGCGCCGTCCGCCCGCCTACCGCGCGCTCGCCGACGGCATCCGGCTGCTGGTGCTCGAAGGACGGGTCCCGGTGGCCGCCCGGCTGCCCGCCGAGCGGGAACTCGCCGTGTCGCTCTCCGTCAGCCGTACGACGGTCGCCGCCGCCTACGAGGCGCTGCGCGGCGAGGGGTTCCTGGAGTCCCGGCGCGGGGCGGGCAGCTGGACCGCCGTACCGGCCGGTAACCCCCTGCCCGCGCGGGGACTCGAACCGCTGCCGCCCGAGGCGCTCGGCTCGATGATCGACCTCGGCACGGCCGCGCTCCCCGCCCCCGAACCCTGGCTCACCCGAGCCGTGCGGGGCGCCCTGGAGGAGCTTCCTCCCTACGCGCACACGCACGGCGACTACCCGGCCGGGCTGCCCGCGCTGCGTGCCATGATCGCCGACCGGTACACCGCGCGCGGGATCCCCACCATGCCCGAGCAGATCATGGTGACGACCGGGGCGATGGGCGCCATGGACGCCATCTGTCACCTGTTCGCGGGGCGCGGTGAGCGGATCGCGGTGGAGTCGCCGTCGTACGCCAACATCCTCCAGCTGATGCGGGAGACGGGCGCCCGGCTGGTACCGGTCGCGATGGCCGAGGGGCTCGCCGGGTGGGACCTGGACCGCTGGCGGCAGGTGCTGCGGGAGGCCGCGCCGCGGCTCGCCTACGTCGTCGCCGACTTCCACAACCCCACCGGCGCGCTCGCCGACGAGGACCAGCGGCGGCGGCTGGTGGAGGCGGCCCGTTCGGCCGGGACCGTGCTGGTCGCCGACGAGACGATGACCGAGCTGTGGCTCGACGACGACGTGTCCATGCCCCGCCAGGTGTGCGGGTTCGACCCCGCAGGGTCCACGGTGATCACCGTCGGGTCGGCCAGCAAGGCGTTCTGGGCGGGGATGCGCATCGGCTGGGTGCGGGCCGCCCCGGACGTGATCCGCAGCCTGGTCGCCGCCCGCGCGTACGCCGACCTGGGGACACCGGTGCTTGAACAGCTCGCCGTGCACTGGCTGTTCGGCACCGGGGGGTGGGAGCAGGCGGTGGAGATCCGGCGTGCGCAGGCCCGCGACAACCGGGACGCGCTGGTCGCCGCGGTACGGCGGGAGCTGCCCGGCTGGGAGTTCGAGGTGCCCCGCGGCGGGCTCACGCTGTGGGTGCGCGCCGGGGGCCTCTCGGGGTCGCGGCTCGCCGAGGTGGGGGAGCGGGTGGGCGTACGGGTGCCGTCCGGGCCGCGGTTCGGGGTCGACGGCGCGTTCGAGGGGTATGTGCGGTTGCCGTTCACCGTGGGCGGCGCGGTGGCCGAGGAGGCCGCGGCGCGGCTGGCGGCGGCGGCGCGGCTGGTGGAGAACGGGGGACCGGCGGGCGGGGAGACGCCGCGGACGTTCGTGGCGTAGCCGCGGGGCCTCAGGGCCTCACGACGTCTCCGCCACCGCCGACGCCTTCGCGGGGACCGGGTCCGGCTGGTCGAGGGTGGGGACCGGGGTGCGCTGGGGAGCGGGCTCGGGGTCCGGCTCGGCGACGGGCTCGGCCGGGCTCTTCCCGTCCGTGAGGGGTTCCGGGTCCTTCGTGAGGTGCTTCGGGGGGACCTCGGCCTCGACCTCGCCGTCCGCGGGGGTCGTACGCGGCGGCAGCAGGTCGAGCACCGCCTGGCGGTGCGCGTCCGAGGTCGCGTCGTCGTACGGGTCCGGGGTCGCCGGGACCTGGAGCCGCAGCACCGGACCGGTGCCCAGCCGGGCGTAGCCGCGGCCGGGCGGGACCTGGGTGACCGGGGTGGTCTGCGGCCGGGCGCCGAGGTACTGCTCCAGCTGTACGGCGGTGGCGGGGCCGAGGACGACTCGCGCGCGCGTGTGCTGCCGTACCGGCTCGCTCAGCGCGTCCGCGTTGTCGAACTGCTCCGCGACGACCACCGTGACGCCCACCGCGCGGCCGTGCCGCAGGGGCACCTGGAGCAGGGACTGCGGGTCCTGGTGGCCCTCGGCGGCGGCGACGTGCGCGAGGGCGCTGGGGCGGTCCAGGAGGACCCACAGGGGGCGCCTGGTGTCCGCCGGGGGCGGGTCGCCCGCCTGGCGGGCGCGGTTGACGGCGACCAGTCGGCGCTCCGTCTCGTGCGCCACCCACTCCAGGCTGGTCAGCGCCCCGGCGAGCGCGCACTCGACGGCGAGGACGCCGTCCCGGCCGGTGAGGCACGCGTACTCGCCGGTACCGCCGCCCTCGACGATGACGACGTCGCCGTACTGGAGGGCCTGGAGCGCGACGGAGCGCAGCAGGGTGGAGGTGCCGCTGCCCGGCTGGCCCAGGGCCAGCAGGTGGGGCTCGGTCGAGCGCAGGCCGGTGCGCCACACGACCGGCGGCGTGTCGTGCCGTTCCTCGCCGTAGGTGAGGGGGAGCGTGCGCTGGACCTCGGTGGGGTCGGTGAAGCCGAGGACGGTCTCGCCGGGCGCGGTGACGAAGCGCTGGGCGGCGACGTCGGTGGGCAGGGGCGCGAGGACGGTCACCGTGAGCTGGTTGCCCTCCTCGTCCCAGTCGAAGTGGTACTCGCGGCCCCGGCCCGACTTCGCGGTGAGCAACTGCTCGACGCGCGCGCGGGACTCGGGCTCGCCGTCGGTGAAGTAGGCGGGGTAGTCGATGACCAGCCGGGTGACGCGGCCCGAGGCGTCGAAGTCGTACGACGTCAGGGCCTTCGCCCAGTCGCCGCCGTGGCTGTAGACCGGCTCGGGGTCCTCGGCGGCGGAGAAGTACGGCACCAGCGCCTCGTAGAGCGACTTGAGGCGCTGGACCTGGGTCTCGTCGGGCCCGTCCGGGTCCGGTGGGGTGCGGTCCCGGCCGTGCCACGCCGCCGCCGCCATCAGGGTGATGACGGCGAGCAGCGGGCCGTACGGCACGAGGGCCACCACCAGGATGACCGAGGCCACCAGGAACAGCAGGGGTCCACGCCTGTCCTTGGGGGTGTCGGCCCACTTGCGCCGCCCGGCCGAGGCCAGTCGGCGCAGCCCGCGCGTGAGGGTGATCAGCGGGTGCAGGACGTCGGTGGCGCTGTCGGCCGCCGTCCGGGCCAGCTCCCGGCTGCGGGCGAGCTGTGCGCTGCCGTTGCTCAGGATGCGGGGGAGGGGGCGCCGGGCCACTGCTGTCTCCTGGTGGTGCGTACGGGTGGGTGGGGAGTGGGGGTGGGGGACTGGAGGAGGTGTCAGAACTTGATGCCTCCCAGGAGGCTCGCGAGGCTCTCGCCGCCCGCCTTGATGCTGGGGGCGATCGCGGTACTCGCGAGGTAGAAGCCGAACAGCACCGAGATCACGCAGTGCGACGGCTTCAGTCCGTCCTTGCGGAAGAAGATGAACACGACGATGCCGAGCAGGACGACGCCTGAGATGGAGAGGATCATGAGGTCTCCTGGTGTGAGGGGACAGTCACCATGAGTACTTCCAGGCTCACAGCATGTATCCATACGACAAAAGGTGCAACTGAGTGAAATTCCCGAAATTTCCTTCAGTTGGCCGAGCCGACTCCGGCGCGTCTGACCAGCGCGGTCGCGTCCGACGGGGGCATTGGTGATCTTTGCCGCGGGCGCGGCCCGTCATGTGCGCGCGCAGCAAGTACCCTGGCGAATCACCCGTACGGACGCACCGCTCGCGGCCGTAGCACCCTGTAGGACCCGTAACGCCCGCAGTTCCCGCAGTCCCCGAAGCTCGCAGTGAGAGGCGGTCCCGCCGATGACCGAAGTCCCCGACCCCGAGGTCGTGGAGCTGGCCACCAGGATCTTCGATCTGGCCCGGCGAGGGCAGACCGAGGCGCTGGTGGCCTATGTCGACGCGGGCGTTCCGGCCCACCTCACCAACGACCGCGGCGACTCCCTCGTGATGCTCGCCGCCTACCACGGCCACGCGGCGGCGGTGCGCGCGCTGCTCACCCGGGGCGCCGGGGCCGACCACGTCAACGACCGGGGCCAGACCCCCCTCGCGGGGGCCGTCTTCAAGGGCGAGCCGGAAGTGATCAAAGCCCTTCTGGAGGGCGGCGCCGACCCCGCCGCGGGAACTCCGTCGGCCGTTGACACAGCCCGTATGTTCGGCAAGGCGGAACTGCTGGAATTGTTCGGCGCGCACTGATCCGAACGCTCTGACCTGCGCGGAAACCCCGCCAGGCGGGGTAAGGCACGGAAAACGGGGGAGGCGGGAGAGGGCCGCCGGAAATATCGGTCGCGGTACAGATAACCACCGAGTCATCATGACGTCGTGATTCACGGACGCGATGGCTGGGCAGGTGTTGCCGCACCGCGCGGACCGTGACGGGTCCGTTCGGGCCACTTGACGAGAGGCAGAGGAAGATGGTCTACAGCAAGCAAGAGACGGCGGGCGCCCCGACGTGTTGTCACGCGGCCAGGTAAGGCACGTTCCCCGGTTGCGTCGACGCTTGATGTGAGGCTGTTTCCCATGTTCGATCCGGTCATAGCGCCCAGCGGTACGCTGCTCGGCCTGCTCCAGCGGGGCCGCGGCGACGGCACACTGCACGCGCTCACCGCTCCCCGTACGGAAGCGCTCGCGGCACTGAACCAGTGTGTGCTGCGCGACCCCCGCAACGACTGGCAGGTGGAGAACCGCTCCCTCTACTACGCCCGTCTCCACCTCGACCTGGGCGGCGATCTGGACGCCGTCGAGGCGCACCTGTTCGACGCCGAGGACATCATCGACAGCGACGAGTCGCGCACCGGGCTCGCCCTCGCCGTCCTCGGCCACCTCGCCTCCTACGGTCGCCGGGACGCGCTCGACCTGCTGCGCCGGTACGCCGCCGAGGGCGCGAACTGGGCCTGGGCCCTGGACGAGCTGGCGCTGCGCGACGACGACGCCGGGCTGCGTGCCCTGGCGGTGCCCGTGCTCGCGCGGTTCCCGGCCGACGCCGAGGGCGAGGCCGAGCTGGCCGCCGCCGTCCGTGACGCGTTCGAACCCCGGCCCTGGCGGCTGTGGGCGGAGGACCCGCGCGAGGCGATCGCCTCACGCGTGCGTGCCGCCCACGAGACCGGCTGTTTCGACCGCTGGCAGCGGCAGATGCGGCCCTCAGGGCCCCGCCCCGGCTGGAGCGTGCAGGCGGTGTTCGAATGGGCCCAGCAGGGCCTCGAACGCGGTGCCGCGCTCTATGTGCCCGCCGCCCGATGTCTGAGCGCGGTCGCGGGCCCCGAGGACCGGGCCGAGATCGTGCGGGCCGCCAAGGACGGCTCCGACGGAGCCCGCTGCACCGCCCTGCGCTACCTCGCCGACGGCAACGACTCCGACGCCCTCGACCTGATCGACGCGGCCGTCGCCACCGGCACCGCGGTCGTCGTGGAGGCCGCCGTGGACGCCTTCGAACGGATGCGCAGTGTCGCCGCCGTCGACCGGGCCCGCGGCTGGGCCCAGCGGCCCGACGCGCTCGGTGCCGCCGCCGGACGGATGCTCGCCTGCCGCGGCACCGCCCGGGACAGCGACCTCGTCCTCGGCGCCCTGCGCGAGGCCGTCCGCACCGAAGGACCCGACGCGCCCACCCTGTGGACCCTCACCGACGGCGCCGGACGGCTCGGCATCGCCTGCGCCGCACCCGTGCTGCGCCATGTCTACCGCGAGACCGCCTCGTCCCACCTCCGCGGCCGGGCCGCCCGCGCGCTCGCCGCCACCGACCCCTCCTTCGCCACCGGGTTCGCCGTCGAATGCCTGTGGGACTGCGAGGAGACCACCCGCGAACTCGCCGCCCGGCACGCCGAGACCGGAGACGCCCGGGTCGTGGAGCGACTACGGCGACTGGCGGCGGATCCAGCCGAGGAGGCCGAGGTCCAGACCGCCGTACGCAGCCGGATCGGCCCCGACGCGCCCGCGGTGTGAACCCGGGGTGACTCGCGGGTCAGGTGCGCATGGACGCGCCCTGACCTGCGGATGTGCCGATCCCGCTGCTCATGGGACGTTCCTCGCCAGGAAAGGTCCACGTTGACGTGGCCACGTCTGGTCCGGCGACAACACCCGTATGCGTGTCGTCATCGTGACCGAATCCTTTCCCCCCGATGTGAACGGCGTGGCCCACTGCGCGCTCCAGACCGCCCGGCACCTCGTCGCCCGCGGTCACGCTCCCCTCGTCGTCGCACCGGCGCCCGCCCCGGGCAGCGGGGCCGACGCCGCCCTGGCGCCGTGCCCCGTGGTCCACGTCCCCTCCCTCCCGCTCCCCGGCTACCCCCAGGTCCGCGTCGCCCTCCCCAGCCGACGCCTGGCCGCCGCCCTCGTCGCCCACCGCGCGGACGTCGTCCACCTGGCCAGTCCCTTCATCCTCGGCGTCCGCGGCATGGCCGCCGCCGCCCGGCTCGGCATCCCCGCCGTCGCCGTCTACCAGACCGACCTGGCCGGATACGCCCGCACGTACGTGGGCGCCGGAGAGGCCGCGGCCTGGCGGCGGATCCGCTCCGTGCACTCCGCCGCCGACCGCACCCTGGCGCCCTCCAGCGCCTCCCTGGGCGACCTGGAGGCCCACGGGGTGCCCCGGGTACGGCTGTGGCCGCGCGGCGTGGACACCGACCGGTTCCACCCCGACCGCCGCGACCCCGCCCTGCGCCGCGCGCTCGCCCCCGACGGTGAGCTGATCGTCGGGTACGTCGGCCGCCTCGCCCCCGAGAAGCACGTCGACCTGCTCGCCGGGGCCTGCGCCCTGCCCGGCGTGCGCGTCGTCGTCGTGGGCGACGGGCCGAGCCGTCCGGGCCTTGAGGAGGCGCTGCCCGGCGCGGTCTTCCTCGGCCGCCGTGGCGGGGACGACCTCGCGCGGATCTTCGCCTCTCTCGACCTCTTCGTGCACACCGGTCCCTTCGAGACCTTCTGCCAGACCGTGCAGGAGGCCATGGCCAGCGGCGTGCCGGTCGTCGCGCCCGCCGCGGGCGGCCCGCTGGACCTGGTCGACCACGGACGCACCGGGCTGCTGGTCCCGCCCCGCGACGCCGACGCCGTACGGGACGCGGTGGCCGCGCTGGCCGCCGACCCCGCGCCGCGCGCCGCCTACGGCAGCGCCGCGCGCGCCACCGTCGAGGGGCGCACCTGGGCGGCGGTCGGTGACCGGCTGATCGAGCACTACGAGGATGTCCTCGCCGCGCGGACAGCGGTGATGGCGGCGTGAGGGGCGCTGACGGCGGCGTGAGCGGGCTGCGGATCGTACGGCTCGCCAACTTCGTCGCTCCCGCCTCCGGGGGCCTGCGCACCGCCCTGCGTGAGCTGGGCCGGGGCTTCCTGGCGGCGGGCCATGAGCCGGTGCTGGTGGTGCCGGGCGAGCGGTACACCGACCGCGACACCGAACAGGGGCGGGTCATCACCCTGCCCGGCCCCCTGCTGCCCGGCACCGGCGGCTACCGCGTCCTCACCGACAGGCGGCGCGTGGCCGCCCTCCTCGACGGACTCGCCCCCGACCGCCTCGAGGTCTCCGACCGTACGACGCTCAGGTGGACCGGCCGGTGGGCGCGGCGGGCCCGGGTGCCCGCGGTGATGGTCTCCCACGAGACCGCCGACGGCGTCCTGCGCACCTGGGGGCTGCCCGAGGGCGTGTCCCGGCGCGCCGCCGACGCCCTCAACACCCGCACCGCGCACGCCTACGCGCGCGTGGTGTGCACCACCGAGTTCGCCGAGCGGGAGTTCGTCCGCATCGGCGCCACGAATGTCGTGCGGGCCCCGCTCGGCGTCGACCTGGTGACCCGGCACCCCGCGCTGCGGGACCCGGCCGTGCGTGGGCTCCACGCCCGCGGGGACCAGCGGCTGCTGGTGATGTGCTCCCGGCTCTCCGTCGAGAAGCGGCCCGGCACCGCGCTCGACGCCCTGGAGGCGCTGCTGCGGCGCGGTGAGAGGGCGGTGCTGGTGGTCGCCGGGCGCGGGCCGCTGCGCGGGCGGCTGGAGCAGCGGGCGGCGGAACGGGACCTGCCGGTGACGTTCCTCGGGCACGTCGCCGACCGTGCGCTGCTCGGCGCGCTCCAGGCGTCGGCCGACGTGTGTCTGGCGCCGGGGCCCGCGGAGACCTTCGGTCTGGCCGCGCTGGAGGCCATGGCGTGCGGTACGCCCGTCGTGGCGAGCGCCTCCTCCGCGCTGCCCGAGGTGATCGGCGCCGCCGGGGCCACCGCGGCTGACCACGGGGAGTCCTTCGCGGACGCCGTCAGCCTGCTGCTCGCGCGGGGCGAGACCGAGCGGCGTGAGGCGGCACGCGCGCGAGCGGAGTGCTTCGGGTGGGACACGGCGGTGGGGGCGTTCCTCGCGGCGCACGACGCGGATGCCGACGCCGGGGGCGCGCACCGGGCGGAGCCACCCGCCGTCCCGCGCGGGGGCGCGGCATGAGCCCCGCGCGGTGACGGCTTCAACGGCGGCGTACGGGCAGGAAGCGGACCGGCGTGCCGGGGCGGGCCTGGGCCGCCGCGGGGAGGTCGGGGGCGCGGACCACGGCGATGACCGGGTAGCCGCCGGTGGTGGGGTGGTCGGCCAGGAAGACGACCGGACGGCCGTCCGGCGGGACCTGGACCGCGCCCAGCACCATTCCCTCACTGGGCAGTTCACCCGGCCGGAACCGCTCCAGGACGGGCCCGTCCGTGCGCAGCCCGATGCGGTTGCTCGCGGGCGAGACCCGGTACGCGCGCGTGGTGAACGTCCGCAGGGCCTCCGGCGTGAACCAGTCGTCGCGCGGGCCCGGCGTCACCCGTAGGAGGAGTTCCGCCGCCGGACCCGGCTGCGGGGCGACGTCCACACGTGCGTGCGGCCCCGCCGTCTGCCCCAGGGGGAGTACGGCGTCGCCCCTGAGGGGTGCGGGGCCGAGCCCGGAGAGCAGATCCGTGGAGCGGCTGCCGAGCACCGGCTCGACGGCGATGCCACCGGCGAAGGCGACATAGCTGCGGACGCCGGACACCGCCGTGCCGACGTCCAGGAGCGCCCCGGCGGGCACCCGCACCGGGGCGCCCCAGGCGACCGGGCGTCCGTCGACCGCCACCGGGCAGGGCGCGCCGCCGACCGCCACGGTGACCGTCGAACGGGGGCGTACGGCGCAGCCGTTGACGGTGGTCTCCAGGACGGCCGCCTCGCGCGGGTTGCCGACCAGCCGGTTGACGAGCGCCGCGGCGGGCCCGTCGAGCGCGCCGGAGCGTGGGACACCGAGGTGGGCGTGGCCGGGGCGGCCGAGGTCCTGCACGGTGGTCAGGGCACCGGGGCGGACGACGGCGAGGGCGTGGTCGGTCATACGGGCGCCCCCGCTCCCACCGGGACGAACCGCACGCGCGCGCCCGGCGTCAGCAGCGCGGCCGGTACGCGCGCGTGGTCCCACAGCACCGCGTCCGTGGTGCCGATCAACTGCCAGCCGCCCGGCGACGAACGCGGGTACACGCCCGTGTACGGCCCCGCCAGCGCCACCGCGCCCGCGGGGACGGCCGTGCGCGGTGTCGCTCGGCGCGGGACGTCGTAGCGGGGCGGCAGCCCGGTCAGATAGCCGAAGCCGGGCGCGAAACCGCAGAACGCGACCCGGAACTCGGTGGCGGCGTGCAGGAGGGCCACCTCCTCCTCGGTCACCCCCCAGTGCGCCGCGACGTCCGGCAGGTCCGGGCCGTCGTAGCGCACCGGCAGCTCGACCACCCGCCCCGCGCGCGAGGGCACGGACGGCACCTCGAAGGCGGTCAGTTCGGTGGCGAGCCGGGCCGGGTCGGGGACCCCGTCGAGCAGGACCGTGCGGGCCGCGGGCACGATCTCGCGCGCCGCCAGCGCGCCCTCCGAGCGGCGGCGCAGCAGCTCCGCGTGCAGCACCTGTGCCTCGTCCCCCGAGGACACCTCGACGAGCAGGGCGTCGGCACCGACGGGCAGGACCCTCATGCGAAGGACCCCACCCGGACGCCCGCCGCCTCCAGCCGCCCTCTGACGCGCCGGGCCAGCTCCACCGCGCCCGGGGTGTCGCCGTGCAGGCACAGGGAACGCGCGCGTACGTCGATCCGGACGCCGGAGTGCGAGAGGACCGTCCCCCCGCGGGCCAGGGTGACCGACCGCTCCACCACGGCCTCCGGGTCGGTGAGCACGGCGTCGTCCCACGCGCGCGGGACCAGCGTGCCCTCGTCGGTGTACGCGCGGTCCGCGAACGCCTCGGGGACGTCCGTGAGGCCCGCCTTGGCCGCCAGCTCCAGCAGCCGTGAGCCGGGCAGGCCGAGCACCGGCAGCGTGTCGTCCGCGAGGAGGACGCCGTCGACGACCGCGCGGGCCTGTTCCTCGTCGTGCACGACCCGGTTGTAGAGCGCGCCGTGCGGTTTGACGTAGGCCACGCGGGCGCCCGCCGCGCGCGCGAAGACCTCCAGGGCGCCGATCTGGTAGGCCACCTCGGCCGTCAGCTCGGCGGGCGGCACGTCCATCGCGCGCCGCCCGAACCCCGCGAGGTCCCGGTAGGAGACCTGCGCGCCGATCGTGACCCCGCGCTCGGCCGCCAGCTCGCACACCCGCCGCATGGTGGCCGCGTCCCCGGCGTGGAAGCCGCAGGCCACGTTGGCGCTGGTGACGACGGACAGCAGCTGTTCGTCGTCGGTGAGCCGCCAGCGGCCGAAGCCCTCTCCGAGGTCGGCGTTCAGATCGATCGAGGTCATGGATTCTCTCTTGGTAGATCGAGCTCGCGCGGTCCGGTCAGACCACGCGGTACTGGTCGTCGCGCGCGTCGGTGACGAACATCTGCCCCGGCGCGTGGGTGAGGGCGAACGGCGGCCGGGACGCCGCGAGCGCCGCCTGCGGGGTCACGCCGCAGGCCCAGAACACCGGGATGTCGTCCTGTTCGGCGGCCACCGGGTCGCCGTAGTCGGGGCGGGCGAGGTCGTCGATCCCGAGCGTCGCGGGGTCGCCGCAGTGCACCGGGCCGCCGTGCACCGCCGGGAGCAGGCTGCTCTCCCGGATCGCCGCCGCCAGCCGCCCCGGCGGCACCGGGCGCATCGACACCACCAGCGGGCCGCGCAGCCGCCCCGCGGGACGGCACTGACGGCCCGTCACGTACATCGGGACGTTGCGGCCCTGTTCGACGTGGCGGATCGGCACGTCCGCGGCGGCGAGCGCCCACTCGAAGGTGAAGCTGCACCCGAGCAGGAACGTCACCAGGTCGTCCCGCCAGTGTCCGAGCACGTCCGTGGGTTCGTCGACCAACTCCCCGTCCCGCCACACCCGGTAGCGCGGCAGATCGGTCCGCAGGTCGGCGCCGTCCGCGAGGACGGTCGTCCAGGAGCCCGCGTCGGTCACGTCGAGCACCGGGCACGGCTTGGGGTTGCGCTGGCAGAACAGCAGCATGTCGTACGCCCAGTCGGCGGGCACCGAGACCAGGTTGACCTGGGTGTGCCCGGCGGCGACCCCGGCGGTGGCTCCGGTCAGTCCGGCGCGGAAGCGGGCGCGGGCCTTCCTCGGGCGCCACGCGCGCGCGTGCTCGTCGGTCAGGGTGACGGGGCGGTCCTGGGCGGCCGGGGTCACGCGGTACTCCTCGGTGGCCTGGAGTGCGGGGCGTTCCCCGGTGGGCGGGGTCACGGTGCGGTTCTCGGTGCGGTTCACTCCAGTTCCTTCCCGCGGGTCTCCGGCAGGCCGAGCAGCGCCAGCGCGGCGAGACCGTACCCGACCGCGCCGAACACCAGCGCGCCGCCCACGCCCCAGCTGTCGGCCAGGAAGCCGACCGTGGTGGGGAAGACGGCGCCGATCGCCCGGCCGGTGTTGTAGGTGAAGCCCTGCCCGGTACCGCGCACCGCCGTCGGGTACAGCTCGCTCAGGAACGACCCGAACCCGCTGAAGATGGCCGACATGCAGAAGCCCAGCGGGAAACCCAGCACCAGCAGCAGGGTGTTGGCGCCGCTCGGGATGTTCGCGTACGCCAGGACGCACAGCCCCGACAGCAGGGCGAAGAGCCAGATGTTGCGGCGGCGGCCCAGCCGGTCGGTGAGGTAACCGCCCGTCAGGTAGCCGGCGAAGGCGCCCGAGATCAGGAACGTCAGATAGCCGCCGGTACCGACGACCGACAGGTCCCGCTCGGTCTTCAGATACGTCGGCACCCAGGTCGCCAGCGTGTAGTAGCCGCCCTGGACACCGGTGGAGAGCAGGACCGCGAAGACCGTGGTGCGCAGCAGACCGGGCTTGAAGACGGCCGTGAAGGACGCCCTGGCCCCGCCGTCGCGGACGCTTCTGACGCGTACGGCGGTGGCGCGCGGGGCGTCGTGCACCCGGCGCCGCATCCACACCACCAGCAGCGCGGGCAGCGCGCCGGTCCAGAACATCACCCGCCAGGCCAGGTCGTCGCCGACGAAGGAGAACACCAGCGTGTAGACGATCACGGCCGCCGCCCAGCCCACCGCCCAGGAACTCTGGACGGCGCCGAGGGTCCGCCCGCGGTGCCTGGCGCTCGCGTACTCGGCGACCAGGATCGCGCCGACCGCCCACTCGCCGCCGAAGCCGAGGCCCTGGAGCGCCCGGAAGACCAGCAGCGTCTCGTAGTTGGGCGCGAAGCCGCAGGCCACGGTGAAGACGGCGTACGTGATCACCGTGATCATCAGCGCCCTGACCCGGCCTACCCGGTCGGCGACCACGCCCGCGAGCGCGCCGCCCACGGCCGAGACGACCAGGGTGACGGTGGTGAACAGGCCGGTCTGCCCGCTGTCCAGGTCGAAGTAGGCGGCCAGCGCGACCATGCTCAGCGGCAGCGTGAAGTAGTCGTACGAGTCCAGTGCATATCCACCGAAGGCGCCCGCGAAGGCGCGTCGGCCGCGCGGTCCGAGGGCGCGCAGCCAGCCCAACGGGCCGTCTGCGTCGATCTGTTCGCGCCCATCTGGTCGGGGCTCGGTGGGCAGGGCCTGCGGCGGTGGGGTCGTGCTCATGGGCACCTCGCTGGGTGAGGAAGGAGGGTGCTGGGACTGAGCCGTGCCGTGCGGTTGGTTCGTAGCAACGTAGAGGATTGTTCAACGATCCCTCAATACCCATGTTGTTTCGTTCTTGTGTCTGCGGTTGAATTCCGGGCATGGCAGAGGGCAGGGCAGAACAGCTCACGGGACTGGCGGACGACCGTGCCCTCCTCGGGCGCACCAGCACCGCCGAGCGGGTGTCGGACATCCTGCGGACCCGCATCGCCGAGGGGTTCTTCCCGCCCGGGACCCGGCTGTCGGAGGACGCCATCGGCGGGGCGCTCGGCGTCTCCCGCAACACGCTCCGCGAGGCGTTCCGGCTGCTCACCCACGAGCGGCTGCTCGTCCACGAGCTGAACCGCGGCGTCTTCGTGCGGGTGCTGACCGTCGAGGACGTCGAGGACATCTACCGCACCCGCCGCCTCGTCGAGTGCGCCGTCGTCCGCGGGCTCGGCGAGCCGCCGTACACGCTCGACGGACTCACAACGGCCGTGCACCAGGGCCAGCTCGCGGCTGTCCGGAAAGAGTGGGGCGAGCTGGGCACCGCCAACATCCACTTCCACCGGGAACTCGTCGCCCTCGCGGGCAGCGCCCGCACCGACGAGCTGATGCGCAGCGTCTTCGCCGAACTCCGGCTCGCGTTCCACGTCGTGGAGGACCCTGGGCGGCTGCACGAGCCCTACCTCGTCCGGAACCGGCAGATCCTCCAGGCGCTCCAGGCGGGCGACAAGGCCGAGGCCGAGCGCCAGCTGGTCGTCTACCTGGACGACTCGCTCCGGCGCGTCGGGGAGGCGTACCGGCGCCGGATGGACGCGGACGACTGAGCCGGGCCCGTGCTCGCCAGGCGGCCAAGCCGCCCTGTGACGGTGGTCGCTTCTGCGGCCGTTTGGGCCGTTGTCAGACCGAGGACCTAGTCTGTGCACCGTGACTTCGCCTGCATCGACGGACAGCGTTCCGCCCCAGCTCAGCGCGGGGCCGCGGCCCGCGCCGGGCCCGGCCGCCGACGAAGGACTGGCGCGGCGGCTGCGCGCGCTCGCCTGCACCGCGCCGCTGCACGACCTCGACGCCCGCAAGGCCAACCTGGCGGGCGAGTACTCGGTGTACGGCATGGCGGAGGTCGCCCTCGCCGCGATCGACCTCGTCACCCTGAACATGGACTTCGACACCGGCGCCGACCACGACCAGGTCGTCGCCCGGCTCATCCCGCGCATCGCCGCGCAGGCCCCGCACCGCCCCGTCGCCGAGCACGAGCGGGTGGCCCGCTGGGTGCTGGAGAACCTGATCAACGTCGGCAGCGTCGACCGCGGCTTCCGCGCGGTGTACGGCACCTTCGCCCCGGACGGCTCCTACGTCCGCCGGGACTACGACTTCAAGCTGGTCGAGGAGGTCCCGGGCCCCGGCGGCAGCGTGTACCTGCGCACGACGGACGAGGCGGTCAACGTCCTCGTCGGCGCCCTCGACACCGACGTCACCAGCGCCCAGATCGCCGCCGAGGTCAAGCTGGAGGTGCTGATCAACCGGGGGCGCCTCGCCGACGCCCAGCTCGCCGCCGAGCAGGCCCGGTACCGCACCGTGCAGTACTCGGAGACCCTGCGCCGCGCCCTGGACGCCACCCGGCGCAACGTCCGCGCGGTGGACTGGCTCAGCGCCGTCCCCGACATGATCGCCGAGGCCCTGGACCACGTGGCCGACCGCTACCGCCACGAGAACGCGATCCTCACCAACATCCGCCGCGCCCGCGACGAGTCCGAGGAACCGGAGCACAAGCGTCGCGCGGCCGAGCTGGTCGACATCGTCAAGGACTGCATCCGCAGGCACACCCAGCTCCAGTCCCGGCTGCTGGAGGCCGGTCCGCTGTTCCGCGCCGAGCAGGACCGGCAGGCGTTCGCCACCCCGGCGGCCACCTCCGGCACCGACCTGTACGGCCAGCTGCTCGCCCCCGTCCTGCCGCTCCCGCTGGAGCGGGCGATCCGCGTCACCGACGCCTTCTTCGCCAGCGGCACGGGGCTGCGCACGCCGGTGTCCGTCCGGGTCGGCGACCTCGTCGACATCCTGCTGACGCCCCCGGTGGAGCGGGAGCACCTGGGCGCGGAGATGCCGGAGCCCGACCTGATCGCCACCCCCGACGACAGCCGCTTCAGCGAGGAGCAGCTCGCCGCGGCGACGGACCTGCTCGACCTGCCCGCCGACGCCCCGCGCCGCTTGTCCGGCCTGCTGGCCGAGGCCCGCCGTCGGGACCCCGAGCTGCCCTATCTGGTGGCCCTGCTCGCCGTGCACGCGGCCAGCCCGCCGGTCGGCACCGCCTACCGCCAGGGCGAGCGGAAGCTGCTGTTCGCCGTGGACGACGGCACCGAACTGGACGACCCGGAGTTCGGCGGCGCCGACCTCATCGTGGGCACCGCCCTGCTGGACGCCGCCGGGATGGCGGCCGACCGGACGGAGGCCGCGTGAACACGGACGCCAGCACAACGCCGTACCGACGTCGGCGGCACGCCGCGTACCAGCGTCAGCAGCACCTCCCGCACCAGCGCCAGCAGCACCCCTCGCACCAGCGACCGCGGCACCCCGCGCACCAGCGCCAGCGCAGCAAGGAGTCCCGACCGTGACCGAGCACGACGACCGCAGCGAGCAGGAGACCGCCGCGTCGGTGAGCGGTGCCGCGTCCGGGACCGCCGCCGCCCCGGGGGCGGGTGCCGTCACGCCCGCCGACGCCGCCGACGCGGCGCGGCTCGTCGCCTTCGGCCTCCAGCCCAAACTCCAGCCCGCCCGCGACCAGGAGTACACGGACCTGCTGCGCCGCTACCGCGAGGACCCGCCGTTCGCGCGGCTCGCGGACGCCGTGGCCACCGGGCTCGGCCTGGTCGTCCTGGAGGTGTCCCCGCGCGCGGGCATGGCCGTGACGGCCGCCGAGGACTCGGTGTTCGCCGTCCGCTTGGGCGACTACGCGCGTCGCACCTCCGCCGACTCCGCCGACCGGTTCCTGCACGGCCTCGCCCACCTCGCCGTCGCCGCGATGGCCTTCCCCCGCCCCGAGGACCTCGCCGACGACGGCTACATCGGCCGGGTCACCGTCAACGGCGTCGACACCTTCGTCCGGCAGGTCTGCCGCCGACTGGAGGAGCGGGCCGAGGAACAGGGCGAGAACACCGACCCGGAGACCGGGGCGCCCGGTCTGGAGGCCGCCTGGCGGATCTGGGTCAGACGCAGCGCCACCGGCGCCACCAAGGACGCGCGCCGTCTCGCGGGCTCCACCACCGGCATCGTCGCCAAGGCCACCGCCTTCCTCACCGACTCCGGCTTCCTGCAGCGCACCGGCGACGACCACGGCGGCACCTACCGCACGACGGCCCGCTACCAGCTCCAGGTCCGCGACATGGCGGGCGCCGCCGCCCTGGCCGAACTGCTCGAGCTGGGCGTGGTCCCGGTGACCGACGGCACCCCGACCCTGCTGCCCGCCGACGACACCGACGACCTGGACCTGGTCGCCGACGCCGGACTGCCGTTCCACGCCTCCCCCCAGCCCTGACCGCCCCGCCCTGACCCCCCCACGCAGAAGACTGACGAGAGTCCGCCATGTACGAGCTGTCCCGGGTCCGCCTCTACTCCATCGGACCCGCCGGTGCGCGGTACGCCGACACCGTGCTTGACCTGCGCGGGGTCGGTGAGCCCGTCCCCGACCCCGCCCCCACCCAGGCGGAGTTCTTCGAGGACGAGCCGGTCGGCCCGCCGCGCCGCCCGGCGCCCGCGGGCGTGCTCTTCCTGGAGAACGGCGGCGGCAAGTCCGTCCTGCTCAAGCTGATCTTCTCCGTGATGCTGCCCGGCCACCGCAACACCCTCGGCGGCGCCAGCTCCGGCGTGCTGCGCAAGTTCCTGCTCGCCGACGACTGCGGGCACGTGGCGCTGGAGTGGCAGCACGTGCTGACCGGCGAGTGCGTCGTCGTCGGCAAGGTCAGTGAGTGGCGGGGCCGCCAGGTCTCCAACGACCCGCGCAAGTTCGCCGAGGCGTGGTACTCCTTCCGGCCCGGACCGGGGCTGAGCCTGGACAACCTGCCCGTCGCCGAGTCCACCGCCGTACGCCCGCCCGTCGAGGGCCAGTCCGGCGCCCGGGGCCGCCGCCGCACCATGAAGGGCTTCCGGGACGCCCTCACCGAGTCCGGCAAGACCTACCCGCACCTGGAGGTGCACTGGGAGGAGATCCACGACCGCTGGATCGAGCACCTCGGCGACCTCGGCCTCGACCCCGAACTCTTCCGCTACCAGCGGGAGATGAACGCCGACGAGGGTGAGGCGGCCGGACTCTTCGCGGTGAAGAAGGACGCCGACTTCACGGACCTGCTGCTGCGCGCCGTCACCGACACCCGCGACACCGACGGGCTCGCCGACCTGGTCAGCGGCTTCGGCAACAAGTTGGGCCGCCGCGCCGAACTGATCGCCGAACGCGACTTCACCGCCGGGTCCGTGGACCTGCTCGGGCGGATCGTGGAGGCCGCCGAGGCCCGCGCACGCGCGCGTGACATCCACACCGGAGCCGAGCGCCGCACCCGCACGCTGTCCCGGCGGCTCTCGGTGCGCGGCAGCCAGGAGCGCGCCCGCGCCACCGACCTCGCCCAGCGGGTCACGGCCGCCGCCTACGCCGTCACCCACGCCGAGTCCGCGCGGGAGCGCAGCGCGCTGATCACCGCCGAACTCGCCTACCGGCACGCCTCGCTGGCCCTCGCCGCCACCGAGAAGGCCGCCGCGGCGCAGAAGCGCGAACTCGCCGACGCCCGCACCCTGCACGCCGCCTGGCAGGCCGCCGAGGCCGTCCTGCGGCACCGTGCCGCAGCCGACCGCGTCGCGCGCGTGTCCGCCGCCATCCAGGAGGCGGAGCGGGACGCCGCCCCCGCGCTCGCCGCCCGCACCAGGGCCGCCGTCGACCTCGTACGCGCCCTGCACGGCGCCGCGGAGAGCGCCGAGACCCTCGCCAACGAGGAGGAGGAGCGGTCCGCGGCGCTCCAGGAGGTCAGCGACACCGCCCACCGCGACGCCACCGCCGCCGCCACCGAGGCCCAGCGCGCCCGCAGCGAGGCCGGGCACCTGCGGCAGCGGCTCACGGAGGTCGAGCAGGAGACCGCCGAGGCCGTCCGCGCGGGCTGGCTCGACGACAGCGCGCCCGACGCCGACCCGGCCCGCGCCGCGCTCGCCGCCAGCGACGCCGAGAAGACCGCCGTCGCCGCCTGGGACACCGCCCGCGAGGCCGCCCGCCGCGCCACCGAACACGCCCGCGAGGCCGCCTCCGCCGAGACCCGCGCCGAACTGACCGCCGCCCGCGCGGCGGACGCGGCCCTCGCCGCCGAGCGCGCCTACGACGGCGAACGCCGCACCGCCGAGGCGCTCGCCGCCGAGACCCGCCTCACGGAACTGCTCGGCCTGCCGGGCACCGCGCACGCCGGGGTACCCGGGCCGCGCACCGAAGCCGACAGCCCCCGCGAGAGCGCCACCGCGACCGACCCCACCCTCACGAGCACCCCCCTCACCCCCGAGGAACTCGACCGCTTCGCCGACGAGTTGCGCGGCCTCCTCGACGACGCCGTCTCCTCCGCCGAACGCCAGCTGTTCGAGCTGCGCACCGCCGCCGCCGACGACTCCCGCATCCTCGGCGCGCTCGGCGACGGCGGACTGCTCCCGCCCGGCCCCGACGTCCTCGCCACCGTCGAGTACCTCGGCGAGCACGGCATCCCCGCCCTCCCCGGCTGGCGCTACCTCGCCCAGGCCGTCGACCCCGCCGACCACGCGCGTGTGCTCGCCGCCCGCCCGGAACTCGTCGACGGCGTGATCATCACCGACCCCGCCTCCCACGCCCGCGCCCGCGAGGCGCTCGGCGAGGCCGCGCTGCTGCCCCGGTCCGCCGTGGCCGTCGGTACGGCCGCCGCCCTCCTCGCCCCCACCCCGGCGCCCGGCCAGGACGGCGGTGACGTCTTCCTCGTACCGCCCAACCCGGCCATGCACGACGAGCACGCCGCCGACGCGGAGCGGCAGACGCTGCGCGCCCGCGCCACCGCGCGCGACGAGGAGATCCGGGCGCTCGCGGCCCGCCTCGGCAAGGACCGCGAGCTGTCCGCGCGGCTCGCCTCCTGGCGCACCGGCTGTCCGGCCGGGCACCTCGTCGAACTCGCTGCGGCCGCCCGTGAGGCCCGCGCCTTCGCGGAGGAGTCCGAGGCCGAACTCGCCGAGGCCCGCACCGTGCGCGCGGAGGCGGAGGAGGCCGCCACCGAGGCGTCCCACGTCCGCGACGAACGGCAGGAGGCCGCCCAGAAGGCGCGGCGCGCCGCCGACGCGCTCGCCGGGCTCGCCTTCCGGCTGCGGGAACGCGCCGGATGGCAGGCCCGCCTGCGGGAACTCGCCGACGAGGCCGCCGAGTCCGAGGACCGCGCCCAGACCTGCCTGGACCGCGCCCGCGCCGCCGACGAGGACCGCCGCGCCGCCCAGCGCGCCGCCGACGACACCCGGCGCACCGCACGGGCCCTGCGCGCCGAGCGCGCCGAGATCGCGGGCGCCCCCGACGACGTACCCGAGGACGGCGCGGACGGGCCGAAGGCGTCGCTGCCCGCCCTCCGGGAGGCGTACCGCGCGGCGTCGCAGGTGTACGAGAAGGTCGGCGTCGGCGCCGACCTGCGGGCCGAGCAGGCGCGCGCGGAGAGCGACGAGAGCGCCGCCCGCGCGGACCTCGACCGGCTCAGCAACAAGGTGCGCACCCGCGCGGAACAGCTCCTGACCTCCCCCGACGGCTCCGACGGGCCGTCCCGGCAGGCCGCCGCCGCCCGCGCCGAGGAACTGGTGCAGCTGCTGGAGACCCGGATGTCCACGGCGTCCGAGCAGCTCGGACGGCTGCGCGGCGAGGCCGAGCGGCACGCGCCGGAGGAGGGCGACGCGCACACCGACCTCCCCGAGGAACTGCTCCCGCGCGACGCCGAGCACGCCCAGGCCCTGCTGCGCACGGCCACCGCCGAACTCGCCGCCCGCAGCGAGGCGTTGTCGCAGGCCCGGGACGCCCACGCGGACCTGCTCGCCGCGCACCGCGCCGCCGAGGACGC
Source organism: Streptomyces sp. NPDC006997 (assembly GCF_040635175.1). Taxonomy (NCBI): domain Bacteria; kingdom Bacillati; phylum Actinomycetota; class Actinomycetes; order Kitasatosporales; family Streptomycetaceae; genus Streptomyces; species Streptomyces sp. NPDC006997. The sequence continues at coordinate 88,827 of NZ_JBEYHH010000024.1, forward strand.
CGCCGGTGGCTTCGACGAGATCGCCGCCCTCCTGCGCGACCTGCTGCGCGAGCACACCCCCGACGACGACCAGGACCAGCCCGAGCCCTACCCGGGCACCCTGGAGGACGCCCGGGGGGCCGCCGCCGAGACCCGCCGCTCCCTGCGCGGCTGCGCCGCCGACCTGTCCGCCGCCGAGGCCGCCGTCCGGGAGGCCAGCGACATCCTCGTCCGGCACGCCAACTCCACCCGCTACGAACAGGTCCGCACCCCGGCCCGGCAGCAGATCCGCGAACTGCCCGCCGCCGCGCTGCCCGAGCACGCCCAGAAGTGGGCCGACGCCTTCGCGCCCCGACTGCGCGTCCTCACCGACGAGCTGGCACAGCTGGAGCGCAACCGCGACTCGATTGTGGACCGGCTGCGCGGCCTCGTGGAGTCCGCGCTCGCCACGCTCCGCTCCGCGCAGCGGCTGTCCCGGCTGCCGGAAGGGCTGGGGGAGTGGTCCGGGCAGGAGTTCCTGCGCATCCGCTTCGAGGAACCCGACCAGGCCACCCTCACCGAACGCCTCGGCGAGGTCATCGACGACGCCACCCGCGCCGCGGTGAAGAAGAACTCCGACCTGCGCCGCGACGGCATGTCCCTGCTGCTGCGCGGTGTCGCCGCCGCCCTCCAGCCCAGGGGCGTCGCCGTGGAGATCCTCAAGCCCGACGCCGTGCTGCGCGCCGAGCGGGTGCCCGTCGGGCAGATGGGCGACGTGTTCTCCGGTGGCCAGCTGCTGACCGCGGCCATCGCCCTGTACTGCACGATGGCCGCGCTCCGCAGCAACGACCGGGGCCGCGACAAGCACCGCCACGCGGGCACCCTGTTCCTGGACAACCCCATCGGCCGCGCCAACGCCACCTACCTGCTGGAACTCCAGCGGGCGGTGTCCGACGCGCTCGGCGTCCAGCTCCTCTACACCACCGGCCTGTTCGACACCACGGCCCTCGCGGAGTTCCCGCTGGTCATCCGGTTGCGCAACGACGCCGACCTACGGGCGGGGCTGAAGTACATCAGCGTCGAGGAGCACCTGCGGCCGGGGCTGCCGCAGCCCGCCCCGGCCGGGGAGGGGGAGGCGGTGCACAGCGAGATCACCGCCACCCGGATGTTCAGGAGACCCGCTCCCCAGGGGAGCTGACGTCAGTCGAACCAGCCCTGCGGCGCGGGGCTGGTGTTGCGCCAGACGTGCTTGGTCTCCTGGTACTCCGCGAGCCCGGCCGGGCCCAGCTCCCGCCCCGTCCCGGACTGCTTGAAACCACCCCACTCCGCCTGCGGGACGTAGGGGTGGTAGTCGTTGATCCATACGGTGCCCAGCCGCAGCCGGGCCGCCATCCGCGCCGCCTTCGCCTCGTCGCGGGTCCAGACCGCGCCCGCGAGCCCGTAGACGGTGCCGTTGGCGAGCCGTACGGCCTCGTCCTCGTCGCGGAACCGCTCCACGGTGAGGACCGGCCCGAAGGACTCCTCCCGCACCACGGACATCGAGGCGTCACAGCCGTCGAGCACCGTCGGCAGGTAGTAGAACCCCTCGTCGAGCCCTTCCGGACGCGCGCCCCCGCAGCGCAGCACCGCACCCTCCGCGACGCCCCGCGCGACGTACGCCTCGACCTTGGCCAGGTGCGCGGCGGAGATCAGCGGCCCGGTCCGCGCCCGCTCGTCGAACGGTCCGCCGAGCCGGATCGTCCGCGCCCGCCGCACCACCTCGTCGACGAACCGCTCGTGCAGCGACTCCTCCACCAGCAGCCGCGCCCCGGCCGAACACACCTGCCCGGAGTGCAGGAACACCGCGGTCAGCGCCATGTCGACGGCCGTCTCGAAGTCGGCGTCGGCGAAGACGATGTTCGGGTTCTTGCCACCGAGTTCCAGGGCGACCTTCTTCACCGTCCCGGCCGCGGCGGCCATCAGCCGACGGCCGGTCTCCAGACCCCCGGTGAACGACACCAGGTCCACGTCGGGGTGCTCACCCAGCGGAGCGCCCACCTCCGGTCCGGCGCCGAGGACCAGGTTGCCCACGCCCGCGGGCAGCCCCGCCTCCACCAGCAGCCGCATCAGGTGGATCGCGGTGTGCGGGGTGAGCTCGCTCGGCTTCAGCACGAAGGTGTTGCCCGCGGCGAGCGCGGGGGCGACCTTCCAGGCGGTCTGGAGCAGGGGGTAGTTCCAGGGTGTGATCAGCGCGCACACCCCGACCGGCTCGTGGACCACGCGGCTGTCGGTGCCCGGGGTGCCGGTTTCGACGACCCGGCCGGTCTGGGTGGCGACCAGCCGTCCGAAGTAGCGGAAGCAGGCGGCGACGTCGTCGACGTCGTACTCGCTCTCCACCAGGCGCTTGCCGGTGTCGAGGGACTCGGCGCGGGCCAGCGCCGCCTTGTCGCGCTCCAGCAGCCCGGCCACCCGCAGCAGCAGGTCACCGCGGTCGGCGGCGGGCGTGCCCGGCCACGGCCCCTCGTCGAAGGCGCGCCGGGCGGCGGCGATCGCGTCGGCGGTGTCCGCGCCGCCCGCCTCGTCGACCACCGCCACCAGGGAGCCGTCGGCGGGACACCGGATCTCCCGGGTCCGCTTCTCCCGCGGGGCGGCCCAGTCGCCGCCGATGAACAGGTCCGGCATCACGTGCCTTTCTCAGGTACTCGGTCCGAGGAGCGGGCGCCCGCTACGGCAGCCAGGTCTTGACCACGTCGGGGTTGGCCTTGACCCACTTCTCCGCCGCCGCGTCGGCGCTCATCTTCTCGCCCGCGATCAGCGCGGCGACCTCGTTCTGCTGGTCCGCGGTCCACTTGAAGTTCTTCAGGAACGTCACCGCGTCCCCGCCGTCCTCGGCGAAGTCGGCGTTGAAGTACTTCTGCAGCGGCGTGTTGGCGTACCCGCAGCTGACCTTCTCCGGGTCGGCGTCGCAGCCCTCCTCGTACTCGGGCAGCTTCACCTCGACCAGTTCCATCTGGGCGTTGAGCCACTGCGGCGTCCACCAGTAGCCGATGAACGGCTTCTTGGCGGCGTAGTTCTCCTTCATCTGGGTGATCTGCGCGGCCTCGGAGCCCGCGTAGACCGTCTTGAAGTCCAGCTTCAGGTTCTTGATGATCGCGTCGTCGTTGGTCGTGTACGACGGCGAGCCCTCGAGGAGCTGGCCCTTGTCGCCGCTCTCCGCGGTCTTGAACAGGTCCTTGTACTTGTTGAGGTTCTTCCACTCGGTGATGTCCGGGTGCTCGTCGGCCAGGTACTTCGGTATGAACCAGCCGATGTGCCCGGTGACGCCGAGGTCGCCGCCCGCGACGACGGTCTTCTTCTTCTCGACGTACTGCTCGATCTTCTTCGGCGCGCCGCCCCAGTCCTCCAGGACGGCGTCGACCTTGCCGCTGTTCAGGCCGTCGATCGCCACCGACTCGTCGAGCTGCGTCAGCTTGACCTTGACGTCCAGCTCGTCCTCCAGCACGTACTTGGCGACCGCGGCGTTGGCCTCGGCGCCCACCCAGGACGGGACGGCGATGGTGACCTCGTCGGAGTCCCCGGAAGAGGACGTGTCCGCGGCGCCGCAGGCGCTCAGCGCGGTGAGGGCGAGGGCGGCGGTGACGGCGGACGCGGCGCGGCGGGTACGGGTTCTGTTCATCATGGGATGCGGTGTCTCTCGTTTCAGTGGGACAAATCTGGGGGGACGACCGGGTTCAGCGGGAGGGCTGCCGGTCGTCGGTACGGCGCTGGGTGGCCCGGTCCAGTACGAGACCGAGCAGGACGATGGCGACGCCCGCGGTCAGGCCGACGCCGAGTTCGCTCTTCTGGAGGCCGTAGACGACGTCGTAGCCGAGCGCGCCGGAGCCGACGAAGCCGCCGACGATGACCATGGCGAGGACCAGCACGACGCCCTGGTTGAGCGCCAGCATCAGCGCGGGCCTGGCGAGCGGCAGCTGGACCTGGCGGATCTGCTGCCAGGTCCCGGCGCCCATCGAGCGGGCCGCTTCCAGCGCCGCGGCGTCGACGGAGCGCAGCCCCTGCACGGTGATGCGGACGACGGCGGGCAGCGCGTACAGCACGGCCGCGGCGACGGCGGCGGCCCGGCCCACGTTGAACAGGGCGACCACCGGGATCAGGTAGACGAACTGCGGGAGCGTCTGCATGGTGTCGAGCACCGGCCGCAACAGGCGCTCCAGCAGCGGCATCCGGGCGGCGGCCACCCCGATCACGAACCCGGCCAGCAGGGTGAGCACGACACCGGCGATGGCCTGCGACAGCGTGTCCAGGGAGTGGTCCCATACGTCGATGACGCCGACCGCCGCCATCGCCAGGGCCGCCGTGCACATCGCGCCCCAGCCGCCCGCCAGCAGCGCGCAGCCCGCGGCGAGCAGCACCAGCAGCCACCACGGGGTGGCCGTCAGGCCGTCCCGCAGCGGGTTGAGGACGCCGGTGGTGAAGCCGTCCGCCCAGGTGCGGGTGCCGCCGAGTACGGGCACGCCCTCGGCGAGGTTCCTGGTGAACCAGGCGACGGCGTCGTTGACGGGCGCCGCGATGTCCACGGTCCAGTCGTCGGACCACTCGCCGGGCGTGGCGGCCTTGCCGACCGCGAGCAGCGCGGCGAACGCGCCCGCCACCACCGTCCAGGCCCGCCAGCCGTGCAGCCAGGCGACGCCGGTGGGCTGGCCGCCGCCGAGCCGGTCGCCCGCGGCGGCCGTGGTGCGGTCCAGCCAGATGGCGAGCAGCACGATCGGGATGCCCGCGGCCAGCGCCTGGCCGACGTCGACCGTGGACAGCGCCCGGAAGACCTCCTCACCGAGGCCGCCCGCGCCGATCACGGAGGCGATGGTGACCATGGAGAGCGCCATCATGATCGTCTGGTTGAGGCCGAGCAGGATCTCCTTGCGGGCCAGTGGCAGCCGCGCGGTCAGCAGCCGCTGCACCGGGGTCGCGCCCAGCGCCGCGGACGCCTCCATCACGGCCGGGTCGGCGCCGCGCAGCCCGAGCGAGGTGAGCCGCGCCATCGGCGGGGCCGCGTAGATGACGGTGGCGATCAGCGCGGAGGGCACCCCGATGTCGAAGACCAGCACCAGCGGCAGCAGGTAGGCGAAGGCGGGCATGATCTGCATGGTGTCGAGTACCGGGCGCAGCACCCGCTCGAAGCGGTCCGACAGCCCGGCGCCGAGGCCGAGCAGACCACCGGCGAGTGCGGAGACGAGCACGGCGACCGCCATGAGCGCGAGCGTCTCCATGGTGGCTTCCCACATGCCCAGCAGTCCGCACACCACGAAGGTGCCGAGCGCCGTGGCGGCCGTCCTCGCGCCGCGCCGCCCGAGGCCGCCGATCCGCCAGGCCAGCAGCACGGCGGCGGCGGTCACCGCGAACCAGCCGAGGTTCAGCAGGAAGTCGGTGACCCAGTCCACCGAATCCTCGGCCCAGTTGCTCAGATGCAGCAGGAAGTAGAGGAAGACGGGGCTGGTGTCCCGGTTGTCGAGGACCCAGTCGTAGGCGTCGTCGAGCGGGCCGCGTACGTCCACGGTGAGGTCGGAGGGCCAGGTTCCGCTGCCCCAGAGCACCGCCGCGAACGGCACCAGCACCACCGCTGCGGCGAGCAGCGCGGCGAGCCGCCGGGTGGACGGCCGGGCGACCGACAGACGGCGCGTCAGGAACGCGCGCAGGGCGACGTGCTCGGCGCCGCCCGGTGGGGAACCGGTCTTACCCGGCGCCTGCTTCTCGGGGGTGAGGGTGCTCATCGTCAGCTCACCGCCGCCTGCCGCGCGTCCGTGCCCGCCACCACGGCGAGCAGGTTCTCGTGGTCGACGACGCCCACGCAGTCGCCGTCCTCCACCACGCAGACCGCGCCGCCGGTGCGGGCGACGGCCTCGATGGCGGTGGTGACGACCGTGTCCGGGGCGAGGGCGCCGGGGTGCTCCGGGCCGTCGCAGCCCCCGGCGCGCATGGCGGTCCGCACGGTGATGACCTGTTCGCGCGGCACATCGCGGACGAAGTCGCGCACGTAGTCGTCGGCGGGCTGCGCGACGATCTCCTCGGGTGTGCCCAGCTGCACGATGGCGCCGTCGCGCATCAGCGCGATCCGGTCGCCCAGCTTCAGCGCCTCGTTGAGGTCGTGGGTGATGAAGACCATCGTCCGGCCCTCCTCGCGGTGCAGCCGGATGACCTCCTCCTGCATGTCGCGCCGGATCAGCGGGTCGAGCGCGCTGAACGGTTCGTCGAACAGCAGCACTTCGGGATCGACCGCCAGGGCCCGGGCGAGCCCGACACGCTGCTGCTGACCACCGGACAGCTGGTTCGGCCTGCGGTGCTCCATGCCGTCCAGACCGACCTTGGCGATGACCTTCATGGCCTGCGCCCGGCGCTCCAGCCTGCCGACGCCCTGGATCTCCAGGCCGTACGCCACGTTGTCGAGGACCGAGCGGTGCGGCAGCAGCCCGAAGTGCTGGAACACCATCGAGGCGCGGTGGCGGCGCAGTTCGCGCAGGCGCGCCTTGTCCATCGCCAGGACGTCCTCGCCGTCGATGTCCAGCGCCCCGGAGGTGGGTTCGATCAGCCGGGTCAGACAGCGCACCAGGGTGGACTTGCCGGAGCCGGAGAGGCCCATGACGACGAAGACCTCGCCCTTGCGCACGTCGAAGGAGACATCGCGGACGGCGACCGTGCAGCCCGTCCCACGGCGCAGCTCCTCGGCGGAGAGCGCGGCCAGTTCGGCGTTGCCGGGGATCCGCTCCGCCTTGGGGCCGAAGACCTTCCACAGGTTGCGCACGGAGAACACCGGCGGCGTGTCGCCGGGCGCGGTCTCCGGTGCCGGTTGCTTGGACAGGGTGGTGGACATCAGGCATCGACTCCCGGGTTCGTCGGCCGAGGGGGCAGGTCGGCTGGGGTGCGTGGCGCGGTGCGGGGACGCGGGGCGGCGGGGGTGTGGGCGTGCGGGTGGGTGCTGGCGTCGCCGTCTCCATGGGCGTGCGGGTGGGCGCTGGCGTCGCCGTCTGCGTGAGTGAGCAGGTCAGCGCACTTCTCGCCGACCATGAGGACCCCGATCATCGGGTTCACGGCGGGGATGGTGGGGAAGACGGAGGCGTCGGCGATCCGCACCCCGCGCAGCCCGTGCACCCGCAGGTCGGGGCCGACCACGGCGGCCGGGTCGTCGGCGGGGCCGATTCGGCAGGTGCCCGCCGGGTGGTAGACGGTGTGCGCGACCTTGCGGGCGTACTCGCTGAGTTCCGCGTCGCCGGTGACGTCCGGGCCGGGGCAGACCTCGCGCTTGAGCCAGCCTGCCAGCGGCTCCGCCCGCGCTATCTCACGGGCCAGGCGGATGCCGTCGACGAGGGTACGGCCGTCGTGGTCGTCCTCGTCGGTGAAGTACCGGAAGTCCAGCGCTGGTTTCACGTCCGGGTCGGCGCTGGTCAGATAGAGACGGCCGCGGCTGCGGGGCTTGGGGATGTTCGGGGTCATCGACACCCCGTACGGCGGCTTCTCGTAGCCGATCCGCTCCGGGTTGTCGGTGAACGGTATCTGGTAGAAGTGGAACATCAGGTCCGGGCCGGGCGATTCGGGGTCCCGGCGGACGAACAGACCGGCGTCGGAGTCCATCGCGGAGTTCTCCGGTATCGGTCCGTGCGTCTCCCAGACGATGACCGACTCGGGGTGGTCGAGCAGGTTCTCGCCGACGCCCGGCAGGTCGTGCGTGGTGGGGATGCCGAGCGCGGTCAGGTCGTCCTGGGGGCCGATGCCGGAGAGCAGCAGCAGACGCGGGGTGTCCACGGCACCCGCGCAGACGATGACCTCACGGGCGGCGGTGACGGTCCGCTCCGCGCCGTCGGCGGCGCGCACCCGGACGCCTGTCACGCGGTCCCCGTCCAGCTCCAGACGGTACGCCCAGGTCTCCAGCAGAAGCGTCAGGTTGGGCCGGTCGCCCATCACCGGGTGGAGGTACGCCACCGACGCCGACGACCGCTTGTTGTCCTCCGGGTGGTAGGCGAGGTCGAAGAAGCCGACGCCCTCGGTGAACGGCTTCCTGTTGAAGCCCTCCACCCGCGGCACCCCCGTGACCCGCTGCGCGGCGTCGACGAAGTCGCGGGCGATGGCGTTGCGGTCCTTCTCGTCCACCGGGACGATGTGGTTCAGCAGCCGGTCGTAGTACGGGTCCATCGCCGCCGCGTCCCAGCCCTCGGCGCCCGCCTCCACCCACTCCGCCCAGTCGGAGGGCAGCGGCTTGAAACTGATGAGGGTGTTGTGCGAGGAACAGCCGCCTAGGACCCGGGCGCGGCTGTGCCGGATGTGGCTGTTGCCGCGCGGTTGTTCGGTGGTCGGGTAGTCGTAGTCGAGTTCACCACCGAGCAGGCCCAGCCAGCGGCGCAGGGTCAGCACCTCGGGCCGGTCCACGTCGGACGGGCCGCCCTCGATGACGGCCACACTCACCCGTGGGTCCTCGGTGAGCCGCGCAGCGACGACGGACCCCGCCGTGCCGCCGCCGACCACCACGTAGTCGTACGTCTTCCGCTCACCCTGTTCGTCCTGTTCGTCCCGCTCGGACATGCCGCCTTCGCTCCTTGTCACGCGTGCCGGACACCTGCCCGGCCCACCCATGACCTGTCAGTTTGTTGACTAGACATGGACATGGGTCGGGGCGCCTGCCCGGTTGTCGTGAACCCAATCGAGAACCTACCCGGATGTGATGCGGGTCACATCAAATGGGTATGACGGAGCGCGAGATGGCGGCAGCGCCGACTCGGTGAAGGGCTCAGGGCGGAGAAGGGATGACTGGCGCGAACGGGACGTCGCTTGGGTGAGCCCTGGTATCAGGGGTGGGACAACTGCCCGGTGCCGCCCCGTCGGCGTATCCGGTCCGGGGAGTGCCCGGCGGCCTTCGCCTGCCGGCGCGCCCGGCGCCGCTCGCGTCGCAGGGCCCGTGCGGTACTGCTCGGCATCGACACCACGCCGTTGCGCTGGTTCCACACCTGACGGGTCACCCACACGTCCAGCACGCCCCAGGTCGCCACCACCGTGCTCGCCACGCTGCTGAGCACCATCGGGAACGCCAGCCACGACCCGGCCAGGGTGCACAGGAACGCCACGATCGCCTGCACCAGCGTCACCGCCACGATCAGCACCGCCCGCACGGCCGCCGTGCGCACCGGGTCGGGCAGCCTGCGACGCCGCGCGGGCTCCTCGATCCACAACGGCCGGTAGTACGACTGCTGCTCGCGTGCCGCCGGTATAGCGCGATCCGGCGCCTTGGAGCCCTGTCGCGTCGGCCTGCCCGCCGCGCCGTGCTCAGGTGCCTCGTACCGCTCCGCCGTGCCCATCACCGTGTCACTCCCCACCGCCAGCAGACCGCTTGCCGGAGTCCGAAGACCCGATTCCCCTTGGCTGCCCGGCTTGCGCTGTTTTACGCCGCCCGGATGCGGGACGCGGCTCCTGTGACCGATTCCGCCCCCATGTCTCTGTAGAGAAGGACGAACGACGTGCCGCAAAGATTCCCGGACACCGATAAATTCCGGCCAAATACCCCTGTGGGGCAACCGTGTTCGGCGGGTCGACCAGGGCCGCTTCGCAGGAGGCAATCTCCCGCAATGCCCGGACAACTGCCCATCTCGCGGCTCCCGAGCGGAAGTTCGGGCTCCGGAAGCGTCTTCGAGTTACCTCTGCGTCGGTAGTAGGCTCGCGCCGTTTGTTGACGCACATGCGTACCCCCTGCCGGTGGGGGGTCGAGCTGGGGGAGTCCATGCGCTTTCGCGGGAAGTCCATCCGCCGGAAGATCGTGGCGCTGCTTCTCGTGCCGTTGGTGTCCCTGACCGCGATCTGGGCCTTCGCCACGGTGCTGACGGGACGCGAGGCGGGTCGGCTGTTCACCGTGTCCTCCCTCATTGAGGAAGTCGGCTATCCGACCGAGGACACCGTCCGCGTCCTCCAGCAGGAACGCCGCCTGACCCTCGCCCAGCTGGCCGACCCCCGCGCCTCCGACGGCCTCGCCGCGCTCAAGCGCAGCCGTGCCGCCACCGACCGCGCCGTCGCCGCGATCCGGCGGCACGCCGCCGACCCGGACGTCCGCGACGCCCTCGACTCCGGCAGCGCCGAACGGCTGACCGCCGTCCTGGACGCCTTCGACGGCATCGACTCCCTGCGCCGCAGCGTCGAGGACGGCACGATCAACCGCTCCCAGGCGTTCGAGCAGTACAACCTGCTGGTCGACCCCTGTTACATCCTGCTCGCCAACCTGCACGCCATCGACGACGTGGAGCTGGACAAGCAGTACCGCGCCCTCGTCAACCTCGCCCGCGCCCGCGACCTCCTCTCCCGTGAGGACGCCCTCCTCGGCTCCGCCCTGATCGTCGGCCGGCTCTCCCGCGCCGAGGTCCGCGCGGTGTCCGACCTCGCCGCCCAGCGCACCCTGCTCTACGACACCAACCTGCCACTGCTGCCGGCCTCCGACCGCGAGCGCTACGAACGCTTCTGGGAGAACGCCGAGTCCGCCCCGCTGAGGGTGGCCGAGGAGTCCGCCGTCGCCGCTGGGCCGGGCGAGCTGAGCAGCGTCACCGCCAAGAGCTGGGACACCGCCGCGGGCAACGTCCTCGACGGACTGAGCACCCTCGACGACGAGGCGGGCGACCGCTATCAGGACCGGGTCAGCCCCATCGCCACCGGCGTCATCGTCCAGGCCGTCGTCGCAGGCGCCCTGGGACTGGTCGCGCTGCTCGTGGCGGTGCTCGTCTCCGTACGGATCGGCCGCGGACTCATCCGCGACCTGAGGCAGCTGCGGCTGGAGGCCCACGAGGCGTCCGGGGTCCGGCTGCCCAGCGTGATGCGGCGCCTCTCCGCGGGCGAACAGGTCGACGTGGAGACCGAGGTGCCACGCCTGGAGTACGACCGCAACGAGATCGGCGAGGTCGGCCAAGCCCTCAACACCCTCCAGCGCGCCGCCGTCGAGGCCGCCGTCAAACAGGCCGAACTGCGCTCCGGCGTCTCCGAGGTCTTCGTCAACCTCGCCCGCCGCAACCAGGTCCTCCTGCACAAGCAGCTCACCCTCCTCGACACCATGGAACGCCGGACCGAGGACCCCGAGGAACTCGCCGACCTGTTCCGCCTCGACCACCTCACCACCCGGATGCGGCGGCACGCCGAGGGCCTGGTGATCCTCTCCGGCGCCGCCCCGTCCCGGCAGTGGCGCAAACCCATCCAGCTCATGGACATCGTCCGCGCCGCCGTCGCCGAGGTCGAGGACTACGAACGCGTCGAGGTCCGCCGACTGCCCCGCACCGCGGTCACCGGTCCGGCCGTCGCGGACCTCACCCACCTGGTGGCGGAACTGCTGGAGAACGCCACGGTGTTCTCGCCGCCGCACACCGCGGTCCAGGTGCTGGGCGAGCGGGTCGCCAACGGCTTCACCCTGGAGATCCACGACCGGGGCCTCGGTATGACCGCCGACGCGCTGCTGGACGCCAACCTCCGGCTCGCCGAGACGCCGGAGTTCGAACTCTCCGACACCGACCGGCTCGGCCTGTTCGTCGTCAGCCGCCTCGCCCAGCGGCAGAACGTCCGGGTCTCGCTGCAGCCCTCCCCGTACGGCGGCACCACCGCCGTCGTCTTCGTCCCGGACACGCTGCTCACCGACGACGTGCCGGACACCAACGGCATCGGGTTCCGTCTCGACCGGCCGCGGCCGTCCCGGGAGGCCGAGCTGGAGGAGAGTCACCGGGCCTCCCTCTCCCCGGTGCCGGTACGGCTCCCGGGCCTGCCCCCCTCGCTGCTGGACGGGCCGATCGAGCTGGAGGCGCCGGTCGAACTGCACGCCCTCAACGACTTCCCGGACACGCTCGACGGTCTGGACGGTCTGGACGGTCTCGTCGGCGAGGACGCGGAACGCGGCGGACTGTTCCGCCCCCGCCGCGCCACCGCCCAGCCGGACGCCGCCCTCGCCGGGCGCCGGGGCGAGCGCCATCCGCCCCACGGCACCGGGGGGACCGACCCGGACGCCGGGGAGCCGGACGAACGCGACGACGACCGCCTCGCCGCGCCCGTCCCGCTGCCCCGCCGCGGGACGCCCAAGCTGGTCAGCTCCCACGGCCGCCCCGTGTCCGAGGCACGCGGCAGGCGCAGGGACGGCGACCCGGAGGCTCCGCAGGTCACCGGCCCGGGCCGCCCGGAACCCGATGGGCCCGCCCCGTTGCCCACACGCCGCCGCGGAGCGTCCCCCATGGGCCGACGCGGCACCGACCCGGCCGACCGCCCAGACCCGCGCCCACGACCGGCCGACCCCGCACCTGCCGACCCCGACCTGCCCGGACCCACCGCGTCCGCGGGCCACGGCCCCGGTGCCCCCGGGGAACCCCCGGCCGCCCCCGCACGCCCCCGCGACGCCGCACTCCCGGCCCGCGGCTCGGAGACCCCTGACCGGCGTCCCACGGCCGCGGGACCAGGGGACGGCGCGGGACCGCTGCCCCGCCGGGTACGGCAGGCCAACCTGGCGCCCCAGCTGAAGCAGGACCGGCCGCGCACCGAGAACCGGGCGGCACCCGAGGACCGGGACGCCGAAGAGGTACGCAGCCGCATGGCCTCGCTCCAGCGCGGCTGGCAGCGCGGCCGCCGGGAGAACGCCGCGGAGGACGAGACCGACAGCGGCACCGCACCACAACGAACGACAAAGGGGGACGGTCGATGACCGCACCGAAGGCGACCGGCGACACCGAGACCAACCGGACCGGCGAGCTGAACTGGCTCCTCGACGACCTGGTGGACCGCGTCGCGAGTATCCGCCAGGCCGTCGTGCTCTCCGGCGACGGCCTGGCGACCGGGGTCTCCAAGGACCTGACCCGGGAGGACGGCGAGCACCTGGCCGCCGTCGCCTCCGGCTTCCACAGCCTGGCCAAGGGCGTCGGCCGGCACTTCGACGCCGGTGGGGTCCGCCAGACGGTCGTCGAACTCGAGGACGCCTTCCTCTTCGTCACGGCCGCGGGCGACGGCAGCTGTCTCGCCGTCCTCTCCGACGCCGACTCCGACGTCGGCCAGATCGCCTACGAGATGACGCTCCTGGTGAAGCGGGTCGGCGCGCATCTCAACGCCGCACCGCGCACCGATCTGCCCGCGGGCGGGTAGTGGGATGACATGAGCGCAGACGGTCAGGCACGAAGCCACTGGTTCGACGACGACGCGGGGCCCGTCGTCCGCCCTTACGCCATGACACGTGGCCGCACCAGCCATGCGGCCCAGCACCGCCTCGACCTGATCGCGGTAGTCGTCACGGAACGCCACGCGGACGACCCGGAAGAGGACCCGACGCTGTCCCCGGAGCACATGGACATCGTCGGGCTCTGCCGGGAGACCCCGCAGTCCGTCGCCGAACTCGCCTCCGAGCTGGATCTGCCCATCGGCGTCGTCAGGGTCCTCATCGGGGACCTCGTCGACAGCGAGTTCGTCCATGTGACGCGCCCGGTGCCCCCGGCCGAACTGCCCGACGAGAGTATTCTGCGCGACGTGATCAACGGCCTCCGTGCGCTGTGAACAGCGCGGAAGCGGGGTGAGGACGTGACGACTGGCTGGCAGTTCTGGGTCGACCGCGGCGGCACCTTCACCGACGTCGTCGCGCGCCGCCCCGACGGCCGTCTGCTCACGCACAAGCTGCTGTCGGACGACCCCGCCCGCTACTCCGACGCGGCGGTCGCCGGGGTCCGTGCCCTGCTGGCGGACTCCGGCGACCCCGTCGGGTCCGTCGAGTCGGTGCGGATGGGCACCACCGTCGCCACCAACGCCCTCCTGGAGCGCAAGGGCGAGCGGACCCTGCTGGTCATCACAAGGGGGTTCCGCGACGCTCTGCGCATCGCCTACCAGAACCGGCCCCGCATCTTCGCCCGCCACATCCAGCTCCCCGAACTGCTGTACGAGCGGGTCGTCGAGGTGGACGAGCGCATCGCCGCCGACGGCACCGTACTGCGGACACCCGACCTCGACGCCCTCGCGGGCCCGCTGCGCCAGGCGTACGACGACGGCATCCGCGCCGTCGCCGTCGTCTGTATGCACAGCCACCTCCACCCCGCCCACGAACACGCCGTCGGAAAGCTGGCCGCCGACATCGGATTTCCGCAGATCTCGCTGTCCAGTGAGGTCAGCCCGCTGATGAAACTCGTCCCGCGCGGGGACACCGCTGTCGTCGACGCCTACCTCTCGCCCGTGCTGCGCCGCTACGTCCAGCACGTCGGCGACCGGCTCGAAGGCGTCCGGCTGATGTTCATGCAGTCCAACGGCGGGCTCGCCGAGGCCGGGCAGTTCCGCGGCAAGGACGCCATCCTGTCCGGGCCCGCGGGCGGCATCGTCGGCATGGCCCGGATGTCGCAGCTCGCCGGGTTCGACCGCGTCATCGGCTTCGACATGGGCGGCACCTCCACCGACGTCTCGCACTTCGCGGGCGCGTACGAACGGGTCTTCACCACCCAGATCGCCGGTGTCCGGCTGCGTGCCCCCATGCTGGACATCCACACCGTCGCCGCCGGCGGCGGCTCGGTGCTGCGCTTCGACGGCTCCCGCTACCGCGTAGGGCCGGACTCGGCGGGCGCGGACCCGGGCCCGGCCTGCTACCGCGGCGGCGGCCCGCTCGCCGTCACGGACGCCAACGTCATGCTGGGCCGGATCCAGCCCGCGCACTTCCCCCAGGTCTTCGGACCCGACGGCGACCAGCCCCTCGACGGGGACCTGGTCCGGGCCCGCTTCACCGCCCTGGCCCGCGAGATCAGGGACCGCACCGGCGACGACCGCACCCCCGAACAGGTCGCCGAGGGCTACCTGGACATCGCGGTCGCCAACATCGCCAACGCCGTCAAGCGGATCTCCGTACAGAAAGGCCACGACGTCACCCGCTACGCCCTGACCACCTTCGGCGGGGCGGGCGGCCAGCACGCGTGCAAGGTCGCCGACTCGCTCGGCATCCGCACCGTCCTGGTGCCGCCCATGGCCGGGGTGCTCTCCGCGCTCGGCATCGGCCTCGCCGACACCACCGCCATGCGCGAACAGTCCGTCGAGGCGCCCCTGGAACCCGCCGCCATGCCCGGCGTCGTCGAGACCGCCGACGACCTGGAGTCCGCCGCCCGCGCCGAACTCCGCGCCGAGGACGTGCCCGAGGACCGCGTCCAGGTCACCCGCCGCGCCCAGCTGCGCTACGACGGCACCGACACCACCCTCACCGTCGAACTGACCGACCCCGCCACGATGCGGCGCTCCTTCGAAGAACGTCACCACGCCACGTACTCCTTCACCCTGGACCGCCCGATCGTCGTCGAAGCCCTCTCCGTCGAAGCCACCGGCATCACCCCACCCCCCGATCTGTCCGCCCTCGCCCCGTACGAAGGCCGCTCCCGCACCCCGCGGACCGTCCGCCTCCACACCGGCGGCACCTGGCGCGACGTGCCCCTGCACCACCGCGCCGACCTGCCGCCCGGCGAGACGGTCAACGGGCCCGCGGTCATCACGGAGGCGAGCGCGACCACCGTCGTCGACGACGGCTGGCGGGCCGCCGCGACCGACCACGGGCATCTGCTCATGGAACGCGCGGCGATTACACAGAGTTCCGAACTCGACACGAAAGTCGACCCCGTTCTGCTTGAAGTCTTCAACAACCTGTTCATGTCCATCGCCGAACAGATGGGCGCCCGGCTGGAGTCCACGGCCCAGTCCGTCAACATCAAGGAGCGACTGGACTTCTCCTGCGCCCTCTTCGACCCGGACGGCAACCTGGTCGCCAACGCCCCGCACATCCCCGTCCACCTGGGCTCCATGGGCACCAGCGTCAAGGAGGTCATCCGCCGCCGCGGCCCGCGGATGCGCCTCGGCGACACCTACGCCGTCAACGACCCGTACCACGGCGGCACCCACCTGCCCGACGTCACCGTCATCACCCCGGTCTTCGACACCCGGTCCGCCTCGCACCCCGGGACCACGCAGGGTGACCGGATCCTGTTCTACGTCGCCTCCCGTGGCCACCACGCCGAGCTCGGCGGCATCGCGCCCGGTTCCATGCCCGCCGACAGCCGCAGCATCGACGAGGAGGGCGTCCTCTTCGACAACTGGCTGCTCGCCGAGGACGGCCACTTCCGCGAGCGGGAGACCCTCCGCCTGCTCACCGAGGCCCCGCATCCCTCCCGCAACCCCCGGACCAACCTCGCCGACCTGCGCGCCCAGATCGCCGCCAACCAGAAGGGCGTCGACGAAGTCACCCGGATGATCGGGGACTTCGGTCTCGACGTCGTCCAGGCGTACATGCGGCACGTGCAGGACAACGCCGAGGAGGCCGTGCGCCGGGTGATCGAAGCCCTCGACGACGGCGACTGCTCCTACGAGACCGACTCCGGCGCCGTCATCCGGGTACGCGTGCGCGTGGACCGCGAGAACCGCTCCGCCACCGTCGACTTCACCGGCACCTCACCCCAGCTGGACAGCAACTTCAACGCCCCCTACGCGGTGGTGAACGCGGCCGTCCTCTACGTCTTCCGTACCCTCGTCGCCGACGACATCCCGCTCAACGACGGCTGCCTGCGCCCCCTGCGCATCATCGTGCCGCCCGGTTCCCTGCTCGCCCCCGAGCCGCCCGCCGCCGTCGTCGCGGGCAACGTGGAGACCTCCCAGGCCATTACCGGGGCGCTCTACGCGGCGCTCGGCGTGCAGGCCGAGGGCTCCGGCACGATGAACAACGTCACCTTCGGCAACGCGCGCCACCAGTACTACGAGACCGTCGCCTCCGGCTCAGGCGCGGGCGACGGCTTCCCCGGCGCGAGCGTCGTACAGACCCATATGACCAACTCGCGGCTGACCGACCCCGAGGTCCTGGAGTGGCGGCTGCCCGTCCGGCTCGACGCGTTCGCGGTGCGGCACGGCAGCGGCGGCGCCGGACGCACCCGCGGCGGGGACGGCGCGGTGCGCCGCATCCGGTTCCTGGAGCCGATGACCGTCTCCACGCTCTCCCAGCACCGCCGGGTCCCGCCGTACGGCATGGACGGCGGCGCACCCGGTGCGCTGGGCGCCAACCGGGTGGAGCGCGCGGACGGCACGGTCACCGCACTCGGCGGCAGCGACACCACGGACGTCGGTCCCGACGACGTACTCGTCATCGAGACCCCCGGCGGCGGAGGCTACGGCCCGCCGCCCGACCACCCCCACCTGGCAGGAGAAGACATCGATGATCCTCGGGCGCACTGAGCGCGGCACACCCCCCTTAGAACCCGTCACGCTCAAGATCCTGGTGGCCGGAGGCTTCGGCGTGGGCAAGACCACTCTCGTCGGCGCGGTCAGCGAGATCAAACCGCTGCGGACCGAGGAGGCGCTCACCGAGGCGGGCCGCCCCGTCGACGACACCAGCGGTGTGGAGGCCAAGCACACCACCACCGTGGCCATGGACTTCGGCCGTATCACCCTGCGGGAGGACCTGACGCTGTACCTGTTCGGCACGCCCGGACAGGAGCGCTTCTGGTTCATGTGGGACGAACTGTCCGAGGGCGCGCTCGGTGCCGTCGTCCTCGCCGACACCCGCCGCCTGGAGGACTGCTTCGCCGCCGTCGACTACTTCGAGCGGCGTGCCATCCCCTTCCTCGTCGGCGTCAACTGCTTCGAAGGGGCCGCCCGGCACCCCGTCGACACCGTCCGTCAGGCCCTCGACCTCGACGACGGCGTACCGCTGCTGCTGTGCGACGCCCGTGACCGCGAGTCGGTCAAGGACGTGCTGATCGGGGTCGTCGAGCACGCGATGGCGCAGTCGGCGGGGCGCCGCCACGCCCTCGCCACGTAAGGCGGACGCGCGGGATGGCCCGTTACCCCCGCCGGCCGGGGCACGGGCCCGCCCCCTCAGACACCCTCGGCACCGCCCCGCACGCGCGCGTGCGGGGCGTCTAGTTGTCGCCGACCTCCAGCCAGCCGAAGCTCTTCTCCACCGCCCGGCGCCAGTTGCGGAACTCGCGGTCCCGTGCCGGCGCCGCGATCGCCGGGGTCCACTCGGCGTCCCGCTGCCAGTGCGCCTTCAGCTCGTCGAGGTCGTTCCAGACGCCGGTGGCGAGCCCGCCATCACCCCGAACCCCCAGCCGAACGCGATCACGATCCAGCCGGAGGCTCTGGCCTTGGCGTGCCTGAGAGTGACTGCGGCGCAGACTCCGGCGCCGAGGAGGATCAGGATCGCGGTGCCGATGATCTCGCCGACGACAATGTCTCCGTTGCTCATGGCTGCTCCTAGCGCCGGACCCGGGTGATCGACCCCGGTCCTGGACATGCGGGCTGGTATCCCGCCGTTCCCGTTGCTCCCGTGGCGAACTGGCCGAGGGCAGCGCGGTCCCGCGCCCAGCCTGGGCGTCCGTGACAGCGTGTCGTCGTGGCCGAATCGCCTTGCGGGGGAGTGAACCGGGTTGACGAGCCCATGCGGCGGAGTGCCGGAATCCGCCGAGAATGTACGGCGATGTCGGCTGACACCGGGAGGTGTTCACCGGCACCCAGGGGTCGTCAAGGTCGCTGACGCCGACGGTTGCCGGGACCGCGAGGCGATCACCCACCGTGCGCACAGTCCGCCGGGAAGCGCGCGCGACGAAGAGGCCCGGTGCTCAGCGCACCGCGATCACCGCCGAACCGTGCCCGAACAGTCCCTGGTTCCCCGCGAGGCCCGCGCGGGCCCCGTGACCTGCCGGTCACCCGCCGCATTCCGCAGCTGCCACGTCAGCTCGCAGATCTGCGCGATCGCCTGGGCGGGCACCGCCTCCCCGAAGGAGGCCAGCCCACCGCTGGCGTTCACCGGTATGCGCCCGCCCGGCGCGGTCGCCCCCGCTGGGGACCCGGGCGTCCTGCCAGCCCGGCGCCTTGGCGAACGCCGCCCCCGCCACAGACCCGAGGTAACCGCCGCGCACCGTCCCGGCACCCACGACCGAGCCGGTCTGCCGCCAGTCGAGACCGGCGTCGGCGAGTGCCGCGCGGGCCGCCGCCCCGTACTCCCGAAGCCGCGCCCCCGCTCGCCCCACGGGTGCACCCCCGCGCCCAGCATCGCCACCTCACCCGTCATCGTGTCCCCCCGTCGGCCGCCAGCGCCACGTCGTCCAGGTCGTCTCCCCGTCCTCGTGCAGCACGCCGGGGACGACCTCCACCTTCAAGCTCACCGCCGACTCCGCGACGGTGGTCCCGGGAGCCGCCTGTCCCAGCACCGCCAGCCGCTCGGACTCCATCCAGCTCCACATCGATCAACGCGCACGGCACCCAGGGAAGTTCCGGATCGGTCACTTACGGTGACGGAAGCCGGTACCGGCTGTCCGTGTTGTGCGACCAGCCCCGCCCGCGCCGCGACAGCGGCACTCCCACCAGGTCGCCGCCGGAGCACCCGGGGTTGCGGCAGTGCGTGTCCTCGCGCGGCATCGAAGACCGACCCGCACGCCGAGCAGCGGGTGCCGAGCGGCCGGAAGTCTTTCCCGTCCCCGGAGAACGACCCGGGCGACCACCGGAGTCCGTGTACCTGTCGACGCCCCTCCCCGAACGGTAACTGACGGCGCGTCAGCAATGAGCCATGGGTGATCAGGAAGCGGCAGGGCGTCTTCCCTCCCGCACCTGCCACCTGATAGATGGAGGGTGCATGACACGACTCACCATCGCGGCGCGAGGACTGGTCACCGCGCTCGCCGCCCTGCTCGCCGCGACCGCCACCTCCGCCCCCGCCCAGGCGAAGACCGAGCCCAAGGCGCCCGACGACTTCGTGGCGCTGCGCGCCGTGGACCGCACGATCATCGAGGAGATGCGCTACTTCACCCCGCACAACTTCGTCGGAGAGCGCGTCGACGGCTACCAGCAGTCCCTCTGCATCCTCACCCGCCCCGCCGCCCAAGCCCTCCACCAGGCCCAGAAACAACTCCTGCGCCAGGGCTACGCCCTCAAGGTGTACGACTGCTACCGGCCACAGCGCGCCGTCGACCACTTCGTCCGCTGGGCCGAGGACCTCGACGACCAGGCCATGAAGGACGAGTTCTACCCGGACGTCGACAAGACCCGGCTGTTCGCGGACGGCTACATCGCCGAGAAGTCCGGCCACAGCCGCGGCTCCACCGTCGACCTCACCCTCGTCCGGCTCCCGGCTCGCCCCACCAGGCCCTACGTCCCCGGCGAACCCCTCGTCCCCTGCTACGCGCCCCAGAGCGAGCGCTTCCCGGACAACTCCGTGGACATGGGCACGGGCTACGACTGCTTCGACACCCGCTCCCACACCCTCGACCCGCGCATCCAGGGCCAACAGCGCGCCCACCGGCTGCTCCTGAAGACCACCCTCGAAGACCTCGGTTTCGTGAACCTCGCCGAGGAGTGGTGGCACTTCACCTACCGCCCCGAGAGCTACCCGGCCATCTACTTCGACTTCCCCGTCTCCGCCAAGTCGCTCACCCACCGTCCCTGAACCGCCCGCCGAAGACGGCCTCTTGGTGATCGGATACAGTCCGCCGCGTGTCCGAAACCGAAACCTCCGCTGTCAACCCCGCGGCGAACTCCCACTGTTCGAGCTGCGGATCGCCCTACGGAGAGGGCGTCTCCGGCTGGCCCCGCACCTGCCCCGCCTGCGGCACCGTCGCCTACCGCAACCCGCTGCCGGTCGCGGTGGCCCTCCAGCCCGTGTACGACACCCAGGGCACCGCACTGGTCGTCATCACCCGCACCATCACCCCCGCGCGCGGGGGCACCGCACTGCCCGGCGGCTACATCGACGACCGCGAGGACTGGCGCCAGGCCGTCGTCCGCGAACTCAAGGAGGAGACCGGCATCGACGCCGCGAGCCGCGACGTACGGCTCGTCGACGCGATGAGTTCCCCCGACGGGCACCTGCTGCTCTTCGGACTCCTGCCGGAACGCCCCGCCGAGGGCCTGCCCCAGCCCGCGGCCACCGCGGAGACAGCGGGCTGGCACCTGCTGCGCAGGCCACAGGAGCTGGCCTTCCCACTGCACACCCTTGCCGCGCGGGCGTGGTTCGAGGGCCGCTACATCTGACCCCGGCCCGCTGCACCTGCCACCGGCCGCCGTATCCGCTCCCCGGGCCGCCGCTATGCCTGGTCTCCGGGGACCCCGAGTCCCCGTATTCGCACCGGGCGGCCCGGCTCCCCCAGCCCGTCGTCGCTCTCCCGGTGGACCACCACCTGATGGCCCTTCCAGCGGACGACGTACCGCTCGACATCCGGCTCCTCCCACCCGTCGCCCGCGTCCGGCACCACCAGCCCGCCCCCCGTGCGTCCCGGGGCGGGCGCCCACACCTCCAGCTCCACGTCACCGTCCGCCCCACGCACCGGTACGACGGCACCCGCGCGTGCGAGCACCGGCACCCGGGACAGCGGAGCGTCGACGACCACCCGCCCGGGCCCCTCGTACACCTGCTCCGTCACCGTGTCGTACCAGCGCCCACGCGGCAGCCGCACTGCCCGCCGGTCCGTCCCGGGCTCCAGCACCGGCGCCACCAGCAGACAGTCACCCAGCAGGAAGGCGTCCTCACAGTCACGCAGCGCGCGGTCCTCCGGCGCACCCCACCACAAGGGCCGCACATAAGGCGCCCCCGTACGCCGTGCCAGCTGGGCCAGTGTCACGAAGTACGGCAGCAGCCGTCGCCGTTCGAGGAGCGCCACGCGCGCGTGCTCCAGCGTCTCGACCCCGAACTCCCACGGCTCCCGCCGCCCCGCGCGCATACTCGCGTGCGTCCGGAACAGCGGCAGGTACGCGCCCAGCTGGAACCACCGCAGAAACAGCTCCGGCGACGGACAGCCGTCGAAACCCCCCACGTCCGGCCCGGAGTACGGCACCCCGCACAGCCCCAACCCGAGGACCAGCGAGAGGGACGCCCGCAGCCCCGGCCAGCCGGTGCCCACGTCACCCGACCAGCTCCCGCCATACCGCTGCATACCGACCCAACCGGACCGCGAGAAGACGAACGGCCGCTCGTCCGGCGCGAGTCGGCGCAGCCCTTCGTAGCCCGCCCTCGCCATGCACAACGCGTAGACGTTGTGCGCCTCACGGTGATCGCCGCCGCGCCCCTCCAGGGCGTGCCGTGACGACCGCGGCAGCGTCAACTCCCCGAAGGCGTTGAGCGACGTCGGCTCGTTCATGTCATGCCAGAAACCCGAGAACCCCTGCCCGAGCCGCTCCGCGTACAGACCACCCCACCACTCACGCACGCGCGCGTGCGTGAAGTCCGGATAGACCGCGTCCCCGGGCCACACGACCCCCCGCACCAGCCGCCCCGACGCGTCCCGCACGAAGGCGTCCTCGGCCACACCGCTGTCGTACACCGCGTTGCCCGGCGCCGCCTTGACCGCCGGATCGACGATCGACACCAGCCGTATGCCCTCCCGCAGCAACTCCTCGGCGAGCCGCGGCAGCTTCGGGAAACGGTCCTGGTCGACGGTGAACACCTGATGGGCGTCGTAGTGGTCGATGTCCAGATGGACCGCGTCCAGCGGCAGCCCGCGCTCCCGGTACCCCGCGACGATCCGCCGCACCTCCTCCTCGCCGCCGAAACCCCACCGCGCGTGGTGGTGGCCCAGCGCCCACGCGGGCGGCAGCGCGGGCGCCCCCGTCAGCGCGGACCAGGCGAGCAGCACGCGCGCGGGGGAGCCCACCACCACCCAGCAGCGCAGCGGACCGCCGTCCATCCGCAGCTCGCACGACCCGGCCCGGTCATGCCCGGACCCGGCGCCCTCCTCCCCCTCCCGCACGGTCACCGTGCCGTCCCAGGAACTGTCGTGGCACACCAGATGCGTCCCCGCGTCGGCCACCACCCACTGCACCGGCATCGTGACGTAGAGCGGATCGTCCCCGGGGCCGAAGACGCGCCCCGGATCGGTGTTCCACAGCCGGTACGTGCCATCCCGCAGCCGCGGCCCCGAGGCCCGCCCGCCCAGCCCGAAGAACCGCGCGTCCGCGGGCACCTCCGACCGCTGCATCCAGCGGGCCGGACCGCCACCGACCGGCTCCCACCAGCGCGGCGGCAGATCACGGCGCAGCAGCACCCCGCCCGGCGTGAGCACCTCGACCGCGCCGTACCGCGACACCACGACCGTCACCCGCTCGGCCACCACCCGCCAGCCACCGTCCGTGTCCGGCTCCAGCACCGCCCGCGGATCCGGATCCGGACACCGCCCGGCGAGCGCGTACGACGGCTCGGGCCCCGCGCCGTCCCACCCCCAGAAGACCGCCCCGCTCACGGTGACGATGATCCGCAGCTCCGCCCGGCCGAACCGTACGGTGCCGCCCCCCGGCTCGGGCACCACGTCCCGCACCGCACCGGGCACCCGCGCGCGCTCGGGGCCCCGCGGTGGCAGCCCGGAGGCGTCCGCGCGCCTGCCGCGCCACGCGGCCCGCGCCATCCGCAGCCCGCGAGTCACCCCCGCCGAACCGACTGCCCTCACCGAACGCACCAGGTCATGACCGTCCATGTTGATCACCCTGCCATTGAGGGAGCCGCCGGAGGGCGCCGTTCAACTGCCGTTCACCAGTGCTTCGGCCACATCTTCACGACACGGACTATGTGCGGTACACCCTGGTGCTGATGTCGATCACGTGGCATCGTCCGTGTCAGCCGCGTCACGCGCACATCCCCGCCCGTGCGCGAGCGACGCACACGACGCGCACAGTCCGGGAGCCGCCCCATGTCGACCGAGAACCTCCAGCCGCTCTGGCAGCCCGATCCGGAACGCATCGCCCAGGCCCAGATCACCAGGTTCCACGCCTGGGCCGCGGAGCACCACGGCGCCCCCACCGAGGATGGATACGCGGCCCTGCACCGCTGGTCCGTGGCCGAGCTGGACACCTTCTGGAAAGCCGTCACGGAATGGTTCGGCGTCCACTTCTCCACCCCCTACGCGCGCGTGCTGGGCGACCGCGCCATGCCCGGAGCCCAGTGGTTCCCCGGCGCCACCCTCAACTACGCCGAGCACGCCCTGCGCGCCGCCACGACCCGTCCGGACGAACCAGCCCTCCTCTGCGTCGACGAGAGCCATGAACCCCGCCCGGTGACCTGGTCCGAGCTGCGCCGCCAGGTCGGCTCCCTCGCCGCCGAACTGCGCGCCCTGGGCGTCCGCCCCGGCGACCGCGTGAGCGGCTACCTCCCGAACATCCCGCAGGCCGTGGTCGCCCTCCTCGCCACCGCCGCCGTCGGTGCCGTATGGACCTCCTGCGCACCCGACTTCGGCGCCCGCAGCGTCCTGGACCGCTTCCAGCAGGTCGAACCCGTCGTCCTCTTCACCGTCGACGGCTACCGCTACGGCGGCAAGGAACACGACCGCCGTGACACGGTCGCCGAACTCCGCCGCGAACTGCCCACGCTGCGCGCCGTCGTCCACATCCCCTTGCTCGGCGCCCCGGCCCCCGAAGGCGCTCTGGATTGGTCGGCACTGACCACTGCCGACACCGAACCCGAGTTCGAACAGGTTCCCTTCGACCACCCCCTGTGGGTGCTCTACTCCTCCGGTACGACCGGCCTCCCCAAGGCCATCGTCCAGTCCCAGGGCGGCATCCTCGTCGAGCACCTCAAACAGCTCGGCCTGCACTGCGACCTCGGCCCCGGCGACCGCTTCTTCTGGTACACGTCGACGGGCTGGATGATGTGGAACTTCCTCGTCTCCGGCCTGCTCACCGGCACCACGATCGTCCTCTACGACGGCAGCCCCGGCTACCCCGACACCGGCGCCCAGTGGCGCATCGCCGAACGCACCAAGGCCACGCTCTACGGCACCTCGGCCGCCTACGTCATGGCCTGCCGCAAGGCGGGCGTGCACCCCGCGCGGGACTACGACCTCTCCTCCGTCCAGTGCGTCGCCACCACCGGATCCCCGCTGCCGCCCGACGGCTTCCGCTGGCTGCACGACGAGGTCCGCGAGGACCTGTGGATCGCCTCCGTGAGCGGTGGCACGGACGTCTGCTCCTGCTTCGCCGGAGCCGTCCCCACCCTCCCTGTCCACACCGGCGAACTCCAGGCACCCGGCCTCGGCACCGACCTCCAGTCCTGGGACCCGAGCGGCCACCCCCTCATCGGCGAGGTCGGCGAACTCGTCGTCACCAACCCCATGCCGTCCATGCCGATCCGCTTCTGGAACGACCCCGACGGCAGCCGCTACCACGACAGCTACTTCGACACCTACCCCGGCGTCTGGCGGCACGGCGACTGGATCACCGTCACCTCCCGGGGCTCCGTCGTCATCCACGGCCGCTCCGACTCAACCCTCAACCGCCAAGGTGTCCGGATGGGCTCCGCGGACATCTACGAAGCCGTGGAACGGCTCCCCGAGATCAAGGAATCCCTGGTCATCGGCATTGAGCAGCCCGACGGCGGCTACTGGATGCCCCTGTTCGTGCAGCTTGCCCCCGGCGCGGTCCTCGACGAGGCGCTCCTGACCCGGATCAAGCAGACCATCCGCGAACAGCTCTCCCCACGCCACGTCCCCGACGAGATCATCGAGGTCCCCGGCGTCCCCCACACCCTCACCGGCAAGCGCATCGAAGTCCCGGTCAAACGCCTCCTCCAGGGCACGCCCCTGCACAAGGCCGTCAACCCCGGCTCCATCGACGACCTCGACCTTCTGCACTTCTACGAGGAACTGGCCCGCAAACGCGCCTGACAACCCCCTGACCTGCGGTTTCACTCACCGCCGTGACTGCCGCCGACCGGCCCGACCTCCCATTGTCAGTGGCGGCGGTTACGGTGAGTGAGTATTGATCGACCGCTCACAGGGGGAAAAGACATGGCGCACACCGACCAGCGGACCATGCGACGCGCACTGCGCGGCGAAATCGCCGGAACCATCGGCCTGCTCACCGACGAACACGACTTCCGCGCCATGCGGCGCTACCCGAGCTTCACCTTCGACGACCACACCACCTACCTCCGGCAGGTCGAAGCCGTCCTCAAAACCCGGGTGTCCCAGGGCAGCCACACGACGGTCGCCCTCTTCGACCCAGAGGAGTACGCCGACTTCTGCACGGAGAACGGCCTCGACCCGGACCTCCCGTCCAGCCGGACACGCTTCACCGCCGAACTCACCACCAAGGGCTCCGCCCTGCCCTACGAGGGCCAGCCCGTCACCGACCTGATCCCCGCCCTCGTCGACGAGGCCGTCCGACAGGCCACCTGGGAGTACGCGGCCACCCTCCTCGCCCACCTCGGGGCCTGCGCGTCCTGCGGCGAGGACCTCGGCCGCGCCGCCTTCGCCCGCGCTTCGGCCCTCCTCGTCCGCATCCTCGACACGGCCCCACCGGGCAGCCACCACCTCGTCTGCAGCGTCACCGGAACACCGGAAGTACTGCTCGCCGCCCTCCACACGGCGAACGACACCCAAGGGGCCACCCGGCTCGACGAAGCAGAAGCACTCGAATTCACCACGGTCCTGGCCGTCGGCATCGCCACCGGCAGTCCGGGTGGCCTCGTCATGAGGACCACCAGCCCCGGCACCACCGACCGTGTCTACGGCTGGCGCCTGCGCGACGACGGCCTGCACCCCCTCACGGCCGCGGAGGTCTTCGACGCCTACTGCACCGACATCGTCTCCGGCGACCTCATCGGACCCGAGTCGGACGTCGACTACACGACACCCCCCGACCTGGGAGAGGACTCACCGGGCCACCAGCACTGAAGAACGCGCGAGGGCGCCCCACCCGAAGGCGGAGCGCCCCTGCACGACAACCACGCAGGAGTACGGCCGCGGCCCTACTCCCCGGAGAGCACCGCCTGAGCGGCGCTGCGCGCGTCCTGCGCGCTGTCCGTCGCCCGAGCGGCCGCCGCGGCCCGCTCACACTGCGCCAGCGTGTACTTCGCCAACGTCGCGCGCACATAGGGGAGCGACGCCGCACCCATCGACAGGGAGGTGACACCCAGACCGGTCAGCACACACGCCAGCAGCGGATCCGACGCGGCCTCACCGCAGACGCCACAGCTCTTGCCCTCGGCCTTCGCCGCCTCGGCGGACAGCGCGACCAGGTCAAGCAGCGCGGGCTGCCACGGGTCCTGGAGACGGGACACCGCGCCCACCTGACGGTCGGCCGCGAAGGTGTACTGCGCGAGGTCGTTGGTGCCCAGAGAGAGGAACTCCACCTCCTGGAGGATCGACCGCGCCCGCAGCGCGGCCGACGGGATCTCCACCATCGCGCCGAACTTCGCCTTCAGCCCGGCCTCCCGGCAGGCGTCCGCGAACGCCTTGGCGTCCGCGCGGTCCGCCACCATCGGGGCCATGACCTCCAGGTACACCGGCAGCCCCGCGGCGGCCTTCGCCAGCGCCGTGAGCTGGGTGCGCAACACCTCGGGGTGGTCCAGCAGCGTCCTCAGCCCCCGCACGCCCAGCGCCGGGTTGGGCTCGTCGGCGGGGGTGAGGAAGTCCAGCGGCTTGTCGGCGCCCGCGTCCAGCACCCGCACCACGACCCGCCCCTCAGGAAAGGCCTCCAGCACCTGCCGGTACGCCGCGACCTGCTTCTCCTCCGAGGGCGCCTGCTTGCTGTCATCAAGGAAGAGGAACTCGGTACGGAAGAGACCCACACCCTCCGCCCCCGCCTCGACCGCCGCGGGAACGTCCGCCGGACCGCCGACGTTGGCCAGCAGCGGCACCTTGTGACCGTCGGAGGTCGCACCCGGCCCGGTCGCCGCGGCCAGCGCGGCCTTCCGCTCCGCGGCGGCGGCCGTCAGCGTGGCCTTCCGCTCCTCGCTCGGGCTCACGAAGATCTCACCGGTGCTCCCGTCCACGGCGACCACCGTGCCTTCGGCCAGCTCGCCGGCTCCCGGCAGCGCCACCACGGCCGGAACGCCGAGCGCCCGCGCGAGGATCGCGCTGTGGCTGGTCGGCCCCCCCTCCTCGGTCACGAAACCGAGCACCAGCGCCGGGTCGAGCAGCGCCGTGTCCGCGGGCGCGAGGTCACGCGCGATCAGGACGTACGGCTTGTCGCTGTCCGGGACACCCGGCATGGGCACCCCGAGCAGCCGGGCGACGATACGGTTCCGCACGTCATCGAGGTCGGCGACCCGACCCGCGAGGTACTCCCCGGCACCCGCCAGCAGAGCCCGGTACGCGGCGAAGGCGTCGTACACCGCGCGCTCGGCCGTGCTGCCCACGGCGATCCGGCGTTCGACGTCCGCCATCAGCTCGGGGTCCTGCGCCATCATGGCCTGCGCCTCGAGCACCGCCTGGGCCTCGCCCCCGGCCAGGTTGCCGCGCGCCATCAGATCGGCGGCCACGGCTTCCACGGCCTTGCGGGCGCGCCCCTGCTCACGCTCCGCGTCCTCCGCCGGGATCTGCTTGGCAGGCGGCTCCAGCACCGCCGTGCCCATGTGCCGAACCTCGCCGATCGCCACACCGTGGCTCACGCCGACGCCTCGCAGCGTTGTCTCCATCTCACCCGTCTCCGCATAGTGCGACGGACCCGGCCGCCGCGGTTGATGTCCTGAGAGCCGCCGGACGACGGCCCTGACGTCACTTCCAGAGGAAGAGACTGTCGCCAGCCTTGACGTCGCCGTCCTCACGCAGTTCGGAGAGGGCCTCGGCGGTGGCCTCCAGCGCCACGACCGGGCACACCGGGGACTTGCCTGCGGCCTCGACGGCGGCCGGGTCCCAACGTACGACGGCCTGGCCGCGCGCCACGGTGTCGCCCTTGTTCACGAGTAGTTCGAAGCCCTCGCCGTTGAGCTGCACGGTGTCGATACCGAGGTGGGTGAGCACACCGTGGCCCTCCGCGTCGACGACCACGAAGGCGTGCGGGTGCAGGGAGACGATCACACCGTCGACGGGTGCCACCGCCGCGACAGGCTCACGCACGGGGTCGATGGCGGTTCCCGGGCCGACCATGGCCCCGGAGAAGACCGGATCAGGCACCTCTGCCAGTCCGATGGCGCGTCCTGCGAGCGGGGACGTCACGGTGGTCATGGGGAGCCTCCCAGAGCGTGGAGATGCAGATGGGCCGTCACTACCTGTCCCGGACGGCGCACTGTTCAGCAGGGTATGTCATATGAACCACCCGTTCCGCGCAGCCGATCCCGGTTCAGAGGTCTAGACCACTCTACCAATCGATTTGCACGCGCTCCAGCGCCCCATGTACAGTCGTAGACCTGCCTGGGGTTGAGCGACGCGATCCAGCGCCTCAGCTTGGCAGCATCCAACTTGTCAGATCCTATCTCGGGGTCATCTTTCGCATGTCTGCGGAATGGTGGTCAGGAGCATGGAAAAACGCTGATAGAGTCGGAAACGCAAGACCGAAGGGAAGCGCCCGGAGGAAAGCCCGAGAGGGTGAGTACAAAGGAAGCGGCCGTTCCTTGAGAACTCAA
>NZ_JBEYHH010000025.1:0-33128 GCF_040635175.1 Streptomyces sp. NPDC006997
ACGCACCGGCCACGCCAGGGGTGGGCGAACCCCGCCCCTGGCCGTCCGGGCAGGGAGGAACGCGATGGAGGGCGATCTCGACCGGCGCATCTTCGCCCGCCCCGCAGCGTGGGGGCGGGCACCCGGCGGCCCTACGGTGCCGTCAGCTCCCGCTCCAGCGGCGTCCGGAACCGCGGCGTGACCCTGGTCCCGCCCACCCAGGCCCGGAGCCGTTCCCCCTCCGCGGCGATCGCGGTCTCGGCGCCCCGGCCGACGCCCAACAACCGGTCGAGCACACGCCAGACGATCCGCCATCCTCCCGCCCACCCCTGACAACGACCCGCCCCCGCCGTCCACGCCCGTGCGGACGCAGAAACAGGGCCGCGCCATTCCATGCCCCCAGCGCCACCCTCAGGGTCACCCATCGCCCAACTCATCTCAGGGGGAGGCCAGTGGTGAACGCAGTTCTGTTGTCGGGGGCGGCCGTCCTGGGCGTCCTGGGAATCGGGAACCACGTGTACTGGCTCGGCGCGGCGGCGTTGCTCCACGTGTACCTGAAGCACGGGCGGAGCAAGGACGCCAAGGCGGGACCGCCGCCTGCGGGCGGAACGCCCGGCACGTACCAGGCGTACCGCGAGCGGCGTGACCGGCAGGCGCGCTGGGAACGGCGGTACCGCAGGGAGCGGCCGTTCGAGTCGCGTCGTCAGCAGCGGGAGCGTACCGGCCGGTGACGGTCACAGGCCGGGGGCGCCCCAGAGGGGGAACCAGCGGCCGAGGTCCTGTTCGACGCGCAGGTCGTCCGCGAGGGCGGCCTTCGCCTGGAGTTCCAGCGCGTTGTCGCGTTGCCGCTGCCCGGAGCCTCCGGGCAGCGGTGCGAAGGGGTAGAACGTGCCCCGTTTGTAGAGGTAGACCAGGGCGAGACGGCGGTCGCCGCCGCTGTCCTGGAACCCCACGAGGGAGCAGAGCAGTTGGGGGCCGAAGCCGTTGGCCTCCATGGAGCTGTTCACGGCATGCAGGTCGTTGACGAGCTGCGGCAGCTCGTCGGGGGAGCGGCGGGAGACCAGCCAGGAGTAGCCGTAGTCGTCCCGCTCCAGCTCCACCGGCGCGCCCCGGCGGTCGGCGTCCGCGTCCAGCAGGGCCCGCACCTCGCGGTGGACCTGCTCGAAGGCGGCGCCCTCCACCGTGGCGAAGCAGACCGCGCCCTGCCCGGTGGGGGTGAGGGAGGCCGCGGCCTGGAGGGTCACCGCGGCGGAGGGCAGCGCGAAGAGCCGGTCGAGATCGGGCGCGACCGGCCTGGTACGGCCCAGCAGGATGTCCATCAGCCGCCCCATGTCACCGTCCCGTCCCCGTCCCCTCACCCAGCTCCGCCGACATCCGGCCGAGCTGCTCCAGCCGTTCCTCCAGGGTGGGGTGGGTGGAGAACAGACGGGCGATGCCCGGATCCCGGCCGAGGGCGGGGGTGAAGTAGAAGGCGTTGAAGGCCTGCGCCGTCCGCAGGTCCTTCGTCGGGATCCGCGCGATGTCCCCGGTGACCTTGGTCAGCGCGGCGGCCAGCGCCGAGGGGCGGCCGGTGAGCTGCGCCGCCGCCCGGTCCGCCGCCAGCTCCCGGTACCGGGACAGCGCCCGGATCAGCAGAAAACTGATCGCGTAGACGGCCGCGGAGACCCCCATCACGGTCATGAACACGACCGCGGTGTTCTGGTCCCGCCGTCCGCCGCCGAACAGCTGCGAGTAGAACGCGAACCGGACGATCAGCCCGGCGATCACCCCGAGGAAGGACGCGACCGTGATCACGGCGACGTCCCGGTGCGCCACGTGCGACAGCTCGTGCGCCAGCACCCCCTCCAGCTCCACCGGATCCAGCCGCCGCAGCAGCCCGTCGGTCACACAGACCACCGCGTGCTCGGCGTTCCGCCCGGTGGCGAACGCGTTCGGCATGTCCATCCCCGAGACGGCCACCACCGGCTTCGGCATGTCCGCCATCGCGCTCAGCCGGTCCACCACCGCGTGCAGCTCGGGATACTCCTCCCGCTCCACCACCCGCCCCCGCATCGCGTACAGCGCGATCCGGTCGGAGAACCAGTACTGCGCACCCAGCAGCCCCGCCGCGACCACCACGACCAGCACCCACGACTTCAGCAGCACCAGCAACGCGGCGATGAACGCCACGTACAACAACCCCAGCAGGAACAGCGTGACCCCCATCCGGAAGGTCAACCGCCGGTCACTTTGGAAGCGACTGCGCATGTGCACCACCCCGCAGACCTGGACATGCCCACGCACTCCACTGCCAGTGTGCACCCACCCGAACGCAACGGGGCAAAGAACCACACACCACTTCTCTCAGCGCCCGCCGACGCTCCACCACCGCAGGGTCCGCCCGGCCCAGTCCAGCAGCCGCTCCGCCTCCCGTACGACCGAGGGCACGGGGTCGTCCAGCAGCGGCAGCAGCCGCCGTGCGTCCGTGACGTCCAGCACCCGCGACCCCGCCACGGCGGCGGCCCGCACCCGGCCCTCGGGGTGACCGAGCAGCGGCCACAGCGGGACGGCGTCGGCGCGCTCCCCGCAGAACAGCCCGTTCACCGGAAGGCTGGGTCCCGCGGGGCTCCCCGGTCGCGGCAATTACCCCCGGAAGTCCGCGTACCCCAGCAGCAGGATCACCCCGGCCATGAAGCCGAAGACGATCACCACCGAGAGCCACGGCGACCCCTCGCCCCGTACGCGGCGTCCACGTATGCGTCCGCGTCCGCGTCCGTGGAGGCGGCGGCCGTGGAGGCGGCGGCCGTGGAGGCGGCGGCCGTGGACGCGGCGGCCGTGGACGCGGCCGTCCGGGTCCGGGCGGAACGGGACGGGGCCCGGCGGGTCGTGCTTCCAGCGTTCGGCGAGCATCCGGGCCCGGGCCGAGGGCTCCTTGTACTCGGCCGCGTCGGCCCACTTGATGTCGAACTCCCGTTCGGAGTCCCCCTGCTCGGTCATCCCCGTTCGCCCTCCTCGACACTTCGTCGTTCCCCTACCAGGATCCCTCGTCCGCGCGCTGACCGGGAGCCACCCCCTGGAAACGCCTGAGGGGCGCCGCCCGGGAACCCGGGTGACGCCCCTCAGGGTGCCGATCACACGTCGAAGTACAGCTCGAACTCGTGCGGGTGCGGGCGGAGCTGGAGCGGGGCGATCTCGTTGGTGCGCTTGTAGTCGATCCAGGTCTCGATCAGGTCCGGGGTGAACACGTCGCCCTGGAGCAGGAACTCGTGGTCGGCCTCAAGGGAGTCGAGGACGGCCGGGAGCGAGGTCGGGACCTGCGGGACGCCCGCGTGCTCCTCGGGGGCCAGCTCGTAGAGGTCCTTGTCGATCGGCTCGGCGGGCTCGATCTTGTTCTTGATGCCGTCCAGACCCGCGAGCAGCAGGGCCGAGAAGGCCAGGTACGGGTTGCCGGAGGAGTCGGGCGCGCGGAACTCGACGCGCTTGGCCTTCGGGTTCGAGCCCGTGATCGGGATCCGCATCGCGGCGGAGCGGTTGCGCTGCGAGTAGACCAGGTTCACCGGGGCCTCGAAGCCCGGCACCAGGCGGTGGTACGAGTTCACCGTCGGGTTGGTGAAGGCCAGCAGCGACGGGGCGTGCCTGAGGATGCCGCCGATGTAGAAGCGGGCGGTGTCCGACAGACCCGCGTAGCCCTGCTCGTCGTAGAACAGCGGGTCGCCGTTGCTCCACAGCGACTGGTGGACGTGCATCCCCGAGCCGTTGTCACCGAAGATCGGCTTCGGCATGAAGGTCGCGGTCTTGCCGTTGCGCCAGGCCACGTTCTTCACGATGTACTTGAAGAGCTGGAGGTCGTCGGCCGCGGCGAGCAGCGTGTTGAACTTGTAGTTGATCTCGGCCTGACCGGCGGTGCCCACCTCGTGGTGCTGGCGCTCGACCTTCAGACCGGACCGCTCCAGCTCCAGGCTGATCTCGGCGCGCAGGTCGGCGAAGTGGTCGACCGGCGGGACCGGGAAGTAGCCGCCCTTGTAGCGGACCTTGTAGCCGCGGTTGTCCTCCAGCGCGCCGGTGTTCCAGGCGCCCGCCTCGGAGTCGATGTGGTAGAAGGACTCGTTCGACGAGGTGGCGAAGCGCACGCTGTCGAAGACGTAGAACTCCGCCTCCGGGCCGAAGTACGCCGTGTCGGCGATGCCCGTCGACGCCAGGTACGCCTCCGCCTTCTTCGCCACGTTCCGCGGGTCACGGCTGTACTGCTCGCCGGTGATCGGGTCGTGGATGAAGAAGTTGATGTTCAGCGTCTTGTCCCGGCGGAACGGGTCGACGCGGGCGGTGGTCAGGTCGGCGCGGAGCGCCATGTCGGACTCGTGAATGGCCTGGAAGCCCCGGATCGAGGAGCCGTCGAAGGCCAGTTCCTCGGTCGGGTCGAACGCCTCAGCGGGCACCGTGAAGTGCTGCATGACGCCCGGGAGGTCGCAGAAACGGACGTCGATGAACTTGACGTCCTCGTCCGCGATGAACTTCTTGGCCTCGTCGGCGTTCTGGAACATCCAGCTCCTCCTACTCCCGACCGTCCCGCCGGGGTGGTAGTTCGTTGTGCGGCCAGTGCGGTGGCACACGCTGACCTCGACCCTAGGGACGCGTGATTTCTCGGGCGTGACCCATTTGTTTCGCACAAGTTAACCGGCCCGCTTCCACCGTAGTCCGCCCCGCTGAGCCCGGCACCCGCCGTGTTCCGCTCGCGCACGCGTTCAGTACCGTGTACGCGTGGACAAGAGGCGAGCAATCGGATCATGGCTCTCCGGGCCCCGCGCGGCCTTGGAGGAAGCCGGTGCCGACTTCGGATACCGGGGCGAGCGGCTGGGGCTGCCGGAGACCGGACCGGGGTCCATCGCGGGACCGGGGCGCCGTCTCGCGGCCGTCGCCGTCGACTGGGGCGTGAGCCTCTTGATCGCATACGGCCTCATCACGGACGGCTACCGGCAGGCGACCGGCAACTGGGCGCTGCTGGTCTTCTTCGTGCTGAGCACCCTCACCGTCGGCACCATCGGCTCCACCCCGGGCAAGCGGCTCTTCGGGCTGCGGGTGATCTCCCTCGACACCGGCCTGGTCCGCCCGCCGCGCGCCCTGCTGCGCTCGGCCCTGCTCTGCCTCGCCGTGCCCGCCCTGATCTGGGACCGCGACGGCCGCGGTCTCCACGACCGGCTGGCCCGCACGGTCGAGGTGCGGATGTAGACACCCACGAGCAGCTACGACGAGGGGGCGCCCGGTACTCACCGGGCGCCCCCTCGTCGTAGCTGGCGGGTCAGCGGGACTTGGGGCCGCCCCTCGGCATCCGCATCCCCTTCGGCATCGGACCCTTCGGCAGCGGCATGTTGCTCATCAGGTCGCCCAGGGCGCGCAGCCGGTCGTTGGTGGCGGTGATCTGCGGGCCGCTGAGCACCCGGGGCAGCTTCAGCATGGTGGTGCGGAGCTTCTTCAGCTCGACCATGCCCTCGCCGTTGCCCACGATCAGGTCGTGCACCGGGACGTCCGCGACGATGCGGTTCATCTTCTTCTTCTCCGCGGCCAGGAGGCTCTTGACCCGGTTCGGGTTGCCCTCGGCGACCAGCACGATGCCGGGCTTGCCGACGGCCCGGTGCACCACGTCCTGGCTGCGGTTCATCGCCACCGCGGGGGTCGTGGACCAGCCCCGGCCGATGTTGTCCAGCACGGCCGCCGCGGCGCCTGGCTGGCCCTCCATCTGCCCGAAGGCGGCCCGCTCGGCCCGGCGCCCGAAGACGATCGCCGTCGCGAGGAAGGCGAGCAGCAGGCCCAGGATGCCGAGATAGATGGGGTGCCCGATCAAGAAGCCGATCGCGAGGAAGACACCGAAGGTGACGATTCCGACAGCCGCGAGTACAAGACCGATCTTCTTGTCGGCCTTGCGGGTCATCTTGTAGGTCAGAGCGATCTGCTTCAGTCGCCCGGGGTTCGCAGCGTCCGCTGCGGGTTCCTTCCTCGCCATGCCACGAAGTCTACGTGCCCCTGACGGTGCCGACGACGGCGGTGCCCCGCGCGGGGGCGGCGGGGGTCAGGAGGAGCGGGCGGCCAGGGCCTGTTCCAGGAGCCGTTCGGCCTCCACGCGGTCCTTGGCCCGACGGCGGTCCTCCAGGACGGACGTCCAGGCGTTGCGGCGGGCGGTGCGCTGGCCGCCGCTCATGAGCAGTGACTCGACTGCGCGCAGCGCTTCGGTGAGCGACGGGATCGCTGTGGCACGGACGGGCGCGGCCTGCATGATGGGGGTCCCCTCGGTACGGGCTCTGGTGGTACGGGGCTCTGCTGGTGCGGGGTGGTACGGGGCTCTGGCTATGGGTGCACGTGGCGTGAGGCCAGCGTCACTGTTCGGTGTTACCAGGGCGTGACTGACCGGTCAAACACCCATGAAGCCCTGATGGGGCGGGTCGGAACGCCGACGCGGTCCCGACCGGCGCCCTCATCTGCGAGGACGGTCGGAACCGCGTCATATCGGCCGCTACTGGGAAGTAGTCGCTTGTGCGCGAATTCACACGCGTGTCGTACTCCGGTGGCCCCGAGGCCGCGTGAGGGGGTGTCAGACGGCCTGGGTCGCGACGAACGCGCCGCGCTTCTCGACCGCCATCTGGTACAGGCGACCG
Organism: Streptomyces sp. NPDC006997; assembly: GCF_040635175.1. Lineage (NCBI taxonomy): Bacteria > Bacillati > Actinomycetota > Actinomycetes > Kitasatosporales > Streptomycetaceae > Streptomyces > Streptomyces sp. NPDC006997. Next base: position 6,606 of record NZ_JBEYHH010000025.1, read on the forward strand.
GCGCGGTACGAGGAGCGGACCAGCGGGCCGGACATCACGCCGGAGAAGCCGATCTGCTCGGCCTCCTCCTTCAGCTCCACGAACTCCTGCGGCTTGACCCAGCGCGCCACCGGGTGGTGGCGCACGGAGGGGCGCAGGTACTGCGTGATGGTGACCAGCTCGCACCCGGCGTCGTGCAGCTGCGTCAGCGCCTCGCTGACCTCCTCGCGGGTCTCGCCCATGCCGAGGATCAGGTTCGACTTGGTGACGAGTCCGTGGTCGCGGGCGTCGGTGAGGACCTTCAGCGAGCGGTCGTAGCGGAAGCCCGGGCGGATGCGCTTGAAGATCCGCGGGACGGTCTCGACGTTGTGTGCGAAGACCTCGGGGCGGGAGGCGAAGACCTCGGCCAGCAGTTCGGGGACCGCGTTGAAGTCGGGGGCCAGCAGTTCGACCTTGGTCCGGCCGCCCTCGCGGTCGGCGGTCTGCTGGTGGATCTGGCGGACCGTCTCGGCGTACAGCCAGGCGCCGCCGTCCTCCAGGTCGTCGCGGGCGACACCGGTGATGGTGGCGTAGTTCAGGTCCATGGTGACCACGGACTCGCCGACGCGGCGCGGCTCGTCGCGGTCGAGCGCCTCGGGCTTGCCGGTGTCGATCTGGCAGAAGTCGCATCGCCGGGTGCACTGGTCGCCGCCGATGAGGAACGTCGCCTCGCGGTCCTCCCAGCACTCGTAGATGTTGGGGCAGCCGGCTTCCTGGCAGACCGTGTGCAGGCCCTCGCTCTTCACCAGGCTCTGCATCCGGGTGTACTCGGGGCCCATTTTCGCCCGGGTCTTGATCCACTCGGGCTTGCGCTCGATGGGGGTCTGGCTGTTGCGGACCTCCAGGCGCAGCATCTTGCGTCCGTCGGGGGTGACTGCGGACACGACCGGCTCCCTAGCGATTGATTCTTCGGCGTTCTTCAGGGTACGCCCGTGGTTTCGAAAGCCGGAGGCCTGTCTCAGGCCGCCGGTGCCTTCTCGATCTCGCGCGGCCTGAGGTCCGCGTTCTCCAGTACGTCCCTCAGGTGGCGCTCGACGACCGGGGCGACCTCGGGCACCGTGACGTCGCGGCCCAGCTCGGCCGCGAGGGACGTGACGCCCGCGTCGCGGATGCCGCACGGGATGATGCGGTCGAACCAGACGTTGTCGGGGTTCACGTTGAGGGCGAAGCCGTGCATCGTCACGCCCTTGGCGACCCGGATGCCGATGGCCGCGATCTTGCGGTCCTCGCGCCGCTGGCCCGCGTTGGACGGGGCGTACTCGGGTCCGTCGAGGCGCGGGTCGAACTCCTCGTCGGTCAGCCGGGGGTCGAAGTCCAGGGCGAGCCCGCCGAGCGCGGGGCGGGCCTCCACCGGGTCGCCGAGGACCCAGACGCCGCTGCGGCCCTCGACTCGGGTGGTCTCCAGGCCGAACTCCGCGCAGGTGCGGATCAGGGCCTCCTCCAGGCGCCGGACGTGCGCGACCACGTCGACCGGGCGGGGCAGCTTCTGGATGGGGTAGCCCACCAGCTGGCCGGGGCCGTGCCAGGTGATCTTGCCGCCGCGGTCCACGTCGACGACCGGGGTGCCGTCCAGGGGGCGTTCGCTGTCGGCGGTGCGGCGGCCCGCGGTGTAGACCGGCGGGTGCTCCAGGAGCAGCACGGTGTCGGGGACCTCGTCGGCGAACCGGGCCGCGTGCACCCGGCGCTGCTCCTCCCACGCCTCGACGTACTCGACGGCGTCCGCGCCGAACCCCATGCGGACGAACCGCAATCCACTCACGGCAAGCGCCTCCCTCGTTCGACAGGCATGAAACGCGCCCACGCCACTGTACGACTCGTCCCCGGGCGTCAGCTCTGCGGGCAATCCTCACACGATCGGATGAATGAACGTCGAAGTGTGCGATCAGCCGCTTACTCTCCGCTACATTCGCGCCGTTCATGAGGCCATAAGGGCTGCTCACAGGCAATCCGGGCACTTCAGATGCCTGGAAGGCAGGAGACCGCACCGCAGATGACGGAACGACCCGCGCAGCGCACCCCCAACCGCCAGCTCGCCGCGCTCATCGCAGAAGCGGGGTTCTCCAACGCAGGTCTCGCCCGTCGCGTGGACCAGCTCGGCCTGGAACACGGGCTCGATCTCAGATACGACAAGACCTCCGTCACCCGCTGGCTGCGCGGACAGCAGCCCCGCGGGACCACCCCGGCGCTCATCGCCGAGGTCTTCACCCGGCGCCTCGGGCGTCGGCTGACCGCGCAGGACCTCGGGCTCGACGCCTGCGCCCCGGTCTACGCCGGGCTGGAGTTCGCCGCCACCCCCGAGGAGGCCGTCGACATCGTCAGCGGGCTGTGGCGCAAGGACTCCGGCACCCACGCCGAACTCCGCAAGGTCGCGTTCACCGCGGCCGGGCTCGTCGTGCCCAGCCGGGACTGGCTGATCGGGCGGCCCGACGAGAAGGTCGCCCGCGGGGAGCCCGCCGCCCCCCGGGTGCCCGCCCAGGCCCGCCCCGGCAGCCGGATGCCGGTGCCCGGACTGCCCCCGGTGCCCCGGCAGCGCGGCAGCCGGACCGAGCGCGGCCCCGGCCAGCGCGTGACCGGCGGCGACATCGCCGCGCTGCGCTCGGTGGGCGAGCTGTTCCGCACCCTGGACGACGCCTACGGCGGCGGCCACGCCCGGCAGGCCCTGGTGCGCTACCTGGAGCACGAGTGCGAGCCGATGCTGCGCGGCACCTACGGCGAACAGACCGGCCGCCGCCTGTTCGCCGCCGCCGCCGACCTCACCCGGCTCGCGGGCTGGACGTCGTACGACATCGCGGCGCACGGGCTCGCGCAGCGCTACTTCGTGCAGGCGCTGCGGCTCGCGCAGGCCGCCGCGGACCGGGCCTACGGCTCGTACGTGCTGGTCACCATGAGCAGGCAGGCCGTGTACCTCGGGCACGGGCGGGAGGCCATCCAGCTCGCGCGGGTGGCCCAGCAGGGCGTCGGGACCTCCGGGCCACCGTTGGTGCAGGCGCTGCTGCACGCCGCCGAGGCGCGCGGGCACGGCGTGCTCGGGGAGGTACGGGCGTGCACGGCGTCCCTGGTGCGCGCCGAGCGCGCGCTGGAGGGCGCGCGGCCCGGCGACGAGGCGCCGCACTGGGCGCGGTCCTTCGACGAGGCGCAGCTCGCCGACGAGTTCGGGCACTGCCACCGGGACCTCCAGCAGTACCGGGCGGCGGCGCAGCACGCGGAGCGGTCGTTGCAGCTGCGGGCGCCCGCCTACGCCCGCAGCAGGCTGTTCTGCCGGGTGGTGCTGGCCACCGCCCGGCTCGGCCTCGGGGAGCTGGACCAGGCGTGCCAGCTCGGCGCCGAGGCGGCCGGACAGGCGGCGGAGATGCGGTCGGTGCGGGCGCTGGAGTACGTCCGGGAGTTCGAACGGAAGCTGGAGCCGTACAAGGACGCCGCGCCGGTCCGGGGGTACCGGGACCGGGTGGCGGCCCTCGGCTGAGCCGCCACCCGGCGCCCGCCCCCGGCGCCGCGCGTCGTCCGCCGGGGGTGGGCCCCGGCGGACGACGCGCGGGGCCCCGGAGGCGTGTGGGCCGGGCCTCGTCGGGCGGGTGGCGGTCCGTCCGGCCCGCCCCGGGTCAGGCCGCCGCCGGCGTGGTCGGGGGTGCCGTTGGTGTGGTGGGCGCCGGGGGCGCCGTCGGGCGGGCCGCGGGCGCCGGGTCCGCCCGGTGCAGCGAACCGGCCGCGCCCAGGTCCGCCAGGATCGCGGCCGAGGCCCGGTAGCCGGAGTGCAGGGCGCCCTGGACGGTGCTGGTGTCCCGGTGGTCGCCGCACACGTACAGGCCCGCCAGCAGCCGTACCGGGCGCCGCAGGTCGTGCGGTGGCCGCATCGCCGGGACGGCCTCGGCGGTGTGGTGCACGGCGAGCGTCTCCCAGCGGGCGGTGGAGGTGCCGTAGAGGCGGGACAGGTGGGTGCGTACGGCGGTGTCCACCTGCGGCGGGGGCGGGCCCAGGACCGTGGACGAGACCAGGGCGCGGCCCGCGGGGGCCCGGGACGGGTCCACGGCGCTGAGTACGGCGGTGTGCGCGACGGGACCGCCGCGGTCGGCGTCGAGGAGCAGGGCCGCGCCGGTCGCGGGCGGCTCGTCGGTGGTGTGGTGGACCACCGTCACCGGGTGGAAGCCGGGCACCCGCAGCCCCGGCAGGAGCGCGGCGGCGGCCCGCGCGCCGGTGGCCACCAGCACGGCCCGGCAGCGGAACTCGCCGTGCTCGGCGGTGCTGACGGAGGTCGTCGACACCGAGGTGACCCGGACCCCGGTGTGCACGGTGCCCGGCGGCAGTGCCGCCGCCAGCAGCCGCGGCAGCGTCTCGGCGCCGCCCTCCGGCACACACAGCCGCCCGCTCGCGTACGCCCGCAGCGCGAGGTCCGCGCACCGGCTGGACGTGGTCAGCCCCGGGTCGCACAGCAGGGCCGCGAGCAGCGGGCGCAGGACGCCGTCGACCGTGCGGGTGGGCAGCCCACGGGCGGCGAGGGCCTGACGGGCGGGCAGTTCGGGGCGGGACAGCAGCCGCTCGACGGGCATGGCGGCGAGCCGGGCGAGCGCGGCCCCGAGGCGGGCCTGGTCGAGCGGGTTGCCGAGGGGGCCGCCCAGGGGGCCGCCGAGCGTGGCACCGAACGTGGTGCCCGCCAGGCTCCGGGAGGGGCCCGTACGCGCCCTGGCGACCCCGTCGCGGCCCGGCGGGGCGCCGGTACGGACCCTGGGGGCGCCGGAGCGGCTCCGGGGCGCTGGGACGGCCCTGGGGGCGCTCGCGAGGGCGCGCACCGCCTGGAATGCGCCCCGTGCGCTACCGCCGCCCGCCGGGACGGCCGTGTGCCGCAGCCGTCCGTCGCCGTGCAGCAGCGCTCCCGGGGCGAAGGCGCGCAGGGGGAGGGCGGCGAGGCCCGGGGTCAGCCGTAGCTCCGGGTACGACGTGGACAGCAGCCGCCCGACCCGGTCGAGCAGGAAGCCGTCGACCTGCTCGGTCGACATCCGGCCGCCGACCCGGGGAGCGGCTTCCAGGACGGCGGTCCTCACTCCTGCGCGGGTCAGCCGATGGGCCGCGGACAGACCGGCGACCCCGGCCCCCACGACGACGACATCCGCCTGAAACGCGGGCTCAAGCACGTGCCCCTCCTAGAGGTCGGGCGGGCGCTGGAGACGTCATGCCCCCAACAAGCTCCGGGGATACCCGAGTTCGGCTTGAGGGTAGGGCCGTGATCGGTCCGGGGCAGTCGCGCATCGCCAGGGCACGGTCGCACGGCGGTCGCATACGGTCACACGGGTCCGCCGCCTTCCCAGGAGCCGTCTCCCACCTGACCGTGAGCCGTCAGCGCGCCGCCGCCCGGAGCGCGTCCTCGATGCCGGGGAAGGCGAAGGTGAACCCCGACTCCAGCAGCCGGGCGGGCAGCACCCGCTGACTGCCCAGCACCTCCGACGACAGCTCCCCGAGCACGGCCCGCAGCACCTGCGCGGGCACCGCGAACACCGTCGGGCGGCCCAGCACCCGCCCCATCGCCGCCGTGATCTCGCGGTTCGTCAGCGGCTGCGGGGCGGTCAGGTTGAACGGCCCGGAGAGGTCCGCGCGGGCCAGCAGGTGCCGTAGCGCGGCCACCTCGTCGTGCAGCGCGATGAACGACCAGAACTGCCGCCCGTCGCCCAGCCGCCCGCCGAGCCCGGCCCGGAACAGCGGGAACAGCCGCCCCCACGCCCCGCCCTGGCGGGCCACCACCAGACCGGTCCGGGCGAACACCGTCCGCACGCCCGCCTCCCGCGCGGGCGCCGCGGCCGACTCCCACGCCACGCACAGCTCCGGCAGGAAGCCCGTCCCGGCGGGCGCGTCCTCGTCGACCGCGCGGTCACCGGTGTCGCCGTAGTAGCCGATCGCGCTGCCGTTCAGCAGCACGCGCGGGCGGCGGTCGTCGTCCAGGGCGGCCAGCGCCTCGGCGAGCGCCCGGGTGCCGTTGACCCGGCCGTCCCGCAGCCGCCGCTTGTACTCCTCGGTCCAGCGGCGGTCACCGATCCCGGCACCGGCGAGGTTCACCACGGCGGCGCAGCCCGCGAGCCCCTCCGCGTCGACGGACCCCCGCTCCGGGTCCCAGCGGACCTCGTCGGCGGACCGGGGTGCCCGGCGCACCAGCCGCACCACCTCGTGCCCGTCGGCGGCCAGCGACCGCACGAGGGCCCCGCCGATGAGACCGGACGCCCCGGTCACCGCGATCCTTACCCGCTCCACACCGTCACCCGCGTTGTCGTCCACCCCGCCATCATGCCGCCCCCGAGCCCCGGAAACCGCCGTAGGGCGGCCGGTCGGCGGACGGAGGGTGACCGACATGCCGCAGCCCGAGCCCCGTGTCCGCCGAGCCGACCCCGACGACGAGGAGGCGCTGGCCGGGGTCGACCTCGCCACCTGGTCGTCCCTGCACGCGGTCACGCCCCGGCCGCGGCCCGGCGCGCCCTTCTCCAGCGACCGGGTGCGCCCCGCCGACCACTTCGTCGCCGAACGGGCCGGGCGTGTCGTGGGCTACGTCCGCCTCGGCCGCCCCACCGAGCTGGCCAGCAACGCGCACGTCCGCCGGATACAGGGCCTCGCCGTGGCGCGGGAGGCACGCGGACGGGGCGCCGGCCGGGCGCTGCCGCGGGCCGCCGTGGCGGAGGCCCGAGTCCGGGGCGCCCGCCGGATCAGCCTGCGCGTGCTCGGGCCCGACGCCCCGGCGCGTGCGCTGTACGCGGCGGAGGGGTTCGTCGTGGAGGGCGTGCGGCCCGGGGAGTCCCACCTCGACGGGGCGTACGTCGACGACGTGCTGATGGGCCGTCCGCTGCTCTGACCCGTCAGGACGTGATCAGCTCGCCCGTGTCCACCGCCGCCGTCGCCCCCGCCGCGCGCTCGGCCTCCGCGGCGACCTCCGCGGCCGTCAGCACGTAGCCCGTCTCGGCGTCCGAGGTGGAGCGGGCGAAGACGACGCCGAACACCCGGCCGTCGGTGGTCAGCAGCGGGCCGCCGGAGTTGCCGGGGCGGACGGTGGAGCGGATGGCGTAGATCTCGCGGGTGACGGTGTCGTCGCTGTAGATGTTCTGCCCGTTGGCCCGCACCCGATTCGCCACCGTCGCCGCCTGGAGGTCGAGGCCGCCGTCCTGCGGATAGCCCGCGACCACCGCCGCGTCCCCGCGCGCCGCGGCGTCGTCGAAGGCCAGCGCGGGCGCGGCGAGCCCGGGGGCGTAGAGCACGGCCACGTCCTTGTCGGGGTCGAAGAGCACCACACGCGCCTCGTACGCCCGCCCCACCCCGCCGACCCGGACGGTCGGCTCGTCGATGCCCGCCACCACATGGGCGTTGGTCATCACCCGCTCCGCCGCGTACACGAACCCGCTGCCCTCGCGGCCCTGGGTGCCGGAGACGCCCTCCACCTTGACCGTGCTGGTGCGGGCGGCCTCGGTCGCGGCGGCGGTGACGCTGTCGCCGGAGGGACGGGCCACCTCGGCCGTCGACTCGTTCTCGAACGGGTTGAAGACCTGCGGGAAGCCCGCCTCGGTCAACGCGGACGTGGCCCGCGCGAACCACGCCGGAGTGGTGTCCGGCATCGCGTCCTGCACCGCCCCCAGCACCCGCGAGTCCCGGATCGCCGACGTCAGCGGCGGCGACGAGGACGCCGCCAGCACGCTCGCCGCCACCCACGACACGACCAGCACCGCCACCGCACCGGCCACCGCCCCGCCGACACCGTCCGCCACCCGCAGCGGCCCCCGGTCCAGCTCCCGCCGCAGGCGCAGCGCCAGCCGCCCCGCCAGCTCGTGCGCCAGCACCGCCGGGACCAGCACCACGCACACCGCCGTCAGCGTCGCCGCGGTGGTGCCCGGCGCCACCAGGTCCATCACCCACGGCAGCAGCCACACGCCTGTCACCGCGCCGCCCACGAACCCGGCGAGCGAGACACAGCCCGCCACCAGCCCGCGCCGGTACCCGGACCCGGCGTACGCCAGGGCCACCAGCAGCAACAGGATGTCGAGCAGGTCCACGGAGCCGCCTTCCTCTCGGAGTCCTCCCACGCCCTGTCATACGCGCGCCGGGGCTCCCGTGATCAGCCGCCGATCAGTGTGTGTACCCGGGAAAACGTCGCGGACCGGGACGATGGTTCCACCGGGTGGCACAGCACACATCGCGGGCGCGGCGGTTCGGCCCGACAGTGAAACCATGTGTGTCTCGCGAAGAACGCGGCGGATCCGCACGGCACAGCGGATACGGGCCGCGCAGCGGATCCGGAGGACGCGGAGCGGACGGCGGCGCGCCGCCCACCGGCGCCCGCCGCGGCGCCGTCCGGACGGCATATCCGGCGCCCCGCGCCCCACCGGCATACCCCGCATACCCCGCATACCCCGCATCCCCCGCATCCCCCGCACCTTCCGTACCTCCGCCCTGCCCCGCCCGGCCCGGCTGGCCCTCGGCTGTCTGCCGGGGCTCGCCGCCGTGGCCGCGCTGGCGCTGTGCGCCAACGGCGTCGAGAGCGCCGTCACCGCGGCGGCGGCGGAGGACCGGCGCCCCGTCGTCCGCGCCGCTCCGCACAGCGCGCCCCGGCCCGACATCCGGCCCCGCTCGGTCTGGGCGACACCGGAGGGCACCCGACGGCAGCCGCCCCCGCGCTACGACGACACGGTGGTCGCCGTCTTCGTCCACCACACCGACTCGCCCAACGCCTACGACTGCGCCCAGACGCCCCGCATCATCCGCGACCTGTACGCCGGGCAGACCGGCGCCCGGGACTGGGACGACATCGGCTACAACTTCCTCGTCGACCGCTGCGGCACCGTCTACGAGGGCCGCGCGGGCGGCGTGGCCCGCGCCGTCACCGGCGCCCACACCCAGGGCTTCAACCACCGCACCGCGGGCATCGCCGCCATCGGCACCTTCACGGCGGGAGCGGACGTACCGCGCGTGATGACCGACGCGATCGCCGCCGTCGCCGCCTGGAAGCTCGGGCTGTCCGACACCGACCCGCGCAGCCGGGTCCGGCTGGTCTCCAGCAACAGCGGCAGCCGCTACGCCGCGGGCACCCGGGCCAGCCTGCCCGCGCTCGCCGGGCACAGCGACGGCTACATGACCAGCTGCCCCGGCGCCGCCCTCGCCGCCCGGCTGCCGGAGATCCGCGAACTGGCGGCCCGGCTCCAGGGCCGGAGCGGCGACCCACGGGACGGCCGCAGCCGCCGCGCGGGCGCCGCCCGGGAACCCTCCCCACCGTCGGAGGCGCACGCCGACCGGAGGTGGGGACGGTGAACAGCGGGACGACGCCGAACAGCGGGACGCGGTACGACCGGGGCGGGCCCCGCGGCACCTGGCGGGCGGTGTGCGCGGCCCTGACGGTCGTCCTCGGCCCACCCGCGGTCACCGCCTCGGCCCTCGACCAGGCCAACGCCGCACCGCTGCGCCAGCCGACGCCGAAGGCCCCCTGCGCGCCTACTCCCTGAACCGGTCCCACAGCCGGGGGAACCGCCCGGCCAGCGCGTCCTCGTCCTCGAAGTCGACCGGCGTGCCCTCGGGCTCCGCGGCACCGGCCGGGATGCCCAGGTCGGGGGCGACGGTGCCGGTGAGCTGCTCGTACGCCTCGTCGGCGGCGTACCCCAGCTCCTCGCCGTCGCCGTCGATCTCCTCGTCGAAGTCGTCCAGCAGGTCGGCGAGCGCGTCCGGGTCGTGCAGGGCGCCCTCGTACACCTCCCGGCCCTGGCCGATCAGCCAGCACCGGAAGAAGTCGAACGCGTCGTCGCTGGCCCCGTCGAGCAGCACCCACGCGGCGCCCCACAGGTCCCAGCGGTAGGCGCGGTGGTAGCGCGCCTCGAAGTGCCGGGCGAAGTCGAGGACCGACTCGGGGTCCAGCCGCAGGAGCCGCTCCACCAGCAGCTCCGCCTGCTCGTCCGGATCGCCCTCCGCGGCCTCGCGGCTGGTGTCCACCAGCTCCCAGAACTCCGTCTCGTCCATCACGCGTCCAGCATCATCCCTGGACGGGGCCGACGCACGCGGAGTACGACGGATCGTTACCACCCGGCCGCGCGGCCCCCTCAGTCCCGGTACAGCCCCGCCCACCGCGCCGCGTCCGCCGCCATCCGGGCGCGCAGCGTGCCGGGGGCCAGCACCTCCGCCTCCGGGCCCAGGGCGGTGAGCTGGGTGTGGGCGACCTCCTCCGACTCCACGGGCAGGGTGACCGTGGTCCAGCCGTCGGCGTCCGGCGGATCAGCGGCGGCCAGGGCCTCGCGGGCGGCCCCCGGGTCGGCGGTGTGCGGCAGCCGCCGCACGCCGACGGGGGAGAGGCGGACCAGGACCGCGGCCCGCAGCAGCGAGCGGGCGAACTGCTCGGCGCGCTCGGCCCAGAACGCGGGCAGGTCGAAGTCCGGGTCCCGCTCGAAGCGGCCGGTGCCGGGCCGCACCTCGGTGAACCGGTCGATGCGGTAGACCCGGTGGGAGACGTCCCCCGTGATCCGGGCGCACAGGTACCACACGCCCGCCTTCAGGACGAGCCCGTACGGCTCCAGCTCCCGGACCACCTCACGCTCCCCGCGCCGGTAGCGGGCGGTGACCGGACGGTCGTCCCACACCGCCTCGGCGACGTCCGGCAGCAGCTCCGGCGTCCGCGGCTCGTGGAACCAGTTCGGCGCGTCCAGGTGGAACCGCTGCGCCGCCGTACGGGAGGCGTCCGCCAGGGACGGCAGCAGCGCCGCCGACACCTTCAGCCGGGCCGCCGACGCCGCGTCCTCCAGGCCCATCTCCCGCAGCGCCCCCGGCACCCCGGACAGGAACAGCGCCTCGGCCTCACCGCGGTGCAGCCCGGTGAGCCGGGTGCGGTAGCCGCCGACCAGCCGGTAGCCGCCGGTCCGTCCCCGGTCGGCGTAGACCGGGACGCCCGCCTCCGACAGCGCCTGGGCGTCGCGGGTGACGGTCCGCTCGGACACCTCCAGCTCGCGTGCCAGCTCGGCCGCGGTCATGGCGGGGCGGGACTGGAGCAGCAGCACCATCTTGATCAGCCGGGCGGCACGCATGACCACCATTGTGCCGGGCCCGTCACCTGCCCGGGCGTACGCACCCTGTGGTGGCCGGGGAACCGCTGTTAACGTCGGGATTCGGTTCATCGCAGAGGTCCAGCGGTTCACCCGGGACGTCCCCGACCTAGGACGGGCACATGGCGACACAGTCGAGCGACCTGACACCACCCCGCGAACAGTGGTCCACCCGCACCGGGTTCCTGCTGGCGGCGATCGGTTCCGCCGTCGGCCTCGGGAACATCTGGCGCTTCCCCGCCGTCGCCTACGCGAACGGCGGCGGCGCGTTCCTGTTCCCCTATCTGATCGCCCTGCTCACCGCGGGCATCCCGCTGCTGATCATGGAGTACGCGATCGGCCGGAGGTACCGCACGTCGCCCCCCGCCGCGCTGCGGCAGATGTCCCGCCCGGCCGAGGTGCTCGGCTGGTGGCAGGTGGCGATCTCCTTCGTGATCGCCACCTACTACGCGGTCATCGTCGCCTGGGCCATCCGCTACGTCGGCTTCTCGGTCGACGAGGCGTGGGGCGACGACCCGGAGGGCTTCCTCTTCGGGAACTTCCTCGACGCGGCGGAGAAACCGGGCTTCGTCTCCGGCTACGTGCCCGGGGTGCTGTGGCCGCTGATCGCCGTCTGGGCGGTCGTCCTGGCCATCCTGGCCTTCGGCATCCGGCGCGGCATCGAGGCGGCGAACAAGGTCTTCATCCCGCTGCTGGTGGTGTTCTTCGGCGTCCTCGTCATCCGGGCGCTCACCCTGGACGGCGCCGCCCAGGGCCTGGACGCGTTCTTCCGGCCCGACTGGTCCCAGCTCGGCGACGGCAGCGTGTGGGTGGCGGCCTACGGCCAGATCTTCTTCTCGCTCTCCATCGGCTTCGGCATCATGGTCACCTACGCCTCCTACCTGCGCCGCCGCGCCGACCTCACCGGCTCCGCGATGGTCGCCGGGTTCGCCAACAGCTCCTTCGAGATCCTCGCCGGCATCGGGGTGTTCTCGGCGCTGGGCTTCATGGCGCAGTCCTCGGGCGTGCCGGTCAGCGAGGTGGCGACCGCCGGGCTCGGACTGGCCTTCGTGGCCTTCCCGACCGTCATCTCCGAGATGTGGCTGGGCGAGGTGTTCGGCGTCCTGTTCTTCGTGTCGCTGGTGATCGCCGGGCTGTCCTCGCTGATCTCCATCGTGCAGGTGGTGGTCTCCGCCGTGCAGGACCGCACCGGGATGCACCGCCTCCCGGCCGTGCTCAGCGTCGGCGGGGCCATCGCCGTGGTGTCCCTGCTGCTGTTCCCGACCGACGAGGGCGTCTACCTGCTCGACGCCTCCGACCACTTCATCAACCAGTACGGCATCGCGCTCGCCGGACTCGTCGGCGTCGTCTGGGTGGCCTGGGTGATGCGCAAGCTGACCGAGCTGCAACGCGACGCCGACGCCACCTCCGCCATCCGGCTCGGCCACTGGTGGCGGATCTGCCTCGGCGTCATCACCCCCGTCGTGCTGGGCTGGATGATGGTCGACAGCCTGCGCGACGAGTTCGACGAGAACTACGAGGGCTACTCCACCGGCTTCCTGCTCGGCGCGGGCTGGAGCGTGGCGATCGGCGCGCTGCTCGTCGGCGTGCTGCTCTCGCTGATCCCGTGGAAGGCGGCCGGGGGCGGGCTGATCGACCTGGACCTGGAGACCTCCGAGGAACAGGCGGCCCACCTACGCAAGCGCGGACACGGAAAGGAGGGACGCTGATGTCCGGAGGCGCCATCACGATGATGGTCATCGCGATCCTGATCGTCTGGGGCGGGCTGGCCCTGGCCATCCTCCGGCTCCGCGGCCACCCCGACCCCGGGCCCGAACCCGACGAGCTGGGCATCCCCAGCGCGGAATGAGGAACGGCACCGGCTCCCCGTACGCGGGGGGCCGGTGCCGTTCACCGCCGTCTCACAGGCCGTAGCGCTCCCGCGCCTCCTTCACGGCCGTCGCCTTCACCTCACCGCGCCGCGCGAGCTGCGCCAGCGCCGCCACGACGATGGACTGCGCGTCGACACCGAAGTGCCGTCGGGCCGCGTCCCGGGTGTCCGACAGACCGAAGCCGTCGGCGCCCAGCGAGCTGTAGTCCTGCTCGACCCACTGCGCGATCTGGTCCGGCACCTGGCGCATGTAGTCGGAGACCGCCAGCACCGGGCCCTCGGCGCCCTGGAGCGCCTGACGGACGTACGGCACCCGCTCCTCACCGCGCAAGCCAGCCGCGTCGGCCTCCAGCGCGTCCCGGCGCAGCTCGCCCCAGGACGTCGCCGACCACACGTCGGCGGCCACGCCCCACTCCTCGGCGAGCAGCTTCTGCGCGGTGAGCGCCCAGTGGATCGCCGTACCGGAGCCGAGGAGCTGGATCCGCGGGGCGTTCGCCGCCGGGGTCAGACCCGCCGACTCGGCGGTGTTGAAGCGGTACAGGCCCTTGACGATGCCCTCGTCGATGCCGAGCCCGGCGGGCTTGGCGGGCTGCGGCAGCGGCTCGTTGTAGACGGTCAGGTAGTAGAAGACGTTCGGGTCCTCGCCCGGCGCCGCCTGGCCGTACATCCGGCGCAGACCGTCCTTGACGATCGCCGCGACCTCGTAGGCGAAGGCCGGGTCGTACGTCAGCGCGGCCGGGTTGGTGGCGGCGATGACGGGGGAGTGGCCGTCGGCGTGCTGGAGGCCCTCACCGGTCAGGGTGGTGCGACCGGCGGTGGCGCCGACCAGGAAGCCGCGGCCGAGCTGGTCGCCGAGCTGCCACATCTGGTCGGCCGTGCGCTGCCAGCCGAACATCGAGTAGAAGATGTAGAACGGGATCATCGCCTCGCCGTGCGTCGCGTACGACGTCGAAGCGGCGATGAAGTCGGCCATCGAACCGGCCTCGGTGATCCCCTCGTTGAGGATCTGGCCGTTCTTGGCCTCCTTGTAGTACATCAGCTGGTCGCGGTCGACCGGCTCGTACGTCTGGCCCTTGGGCGAGTAGATGCCCAGGGACGGGAAGAGGCTCTCCATGCCGAAGGTGCGCGCCTCGTCGGGGACGATCGGCACCCAGCGCTTCCCGGTCTCCTTGTCCCGGACCAGGTCCTTGACCAGGCGGACGAAGGCCATGGTGGTGGCCACGTTCTGGGAGCCGGAGCCCTTGTCGAACGCGGCGAACGCCTTGTCGGCGGGCGCGGGCAGCGGACCGACCGGGTGCACGCGGCGGGCCGGGGCCGGACCGCCGAGGGCGGCGCGGCGCTCCTGGAGGTAGCGGACCTCGGGGGAGTCGGCGCCGGGGTGGCCGTAGGGGACCACGCCGTCGACGAAGTCGCCGTCGCTGATCGGCAGGCCGAGGCGGTCGCGCATCGCCTTGAACTCGTCCACCGTCAGCTTCTTCATCTGGTGGTTGGCGTTCTTCGACGCGAAGCCCGCACCGAGGGTGTGGCCCTTGACCGTCTGGGCCAGGATCACGGTCGGCGCGCCCTTGTGGGCGAGCGCGGCCCGGTAGGCGGCGTACACCTTGCGGGACTCGTGGCCGCCGCGCGAGAAGTGGAAGCACTCCAGGATCTTGTCGTCGCTCAGCAGCTTCGCCAGCTCCGCCAGCGCCGGGTCGGCACCGAAGAAGTCCTGGCGGATGTAGGCGGCGTCCCGGGTCTGGTACGTCTGCACCTGGGCGTCGGGCACCTCGCGCAGGCGGCGGACCAGCGCGCCGGTGGTGTCGAGCTGGAACAGCTCGTCCCAGGCGGAGCCCCACAGCGTCTTGACGACGTTCCACCCGGCGCCGCGGAACTGGGCCTCCAGCTCCTGCACGATCTTGAAGTTGGCGCGGACCGGGCCGTCGAGGCGCTGGAGGTTGCAGTTGATGACGAAGGTGAGGTTGTCCAGCTCCTCCCGCGCGGCCAGCGCGAGCGCCGCCGTCGACTCCGGCTCGTCCATCTCGCCGTCGCCGAGGAACGCCCACACGTGCGAGGCGGAGACGTCCTTGACGCCGCGGTGGGTGAGGTAGCGGTTGAACCGCGCCTGGTAGATCGCCGACAGCGGGCCGAGGCCCATGGAGACGGTGGGGAACTCCCACAGCCAGGGCAGTCGGCGCGGGTGCGGGTACGACGGCAGGCCGTTGCCGCCCGACTCGCGGCGGAAGTTGTCCAGGTGCGCCTCGTTCAGACGGCCGTCGAGGAAGGCGCGGGCGTAGATGCCGGGGGAGGCGTGGCCCTGTATGTAGAGCTGGTCGCCGGAGCCGTCGGCCTCCTTGCCGTGGAAGAAGTGGTTGAACCCGGTCTCGTAGAGCCAGGCCGCGGAGGCGAAGGTGGCGATGTGGCCGCCGACGCCGTACTTCGAGCCGCGGGTCACCATGGCCGCCGCGTTCCAGCGGTTCCAGGCGGTGATCCGGGCCTCCATCTCCTCGTCACCGGGCACGGCGGGCTCGGCGGCGGTCGGGATGGTGTTGACGTAGTCCGTCTCAAGGAGCTTCGGCAGCGCCACGCCGGCGCCCTCGGCACGCTCCAGCGTGCGGCGCATCAGGTACGCGGCACGGTGCGGCCCGGCCGCCTTGGCGACGGCGTCCAGCGAGGCCCGCCACTCGGCGGTCTCCTCGGGGTCGCGGTCCGGGAGCTGGTCGAGCTCGCTCGGCTGGATGGCGTGGGGGTCGGTCATGTCGCCGCCTTCCTCAGTCGAAGGGGGTTCCCTCATCGGCAAGGGTTGGGGATGGCCCTAGGTCTTTGGCAGGACAGGGCTGGAGGCTCTGGTCGGAGCCCGTCGAGGACTGTAACCCGCTGATCGATGATCGATCAAAGGGTTCAGGAGGAAAATCTCTTGATAACGAGAAAGTCGGCACCCGGTGCCTTGGGTGCGGGCACCGGGTGCCTTGTTTTCGAAGGGTTTCCGCAGGTCGGGCAGCGTTTGAGTGGAGCCCCGCTCGAATGTCGCTACCGTCCGCCGGGGTGCCGGTGCGACCAGTTCAGGAAGACCGCGCACGACAGCAGCGCCCACCCGGCCAGCACCAGGTACGGCAGGGCGTGCTGGTGGCCCGGGAAGTAGACGGCCGTGTGCTGCGCGTTGACCGAGGCGCCCGGCGGCAGCCAGCGGCCGATCGTCGCCAGCGGCGAGGGCAGGAGCGCCCAGGAGACCGCGCCGCCCGACGACGGGTTGCCCAGCAGCACCATCAGGCCCCACGTCGGCAGCATCGCCCAGCGCCCGATCAACGTGTTGAACATCGTGAACACCATGCCGCTGGCGAACATCGTGAGCGCCAGCACCAGCCAGGACTGCGGGAACGGCAGCTCCAGCGCCCCCAGCAGCCAGTCCACCGCCGTCGCGATCGCCAGCCCGCCGAGCAGCGCGTACGCCGCCGTGAACGCGATCCGCTCCAGCGGGTTGAGCGCCCTGGCGTGCACGCTGAGCTGGATCGCCCCGACGAACCCGATGATCACGGCCGCCAGCGAGATGTAGAAGACGGCCAGCCCGCGCGGGTCGCCCTCTTGGAGCGGGTTGACGTCCCGCAGGGTGACGGCGACGCCGGTCTTCCGGCCCACCCGGGGGGCGGCCTCGGCGAGCACCTGGGCGACCGAGGCGCCCGAGGCGCTGGAGAGCTGGAGTTCGACGGCGCGGCCGTCGTCCCGCACGTCGAAGATCCCGAAGACCTCCTGCTCCTCCACCGCCGTCCGGGCCTCGGCCATGGTGGCGTACGTGCGTACCTTCACCGAGGCGTTCAGCGCCGCCTCCATGCCGTCGAGGAAGGTCCGGCCCCGCTGCTGCTCGTACCGGCCGGCCACCGCCATCGGGATGGAGCGCGGGGTCGGGTCGGCCATGGCGTAGGTGTACGACCAGGCGAACAGGCCCGCCGCCGCGGAGACGATCAGCGTCAGGACCGTGGCGGGGAGGAAGGGGGACTGGCTGATCCGCTCCCAGTGGCCTCGGGGCGGTGCGCCGTGCGCTCCGTCAGGCGTGTCCGACAGTTCCGGCATGTCGGTCACCCTAGGTCACGTCACGCGCGCTCCCGGGGAGGCGGCCCGATCAGCGCTCGTGCCGGGGCGCGCAGCCCAGGACGTGCGCCTTCACCAGGTCCGCGATCCGCGGGTCCCGGCGCCGGAACGCGGCCACCAGCTCCTCGTGCTCCTCCGCGTACGACTGCTGCACCGTGCCCAGCCAGCGGATCGACAGCGCCGTGAACACCTCGATGCCGAGCCCCTCCCAGGTGTGCAGCAGCACGGAGTTCCCGGCCGCCCGGACCATCTCCCGGTGGAAGGCGACCGTGTGCCGCACCTGCGCCGTGCCGTCCGCGTTGCGGTCGGCGGCGTAGAGCGCGGTCACGTGCGGTTCCAGGGCCGAGCAGTCCTCGGCCAGCCTCGCCGCCGCCAGCTCCGCCGCGATCGCCTCCAGACCGGCCCGGACCGGATAGCTCTCCTCCAGGTCGGCGGCGGTCAGGTTCCGCACCCGTACGCCCTTGTTGGGCGCCGACTCGATCAGCCGCAGCGACTCCAGCTCCCGCAGCGCCTCCCGGACCGGGGTCTGGCTGACCTCCAGCTCGGTCGCGATCCGCCGCTCCACGATCCGCTCACCCGGCTGCCAGCGCCCGCTGATGATCCCCTCGAGGATGTGCTCGCGGATCTGTTCGCGCAGCGAGTGGATGACGGGCGCGGTCATGAGGGCTCCTTAGGAAGGGGCCCACAGGCCCCCGGGGGCGTTTGACGCTTAGACAATACGGCGGCCCGGCCGTACGGGAGGGGCGCGAAGGGGCGCTTTGACGCAGGTGAGACGAGACTTACATCGGCGGACGACGTACGGCGCCCCCGTCCGGAGGATTCCGGACGGGGGCGCCGCGGGACGCTTACCGGGAGGTCACAGGCCGAGTTCGACCTCGAACTCGCCCGCCTCCAGGATCGCCTTGACCGCGCCCAGGTAGCGGGCGGCGTCGGCGCCGTCCACCAGGCGGTGGTCGTAGGAGAGGGTCAGGTAGGTCATGTCGCGGACGGCGATGACCGTGCCCTCCTCCGTCTCGATGACGGCCGGACGCTTCACCGTGGCACCGAGGCCGAGGATCGCGACCTGACCCGGCGGCACGATGATCGTGTCGAAGAGCGCGCCGCGCGAACCGGTGTTGGAGATGGTGAAGGTGCCACCCGCCAGCTCGTCCGGCGTGATCTTGTTGCCGCGGACCTTGCCCGCCAGCTCGGCCGTGGCCTTGGCGATACCGGCGAGGTTGAGGTCACCGGCGTTCTTGATGACCGGGGTCATCAGGCCCTTCTCGGAGTCCACCGCGATACCGACGTTCTCGGTGTCGAAGTAGGTGATGGTCCCCTCGGCCTCGTTGATCTTGGCGTTGATGACCGGGTGGGCCTTCAGCGCCTGCGCGGCGGCCTTGACGAAGAACGGCATCGGGGAGAGCTTGACGCCCTCGCGCGCCGCGAACGCGTCCTTGGCCTGGGCACGCAGCCGCATCAGCCGGGTCACGTCGACCTCGACGACCGTGGAGAGCTGCGCCTGCTCGTGCAGCGCCTTGACCATGTTGTCGCCGATGACCTTGCGGATCCGCGGCATCTTCACGGTCTGACCGCGCAGCGGGGAGGCCTCCAGGACCGGCGCCTTGCGGGCGGCGGCAGGGCCTCCGGCAGCCCCAGCGGCGGCCGGCGCCGGAGCGGCGGCGGCCTTCGCGGCCTCGGCGGCGGCGAGGACGTCCTGCTTGCGGATCCGGCCGCCGACGCCGGTGCCCTTGACGGCGGACAGGTCGACGCCGTTCTCGGCGGCGAGCTTGCGCACCAGCGGGGTGACGTAGGCGCCCTCGTCAGTCGGCTGCGCGGCGGCCGGGGCGGCCGGGGCGGGAGCCGGGGTGACGGGAGCCGGGGCCGGGGTCGGCGCGGGCGCCGGAGCGGCGGGCTGCGCCGGGGCGGCGGGCTGCGCCGGGGCGGCGGCCGGAGCCGCGGGCGCCGGAGCCGGGGGCGCGGGCGGCGCGGGTGCCGGTGCCGGGGCCGCGGCGGGCTCCGGGGCGGCGGGGGCCGGAGCGGCGGCCGGGGCCGCGCCCGGGGCGCCGATGACGGCCAGCTTGGCGCCGACCTCGGCCGTCTCGTCCTCGTTGACCACGATCTCCAGCAGCACACCCGAGGTGGGCGCCGGGATCTCGGTGTCGACCTTGTCCGTCGACACCTCAAGCAGCGGCTCGTCGGCCTCGACGTTGTCACCGACCGACTTCAGCCAGCGGGTGACGGTGCCCTCGGTGACCGACTCGCCCAGCGCGGGCAGCACCACGTCGGTGCCCTCGGCGCCGGAGCCACCGGCCGCGGCCTCGGCGGTCGGGGCCGGAGCGGCCTGCTCGGTGGAGGGGGCGGCCGGGGCCTGCGCGGCCGGAGCCGCGGTCGGCGTCGGGGCGGGCTCGGCGGCCGGGGCCGGGGCGGCCTCGGCGGCGGGCGCCGGGGCGGCGGCGGGGGCGCCGCTGCCGTCGTCGATGACGGCCAGCTCGGCGCCGACCTCGACCGTCTCGTCCTCGGCGACCTTGATGGAGGCGAGGATGCCGGCGGCGGGCGAGGGGATCTCGGTGTCGACCTTGTCGGTGGACACCTCAAGCAGCGGCTCGTCGGCCTCGACGCGCTCGCCCTCGGCCTTCAGCCAGCGGGTGACAGTGCCCTCGGTGACGCTCTCACCGAGCGCCGGAAGGGTTACGGAAACCGCCATGGTTTCGGTTGCTCCTAACGAATTGCGGAAGTCTGTGTCGTCGCGCCCGTGGAACGAAGGCTCAGTCGTGGGAGTGGAGGGGCTTGCCCGCGAGGGCCAGGTGGGCCTCGCCGAGCGCCTCGTTCTGCGTGGGGTGGGCGTGGATGAGCTGGGCGACCTCGGAGGGCAGCGCCTCCCAGTTGTAGATCAGCTGCGCCTCACCGACCTGCTCGCCCATACGGTCGCCGACCATGTGCACGCCGACCACCGCGCCGTCCTTGACCTGGACGAGCTTGATCTCGCCCGCGGTCTTCAGGATCTTGCTCTTGCCGTTGCCCGCCAGGTTGTACTTCAGAGCGACGACCTTGTCCGCGCCGTAGATCTCCTTGGCCTTGGCCTCGGTGATGCCGACGGAGGCGACCTCGGGGTGGCAGTACGTCACCCGGGGCACGCCGTCGTAGTCGATCGGGACGGTCTTCAGACCGGCCAGACGCTCCGCCACCAGGATGCCCTCGGCGAAGCCGACGTGCGCGAGCTGGAGCGTCGGGACCAGGTCGCCGACCGCGGAGATCGTCGGGACGTTGGTCCGCATGTACTCGTCGACGAGGACGTAGCCGCGGTCCATGGCGACCCCGGCCTCCTCGTAACCCAGGCCCTGGGAGACCGGCCCGCGGCCGACCGCGACCAGCAGGACCTCGGCCTCGAACTCCTTGCCGTCGGCGAGGGTGACCTTGACGCCGTCGGCGGTGTACTCGGCCTTCTCGAAGAAGGTGCCGAGGTTGAACTTGATCCCGCGCTTGCGGAACGCGCGCTCAAGCAGCTTGGAGCTGTTCTCGTCCTCGACCGGGACGAGGTGCTTCATACCCTCGATGACCGTGACGTCGGTCCCGAAGGACTTCCACGCCGAGGCGAACTCGACGCCGATGACGCCGCCGCCCAGGACGATCGCGGACTTCGGCACGCGGTCCAGGACGAGGGCGTGGTCCGAGGAGATGATCCGGTCGCCGTCGATCTCCAGCCCCGGCAGCGACTTCGGCACGGAACCGGTGGCCAGGAGCACGTGGCGGCCCTGGATCCGCTGGCCGTTCACGTCCACGGAGGTCGGGGACGACAGCCGTCCCGCACCCTCGATGTGCGTGACCTTCCGGGAGGCGACCAGACCCTGGAGACCCTTGTACAGGCCCGAGATCACCTCGTCCTTGTACTTGTGGACGGCCGGTACGTCGATGCCCTCGAACGTGGCCTTGACGCCGAACTGGGCGCTCTCACGCGCCTGGTCGGCGATCTCACCCGCGTGCAGCAGGGCCTTGGTGGGGATGCAACCCCGGTGCAGGCAGGTACCGCCGACCTTGTCCTTCTCGATCAGGGCGACGTCCAGGCCCAGCTGAGCCCCGCGCAGGGCCGCGGCGTAACCACCGCTGCCACCGCCGAGGATCACTAGGTCGAAAACGGTGCTGGCGTCGTTCGCCACGTCACGTCCTCCATGCATGTGCGCCACGCCGGTCAGCGGTGACCGGTCGGCGGCTGGTGTCCGGCCGCTGTATTGCTGTCGGCCCTTCGGTGGGGGCCCTGTCCTGCCGTGCCCCATCTTCGCACTTGTCAGCCCCGGAGGAGACGCGGGGCCGGGGTGTGAGACGCCCCACGTCCCACCACCCGACCTCGGGAGAGCCGACCCCGGGGGGCGCGGGGCCGTGCCGATGTGCGGCTACCGCCGCGTGTGCGCGACCAGCCTCCACGCCCCCACGCCCCCGCGGCCGCGGGACGGCGCGAAGTCACCGCCTCGGTGGGCGACCGTCAGCCCAGGTCCCCCGAGGCCGCCAGCTCGGCCAGCCGGACCAGGGTCCGCACCGCCGTCCCCGTACCGCCCTTGGGCGTGTACCCGAACGGTCCGCTCTCGTTGAACGCGGGCCCGGCGATGTCCAGGTGCGCCCAGGTGATCCCCTCGCCCACGAACTCCCGCAGGAACAGCCCGGCGACCAGCCCGCCGCCCATCCGCTCACCCATGTTGGCGATGTCCGCCACCGGCGAGTCCATCCCCTTGCGCAGGTGCTCCGGCAGCGGCATCGGCCACGACGCCTCCCCGACCTCCGCCGACGCGTCCACGACCGCCGCGCGGAACGCGTCGTCGTTGGCCATGACACCGAACGTCCGGCTGCCCAGCGCCAGCATCATCGCGCCGGTCAGCGTCGCCACGTCGACGATCGCGTCCGGCTTCTCGGCGGACGCCGCCCACAGCGCGTCGGCGAGCACCAGACGGCCCTCGGCGTCGGTGTTGAGCACCTCCACCGTCTTGCCGCTGTACATCCGCAGCACGTCACCCGGCCGGGTCGCGGAACCGGACGGCATGTTCTCGGCCAGCGCCAGCCACCCGGTGACGTTCACGTCGAGACCGAGGCGCGCCGCGGCGACCACGGCCGCGAAGACCGCCGCCGCGCCGCTCATGTCGCACTTCATCGTCTCGTTGTGGCCCGCGGGCTTCAGCGAGATGCCACCGGAGTCGTAGGTGATGCCCTTGCCGACGAACGCGAGGTGCTTCTTCGCCTTGGACGAGGTGTACGACAGCTTCACCAGCCGCGGCGCGGACGCCGACCCGGCGCCGACGCCGAGGATGCCGCCGTAGCCGCCCTTGGCGAGCGCCTTCTCGTCGAGCACCTGCACCTTGATGCCGTGCTCCTTGGCCGCGGCCTGGGCGACGGCGGCGAAGGCCTCCGGGTTGAGGTCGTTGGGCGGGGTGTTGACCAGGTCGCGGGCGCGGTTCAGCTCCTCGGCGACGGCCAGGGCACGCTCCACGGCCGCCTTGTGCGCCTTGTCGCGGGGCTTCCCGCCGAGCACGGCGACCTCGGCGAGCGGCGCCTTGCCGTCGCCCTTGCCCTTCTGGGCGTCCCTGGCCTGACGGCCGATCTCCTTGTACGCGTCGAAGGCGTACGCCCCGAGCAGCGCGCCCTCCCCGATCGCGCCGACCGCGGCGGCGTCGGCGACCGGCAGGGCGAAGGCGGCCTTCTTGGACCCGGCGAGGGCGCGGGCGGCCACACCGGCGGCCCTGCGCAGCGCCTCGGTGCCGTACGCGGCGTCCTTGCCCGGCTCGGCGCCCAGGCCCACCGCCACCACGAGCGGCGCCTTGAAACCGGCGGGCGCGGGCAGCTTCGTCACCTCGCCCTCGGCCCCCGAGGCGCCGAGCGTCTCCAGGACGCCGGCGAGCCTGCCGTCGTACGCCTTGTCCACGGCCTCGGCGCCCGGTGCGACGACCGGGGCCTTGTCGCCCTTGGCGACACCGATCACGATCGCGTCGGCCCGCAGGCCGGGCGCCGCGGCGGTGCTGAGAGTGAGAGCAGTCACGGTGGTGAAATCTCGCTTCCGATGTGAAGTTGCGGTTGGCCGAACGGATCGGGTCGGCCGGGCCCGATCAGCCGACCCTAGACGCAGCCCTGCACGCTGTCGTCACCTGGGCGGGACCCGTGGGCCACGAGCCTACGCGCGGAAGTGCGTGCGCTCACGCCTCCGGACGTTCACCGGTGGGTGGCGTCGTGGCCGTCTGCCGATCCTCGCACTCCATGGCGTGAGTCACACTCGCCGGGTATCGGAGCGCGCGCCGCAACCGTCCGCCGCCCGCGGCGATCCTCCTGGGTGTACGCCGCCGCCCACCCTGGAGCCCGCCCGGTGAGACGCCCGATCCTCCTCGTCACCCTGCTCGCCCTGCTGCTCGCGGGCTGCGCCGCCGGCCCCGACGGCCAGGACCCCGGCCCGCGCTGGCAGCCGGGTCCCGGCACGCCCTGGCAGTGGCAGCTCAGCGGCCGTCTCGACACCTCCGTGGACGTGCCGGTGTACGACATCGACGGCTTCGACCACGACACCGACACCGTCGCCGGGCTGCGCCGGGACGGCCGCAAGGTCGTCTGCTACCTCTCCACCGGCGCCTGGGAGGAGTTCCGTCCCGACGCCGGTGACTTCCCCGACGCGATGCTGGGCCGCGGCAACGGCTGGGAGGGCGAACGCTGGCTCGACATCCGCCGTACCGACGTACTGGAACCGCTGATGGCGGCCCGGATCGACATGTGCGCGGAGAAGGGCTTCGACGCCGTGGAGCCCGACAACATGGACGGCTACCGCAACCGCACCGGCTTCGAGCTGACCGCCGCCGACCAGCTCCGCTACAACCGCCTCATCGCCCGGCTGGCCCACGAGCGCGGCCTCGCCGTCGGCCTGAAGAACGACCTCGCCCAGATCCCGGAACTGGTGGACGACTTCGACTTCGCGGTCAACGAGCAGTGCGCCCAGTACGGCGAGTGCGCCGCGCTCACCCCGTTCGTCGAGGCGGGCAAGGCGGTCTTCCACGTCGAGTACGAGCTGCCGACCCGCGCCTTCTGCCCCGAGGCGCGTCGGCTCGACCTCAGCTCGATGCTCAAGAAGTACGAGCTGGGGGCATGGCGACGGGCCTGCTGAAGCCCAGGGCGGTGGTGACCGTCGTCCCGGCGACCCGGTCGGCGAGGGAGCGCCCGGTGGGGGAGAGGACCGGCAGCGCGTTGAGGAAGAAGAGGGCCACCGCCGCCGCCCAGACCACGACCGACAGCAGGAACTGGCCCTCGACCAGCAGCACGCAGGCCAGGGCGTACACGACCACGTCCGCGGTGGTGGTGACGGCGGCCCGCACCGCCACCTGCCGCTTCTCCGCCGCCTCCACCTTCAGACCGGTCAGCGCCTTGCCGAGGGTGCGGCCGAGCAGCGCCAGACAGGCCCACTGGTAGAGGAACGTGACCACGGCCAGCGCGCCGAACGCCTGCTCGACGTAGAGCACGGTCTTGTTCCACAGCGACAGCCCGAGCCCCTGCGAGGCGTCGATGACGTCACCGCGCGAGGTCACCAGCTCCCAGCCGCTGCTGGTGGCCAGCTCGGGCACGTCGGCGACGAGCGTGGACACGCGGTTGAAGGTCAGCATGGCCAGCAGTACGGCCGCGGTGACCACCAGGGCGAAGTCGATGAACCAGGCGATGGCGCGACGTGACTTGGGCATGAGGCCCCCCGTTGACGACGATGACGATGACGTGCGGCGGGTGACCTGACCCTCCGTCACCCCGGTGACAAGGACAGCACAACGAGCGAGACGGTTGCGGTCGTTTCCGCCAGCCCGCCGAACACGTCCCCCGTCACCCCGCCGAAGCGGCGCGTGCAGTGCCGCAGCATCGCCTCGGCGACGGCGAGCGCCGCGCCCAGGGCGACGGCGGTACGGACGGCCCCGCCCGGCCCGAACGCCGCGCCCCCGACGGCCACCGCCCCGGCGGCGACGGCGAGGGCCACCCCGGCCGCCCCCCGTACCGGCACCACCCCGGCGACCGCCGCGCCCAGCCCCTCCGGCCGGGCCGCCGGTACCCCCGCCCGCGCGGTCAGCGTCAGCGCCAGCCGGGCGGCGACCGCGGACACGGTCACGGTGAAGGCGCCGCGCGCCCAGGAGTCGCCGTACACCTGTGCGAGCGCGGCGGTCTGACCCGCCACCACGAAGACCAGCGTGAGCACCCCGAAGGGGCCGATGTCCGACTGCTTCATGATCCGCAGGGCGTCCTCGGCGGGCTTCCCGCTGCCCAGCCCGTCCGCGGTGTCGGCGAGCCCGTCGAGGTGCAGCCCGCGCGTGAGCACGGCGGGCACGGCGACGGTGGCCACGGCGGCGAGCAGGGCGCCGGCGCCGAGCGCGAGCAGCAGCAGCCCCACGGTGGCGGCAGCGGCGCCCACCACCAGCCCGACGACGGGCGCGACGAGCATTCCGCCGCGGGCCGCCTCGCGGTCCCAGCGGGTCACCCTGACGGGCAGCACGGTGAGGGTGCCGAAGGCGAACCGGAGGGCGTGCGGGGCGGGAGTGGTGAACACGCCGGAAGCGTACGCGAGCGGCCGTTCGAGCCCGACTTGCGGGCAAACTGGCGCATATGGGCTCATGGTTGTACCGGAACATCGTCGAACCCGGGAAGCTCCCGCTCCTGCTGGCGCTGACGGCGTTCGTCCTCACCTTCCTCGTCACCCGGCTGATCACCCGTCTCATCCGGGCCGGGAAGGGCCCCTTCGGCAACGTCAGCACGGAGAGCGGGCTGCACATCCACCATGTCGTCCCCGGCGTGGTCCTCACCGTGATCGGCGGGTTCGGCGCGGTCGCCGCGGGCCGTCAGGGCGTCGGCGGGGCGGTGACGGCGGTGGTCTTCGGCATCGGGGCGGGTCTCGTCCTGGACGAGTTCGCGCTGATCCTGCACCTCGACGACGTGTACTGGACCGAGGCGGGCCGCCAGAGCGT
Organism: Streptomyces sp. NPDC006997; assembly: GCF_040635175.1. Classification (NCBI taxonomy): domain Bacteria; kingdom Bacillati; phylum Actinomycetota; class Actinomycetes; order Kitasatosporales; family Streptomycetaceae; genus Streptomyces; species Streptomyces sp. NPDC006997. The sequence goes on from NZ_JBEYHH010000025.1 coordinate 32,528, forward strand.
GGAGGCGGTCGTCCTCACGGCGGCCCTGGTGGGCCTGGTCCTCGCCGGGTTCTCCCCGTTCGGCGTGGACGGCCTCACCGAGGACGAGCTGGACAACCGCGGCTCGGTGATCGCCACGATCGCCACCAACTTCCTCTTCTCGCTGGTCGCCCTCGTCAAGGGCAAGACCCGGGTCGCGGTCTTCGGCGCGATCGTGCCCGTCGTCGCCCTGGTCGGCGCGGTACGCCTGGCCCGCCCCGGCTCCTACTGGGCCCGGCGCTGCTACGCCCGTCGGCCCCGCGCCCGCGACCGCGCCGCCCGCCGCGCGGCCCGCCACGACCGCCGCTGGTCGGGCCCGCGCCGCGCCTTCCAGAACTGGATCGGCGGGACACCGGACGAGGAGCGGGAGCCGGGCGGCCACGGGAGCTGAACTCCGGGACGCGGCAGACGGGCCCGTGCCGCGCCCCGGGCACTCGGCTGTTCGCCCCCGCCGACCTCGGCGGGGCCCCCGCGCCCGGTTGTCTGGCTGCTCGCTGCCGTCGGCCTCGGTGGGGTCCCGGTTCCGGTTGTCTGCCTGCTGGCTGCCGTCGGTCGTGGTGGGGCCCCCGCGCCCGGTTGTCGG
>NZ_JBEYHH010000025.1:33225-108874 GCF_040635175.1 Streptomyces sp. NPDC006997
CGGCTGCTGGCTGCTGTCGGCCTCGGTGGGGTCCCGGTTCCGGCGGTCTGGCTGCTGGCTGCTGTCGGTCGTGGTGGGGTCCCCGCGCCCGGTTGTCGGCTGCTGGCTGCTGTCGGCCTCGGTGGGGTCCCGGTTCCGGCGGTCTGGCTGCTGGCTGCTGTCGGTCGTGGTGGGGTCCCCGCGCCCGGTTGTCTGGCTGCTCGCTGCCATCGGTCTCGGTGGGCCCCCGCGCCCGGCTGCCTGGCCGCTCGCTGCCGCGGCCTCGGTGGGGTCTCCGCGCCCGGCTGCCCGGCTACTCGCCGTCGTCGGTCGCGGTGGGGCCGTCGGCTTCGGGCTCCGTCGGCTTCTCCTCCTCGGAGGTCTCCTCCGCGGCCTTCTCCTCCGGCCGCTCGGGCAGTTCCGCGGCGAGGGCGGCGGCGGACTGGACCAGGGGCAGGGCCAGCAGGCCGCCCGCGCCCTCGCCCACCGTGACGCCGTGGCCGAGCAGCGGCTCCAGGGCCATGCGGTCCAGGGCCTTCGCCTGGCCCGGCTCACCGCTGTCGTGGGCGGCCAGCCACCAGTCCGGGGCCCGGAAGGCGACCCGCTGCGCCACCAGCGCACAGGCCGCGGTCACCACACCGTCCAGGACCACCGGCACCTTCCGTACGGCGCTCTGCAGCAGGAAGCCCGTGATCGCGGCGAAGTCGGCCCCGCCGACCGCGCCGAGCAGCGCCAGCTGGTCGCCCAGCACCGGCCGGGCCCGCCGCAACGCGTCCCGGATCGCCGCGCACTTGCGCATCCACGCCAGGTCGTCGATGGCGAGCCCGCCCCGCCCGGTGACCACGGACGCGTCGGTGCCGCACAGCGCGGCCACCAGCACGCCCGCCACCGTGGTGCCACCCACGCTCACATCGCCGAGCACCACCAGGTCCGTACCGGAGTCGGCCTCCTCGTCCGCGACCGCCACCCCGGCCTCGAACGCCGCCGCGGCCTCCTCGGCGGTCAGCGCGTCCTCGATGTCGATCCGGCCGCTGCCGCGCCGCACCCGGTGCCGTACGACGTCCTCGGGCAGCGTGCCCGGGTCGCAGTCCAGCGCCATGTCGACCACCCGCACGGGCACACCGAGCCGCCGCGCGAGCACCGACACCGGCCGCCCGCCGTCCAGGATCTCCCGCACCAGGGTGCTCGCGCTGCCCGCGGGCCGCGCCGACACGCCCAGCTCCGCCACCCCGTGGTCGGCGGCGAAGAGCACCACCCGGGGCTGTTCGATCGCCCGCACCGGCACGGCGCCCTGCGCCGCGGCCAGCCACTCGCCCAACTCGTCCAGGCGGCCGAGCGATCCGGGGGGCACGATCTGGCGCTCCCGGCGCGCCTCGGCGGCGCGGCGCACCGCGGCGTCGGGACGCTCGATCAGATCGGTGAAGTCGTCGAGATTCAGCGAACTCATTCGCCGAACAGTACCGGCCCCCGTCGAACAGGGCGGCGCCACCTGGCCAGCGCCGCGCGGGGACGTCGTTGCACCCGAGAGGGCGATCCCATAAGTTCCGCTTTGACAGCAATTGATGACAATTGATCTGTATGCCCTCGCGCCGCCGGGAGCCGCCATGCCCGCACCCCTCACCCGACTCGCGACCGCCCGCCGCCGCAGCGCCTACCTCGCCCGGTTCGCCCTGGACACCGACCGCTTCTTCGAGCCCCGCCGCGCGGACTGCCCCTGGTGCGCGTCCCCCCGGCTCCACACCCGCCCGCCGTCCCGGGCCGGGCTCACCACCGACGAGTGCCGCGACTGCGCCCACGTCTTCCAGAACCCCCGCCTCACCCCGGAGGGCCAGGCGTTCTACGGGCACCACCCGGCCCCCGAGCACCCCGCCGCCGCCCGCCGCCGCCACCGCTCGGCGGCCCGCGCCCTGCTGCCCTACGGGGAGCCGGAGAGCTGGCTGGACGTCGGCACCGGGGACGCCCACTTCCCCGCGGCGGCCCGGGAGTTCTTCCCGTACACGGCCTTCGACGGCACCGACCCCGCTCCCCGCGTCCTCGCGGCCCGCGCCGCCGAACGCGTCGAGGAGGCGTACGTCGGCCCCCTCGCCACCCCCGCCCTCACCGCGTACCTGCGCGCCCGCTACGACGTCGTCAGCGTCCTGCGCCACCTGGAGCACACCGCCGACCCGCGCGCCGAACTCCGGGCCGCCCTCAGCGTGCTGCGCCCCGGCGGCCACCTGCTGCTGGAGCTGACCGACCCGGCCGCCCCGCCGCGGCCCGGCCCCCGGCCCCCGCACCTGCTCCCGGCCCCGAACCTGCGCGCGGAACTCCGGGCGCAGGGCTGCGAGGTGCTGACCCCCCACCGCCGCGTCCCGTTCGCGCCCGGCTACCGCGTCCTCGCCCGCAAGCCCGCCGCGCCTACCCGCGCAACACGACGGCCTGTCCCGCCACCACCAGCACCACCTGCTCACACTCCTGCGCGAACCCCGCGTTCAGCCGCCCCAGTTCATCCCGGTACCGCCGCCCCGACGCCGTAGCGGGCACGATCCCCGACCCCACCTCGTTCGACACGGCGACCACGATCCGCCGGGCGCCCCGCACCGCCTCCGTCAGCTCCCGCACCCGCTCCCGCAGCGCCCGCTCGCCGCTGTCGGCCCACTCGGCGTCGTCCCACGCCCCGACGGCGTCCATCACGTCCGTGAGCCACAGCGACAGGCAGTCCACCAGCAGCGGCGGACCGTCGTCCGTCAGCAGCGGCACCAGGTCGCAGGTCTCCACCGTCCGCCACGACCCCGGCCGCCGCTCCCGGTGCGCCGCGACCCGCGCCGCCCACTCGCCGTCCCCGCCGCGGGTGCCGCCGGTGGCGACGTAGACCACGTCGGGGAAGGCCGCGAGGCGGCGTTCCGCCTCCAGCGACTTCCCCGACCGCGCCCCGCCCAGCACCAGCGTCCGCCGCGGCACGTCCGGCACGTCCTCGTAGACGCCCACCGTCAGCGTCGTACCGTCCGGCACGGCCCGCGCGCCCGCCACGGCGAGCCGCCGCCGCAGCTCCGGGCCCGGCGGCACGTCGTGGTCCAGGTGGACGGCGACCACGTCCGTCGTCGGCCCCACCGCGCCCACCGCCCGCAGCCGCGCCAACGCGTCCGGCCGCCCGACGACATCGGCCAGCACCATGTCGTACGGCTCACCCGCCCCGGTGCCCTCCTCAAGCCCCGCGGGCGCGCCCCCCGGCGGCAGGTACAGCAGCCGCTGCCCGTCCGGGCCCGTCAGGGCGTACCCGGTGCCCGGGGCGTCCATCGCCACCGCCCGCACCCGGTGCCCCGTCAGCAGCGCCAGCTCCCGCCCGTCCGGCACCCGGCCCGGCTGCGGCACCCCGGCGGGCACCTCCACCACCGGTCCGTCGTGCGGATGCGACAGCAGCACCTGCCGTACGCCGCCCAGGGACCGCCCCGCGCGTGCCGCCGCGAACGCCGCGCCGGGGGTCAGGTCGAACAGCAGCGCCCCGTCGACGAGCAGCGCGGTGGCCGCGCGCGCGTCGGGTCCGAGCGCGGTCGCGCAGGCCGCACAGGGACAGTCGGGACGGGGCAGGCCCTCGGGGGCACCGGTGCCGAGCAGTGTCAGTTCCACGCCCCGATTTTCCCGCGCCGGTGTACCTCTTGCGCGTCCGGCTAGGCTCTGGGCAGCAGCCGGTGGAAGATCAGATGTCCAGGGAGGCGTACATGACGGCATGGACGTGGCGGTTCGAGAAGGCCGACGGGACGGAGGTCGAGCCCGCGGTGCGGCCCGAGGAGTTCACCACGCAGGGCGACGCCGAGTCCTGGATCGGCGAGAACTGGAAGGAACTGCTCGCCGGGGGCGCCGACCAGGTGCGGCTGTTCGAGGACCGCACCGAGATCTACGGCCCCATGAGCCTGCGCGCCGACGAGTCCTGAGCTACTGCTTGCCGAGCGTCACCTCCGCGGTCCGCTCGTCGCCGTCCCGGGTGAACGTCACCTTCACCTCGTCCCCGGGCTCCCGCTCCGCCAGCGCCTCCGCCAGGGAGGTGATGGTGGTGACGTCGGTGTCCCCGAGGCGGGTGATGACGTCACCGGCCTCGATGCCCGCCTCGTCGGCCGCCCCGCCGCCGGTGACCTCGACGACGGCGACCCCGGCGGGCCGGAACCGGTCGTCGACGATCGTCCGGCCGGTGATGCCGAGCGCGGCCCGGCCGGAGTCGGTGACCTTGCCGTCCTCGATGATCTGGTCGGCGACCGTCTTCACCATGGAGGCCGGGATCGCGAACCCGATGCCGGGTGCCTGGCTGTCCGCGCCGCCGATGCCGGTCGCGGCGAGCGTCGGGATGCCGATCACCCGGCTGTCGAGGTCCACCAGCGCGCCCCCGCTGTTGCCCGGGTTGATCGCGGCCGACGTCTGCACCATGTTGGCCAGCGTCGCGCCCGTACCGCCGTCCCCGCGCCCCTCGCTGACGGTCCGTCCGGTCGCCGAGACGATGCCCTGCGTCACGCTCGACGACAGACCGAGCGGCGACCCCATGGCGAGCACGATCTGCCCCACGTCCACCTTGGCGGAGTCCCCGAACCGGGCCGCCTTCAGGCCGTCCGGCGGCCGGTCCAGCTTGATGACGGCGAGGTCCTGCTCCGGGTAGGAGTAGACGAGCCTCGCGCGCTGCGGCTGCTCGCTGCCCGCCGTCGTCACCCGGAAAGCGCGCTCCTCGCCGACGACGTGCGCGTTGGTGACGACGTGCCCCTGGTCGTCGTACACGATCCCCGACCCGAGATCGGCCCCGGCCTGGATCTGCACGACCGACGGCAGGACGTCGTTGATCACCTTCTGGTAGTCGTCCTGGAGGTCACTCGCGGCGCGCGGCGCGGCGGCCTGCGCGGTGCTGCCCTCCTGGCGCTCCTTCGCGGCGGAGGCGGTGGTCTGCCCGGAGCACCCGGTGGTCAGGGCGAGGGAGCAGACGAGGGCGGCGGCGGGTCCGCCCAGTCGTACGGCGACGGCACGGCGACGGGAAGCGTCCATGCCCCGAGTCTGGGTTCGCGCCGACGGCCCTGCCCGTCCGGCTGGCCCGAACGTGCGAGCCCGGCGGCTCAGGGGTCCTTTTCCACCATGCCCGTCCGGGTCGCGACCGGACGCTCACAGTGAGAGGACCCCTCAGCCCCGCACCCCGCACAGGTGCAGCAGCGCCGCCACCCCGCGGTAGGGGTCCGTGCGGCCCGCGCGTTCCTCGGCGTCCAGCAGGGCTTCCAGGGTCTCCGGGTCGGGCGGTTCCGCGTCGTCCGCGGCGGTGTCCGTGAAGACCCGCACGCCGTACCAGGCGTACAGCGGCGCCCCGATCCCCGCGAGCGTCGCGGTCAGGGTGGACAGGCGGTCCGCCCGGACGTCCAGGCCGAGCCGGTTCCGGTACGCCGTCGAGCCGAACGCCGCCAGCGCGCCCGCCCAGTTCCCGGCCAGCCCCGGCCGCATCGCCAGCGCGTCGCCGTTGCGGACCAGCAGTGACAGCAGCCCGCCCTGCGCCAGCACCCGCGCCAGCCCCGCCAGCAGCGGGTCGGGCTCCTCGACGTACATGAGGACGCCATGACAGAGCACGACGTCGAAGCTGCCCGGGACGAAGTGCACACCGGTGTCCCGGCCGTCCCCCTCGATGATCCGCACCCGCTCCCGGATGCCCTCCGGTTCACCGCGCAGCGCCGACCGCGCCGCCGAGATCATCGTCGTGTCCTGCTCCAGACCGGTCACCTGGTGCCCGGCCCGGGCCAGCCGCAGCGCCTGCGTGCCCTGGCCCATCCCCACGTCGAGCACCCGCAGCCGCCGCCCGACCGGGAACCGCCCGGCTATCTGCTCCTCCAGCTGCCGGGCCACCAGCTCCTGCCGTACGGCGTCTCGCAGGCCGTTGAGCCCGCTCAGCCACCGTCGCGCCGCGCCCCCGGAGAACGGCGTCGTGCTCAGGGCCGCTCCCCGCGCTTGACCTGCGGCTTGGGCAGCCGGAGACGGCGCATCTGGAGGGACCGCATCAGGGCGTAGGCGACCACGCCGCGCTTGCGCTCGTCCGGGAAGCGCTCGTTGAGGCGCTTCTTCAGACGGAAGCCGCTGACCGCCGAGTCCAGCACGATCAGCACGATCACGACCAGCCACAGCAGCAGCGCGATGTTCTGCAGCGACCCGACCCGGACCATGCTCAGGACGAGGATGACGACGGCCATCGGGAGGAAGAACTCGGCGATGTTGAACCGCGAGTCGATGAAGTCACGGGCGAACCGGCGCACCGGCCCCTTGTCCCGCGCCGGGAGATAGCGCTCGTCCCCGCTGGCCAGCGCCTGGCGCTGCCGGTCCAGCGCGACACGGCGCTCCTGGCGCGACCGCTTGGCGGCCTCCTTGCGCGTCGTGGGCGTGTTGGCCACGCTGCGGCGCTGGGCCTGGGCCACGCTCCGCTTGGGCGTGGGCCTGCCCTTCGGGGCCTGCGGGTCACGGGTCTGCTTGGAGTCGGTCACCAGGGCCTTGTCGACGCCCGGGGCCTTCTCTTCCTTGGCACGGCTACGGAACACAAAACCCAAGGGTACGGGGTCCGCGGGTGTGGACCCCAGCCCCGCGGGGAACGATCCGGCAACACCAGTCGTCTGTAGGGGGGACAGAGGGGACGACGCGGACGGTTCGCCCGGAAGGGACCCGGAGGCGCCCGGCACCACCGGGTGTCACCTACTCCTTACGCCGGAGCGGGCCGGCGGCCAGTCGTCCTTGGGGATGACCGCATCCGTCCCCGAACAGTGCGTCAATGGATGCAGGGCCCGTACTGTGGGTTCTGTCGCAGACCTGTGAGCTGGAGTCCGTCAGAAGGGGGCGCGCGAAGCCCATGAGCGGTGTCATGAAGCGTATGGGGATGATCTTCCGCGCGAAGGCGAACAAGGCCCTTGACCGGGCCGAGGACCCGCGCGAGACCCTCGATTACTCGTACCAGAAGCAGCTCGAACTGCTGCAGAAGGTCCGCCGCGGCGTCGCGGACGTGGCCACCTCCCGCAAGCGCCTCGAACTCCAGCTGAACCAGCTCCAGCAGCAGTCCTCCAAGCTGGAGGACCAGGGCCGCAAGGCGCTCGCGCTGGGCCGCGAGGACCTCGCGCGGGAGGCGCTGTCCCGGCGGGCCGCGCTCCAGCAGCAGGTGACGGACCTGGAGACCCAGCACTCCACGCTCCAGGGCGAGGAGGAGAAGCTCACCCTCGCGGCGCAACGGCTCCAGGCCAAGGTCGACGCCTTCCGCACGAAGAAGGAGACCATCAAGGCCACCTACACCGCGGCGCAGGCGCAGACCCGCATCGGGGAGGCGTTCTCCGGCATCTCCGAGGAGATGGGCGACGTCGGGCTGGCCATCCAGCGCGCCGAGGACAAGACCGCGCAGCTCCAGGCGCGGGCCGGGGCGCTCGACGAACTCCTCGCCTCCGGCGCCCTCGACGACCCCTCCGGCATGGCCAAGGACGACCTCCAGGCCGAGCTGGACCGGCTCTCCGGTGGTACGGATGTGGAGCTGGAGCTGCAGCGCATGAAGGCCGAGCTGGCCGGGGGCGGCACCGGCGGGCAGCAGGCCATCGAGGGCGGCACCGGTCAGTCGCAGTCCCAGGCGCAGTCGCAGCCCCAGCAGCAACCGCAGGACACCCCGCGCTTCGACAAGCAGTAGCCTCACGCCGAGGAGGGCGTCGTGATCGTAAGGATCATGGGGGAGGGGCAGGTGGAGCTGGCCGACAGCCACTTCACCGAGTTGAACAAGCTCGACGACGAGCTGCTCACGGAGATGCAGAGCGGTGACGAGGAGGGGTTCCGGCGCACCCTGGGCGCCCTCCTCGAAGCGGTGCGCCGCATGGGCACCCCGCTGCCCGACGACGCCCTCGAACCCTCGGAGCTGATCCTGCCGTCCCCCGACGCGTCCCTGGAGGACGTCCGGGAGATGCTCAGCGACGACGGGCTGATCCCGGAGGTGTGAGCCGCCGCCCACCGCCCGGTGCCAAGGCGCGCGGGGACGCCGTACCGTAAGGCGGCGTGAGCACCCTCGCCCGTACCCGGCTCTGGCTGAAGGCCCACCCGCTGGCGCTGGACGCCGCGCTGGCGGCGGGCGTGCTGGTCTGCATGGTCGCCGGGTCCTTCGTGGACCCGCGCGGTGAGGACGGCGTCACCTGGGGCCTGCGCACCCCCGGCCCGGCCAGCCTGGTGCTCATGGCGGCCGGCGCCGCCGCGCTGGTGCTCAGACGCCGCGCCCCGAAGACCGTCCTCGCCTGCACCGGCACCGTCGCGCTGATCGAGTCCGTCATCGGCGACCCCCGCGCCCCCGTCGCGATGTCCGCCGTCGTCGCCCTCTACACCGTCGCCGCCAGCACCGACCGCCCCACCACCTGGCGCGTCGGCCTGCTCACCATGACCGTGCTGACCGGCTGCGCCATGCTCGCGGGCCCGTTGCCCTGGTACGCCCAGGAGAACCTGGCGATCTTCGCCTGGACCGGGATGGCCGCCGCGGGCGGCGACGCCGTGCGCAGCCGACGGGACTTCGTGCAGGCCATCCGGGAGCGCGCCGAGAAGGCCGAGCGGACCCGGGAGGAGGAGGCCCGCCGCCGGGTCGCCGAGGAGCGGCTGCGCATCGCCCGCGACCTGCACGACGTCGTCGCCCACCACATCGCCCTGGTGAACGTGCAGGCCGGGGTCGCCGCGCACGTCATGGACAAGCGGCCCGACCAGGCCAAGGAGGCCCTCGCCCACGTCCGCGAGGCCAGCCGCTCCGCGCTGAACGAACTGCGGGCCACCGTCGGCCTGCTGCGGCAGTCCGGCGACCCCGCGGCGCCGACCGAGCCCGCGCCCGGCCTCGCCCGCCTCGACGAACTCGCGGGCACCTTCCGCAGCGCCGGGCTCCGGGTGGAGGTCGCCCGCGCCGACCACGGCACCGTCCTGCCCGCCGCCGTCGACCTCGCCGCCTACCGGGTCATCCAGGAGGCCCTGACCAATGTGCAGAAGCACGCGGGTCCGCGCGCCAAGGCCGAGGTGAGCGTCGTCCGGGTGGGCCCGAACGTCGAGGTCACCGTCCTCGACGACGGCACCGGCGAGGCGGACGGCCCCGCCGCCGGCGGCGGCCACGGACTGCTCGGAATGCGGGAGCGGGTCGGCGCGCTGCGCGGCACCCTCACCACCGGCACCCGCTACGGCGGCGGTTTCCGCGTCCATGCGATCCTGCCCGTCAAAGCCCACGACCGCCTCGCCCCCGAGAAGGGTCCCGCATGACGATCCGTGTCCTGCTCGCCGACGACCAGGCCCTGCTGCGCAGCGCCTTCCGGGTGCTGGTCGACTCCGAGCCCGACATGGAGGTGGTCGGCGAGGCGTCCGACGGCGCGGCGGCGGTCCGGCTGGCGAAGGAGCGGCACGCCGACGTCGTCCTGATGGACATCCGGATGCCCGGCACCGACGGGCTCGCCGCCACCCGCATGATCAGCGGCGACCCGTCCCTCGCCCAGGTCCGGGTGGTCATCCTGACCACCTTCGAGGTCGACGACTACGTGGTGCGGTCACTGCGCGCGGGCGCCTCCGGGTTCCTCGGCAAGGGCTCCGAACCGGAGGAGCTGCTCAGCGCGATCCGGGTGGCCGCGGGCGGTGAGGCGCTGCTGTCCCCGGCGGCGACGAAGGGTCTGATCGCCCGGTTCCTCGCGCAGGGCGAGGGCAGCGACGAGGGCAGGGACCCGGCCGGCGCCGAGCGGCTCGGCGCGCTGACCGTGCGGGAGCGGGAGGTGCTGGTGCAGGTCGCGGGCGGGCACTCCAACGACGAGATCGCCGAACGGCTCGAAGTCAGCCCGCTCACCGTGAAGACCCACGTCAACCGCGCCATGGCCAAGCTGGGCGCCCGCGACCGGGCGCAGCTGGTGGTGATCGCGTACGAGTCGGGGCTGGTACGTCCGAGGGTGGAGTGACCTCGGGCGGACTCCCTCACCCGCACCGACGGCGAGCCCAGCCTCACCGTCACCGCCGCCCTGCTGGCGTCGCTGCTGGTCTCCCTGACCGTCGTACCGGTGCTGTCGTACTGGTCCCTGCGCCCTCCGAAGGGCACCCCCGAGGACGCCGCCGAGGCGCGCCGGATCGCGGTCTGGTCACCTCGACGCTGCTGACCCTGCCCCTCGTCCCGACGCTGTACGCGATGCTCGAACTCCGCAAGGAGCGGCGGGCGGGGAAGCGCGCGGCGAAGCGGGCGGCGAAGGCGCGGCCGTCGGCGGCGGCCGAGCCGGAGCCCGCCCGGGTCTGACCCGGCGACAGCGAGAGGGGGTGCCCCGCCACCGGGCGGGGCACCCCCTCTCGCTGGGCGTCGTGGACGGCCGGACGCCGCTCGCCCACTACCGCGAGGACAACTCGGGGCCGGAGTACGGCGGCCTGACCGCGCTGGGCCTCGGAACCGGCGACGGCCGGGTGACACGGCTGGCGAAGGCCTACCTCGGCGAGCCGGTGCTCGCGCACGGCACCCTGTCCTCCATCACCTCCACCGGCCTGGTCACCGCGGTCCCCCCGGACACCGGCGAGCGGCTCTGGCAGACCCGGACCACCACCCTCGACCCGCTGGCCACCCTCGTGGTCGACCGGCGCGGGCGGACGGTGTCCGTGGCGAGCGAGAGCGGCCGGGTGGCGGCCCTGGACACCCGGTCGGGCACCCGGCCGTGGGAGTCGTACTCCCGGGTCGAGCAGCGGGCGGGGACCGGCACCTGGCCGGGCCTGTCACTGAACGGCGGGACGCTGGTCGTGGCGGTCTCCGACGGCACCGTCTTCCGGACCCGGCCGCCCCCGGACGCGAACCGGTGCCGGCGCCCACGTGACCCGCACGTCGGCACCGGCACCGGGGGCCGGGACGGCTACGGCAGCGCCAGCATCCGCTCCAGCGCCAGCTTGGCGTGCGCCTCGGTCTCCCGGTCGACCTGGATGCGGTTGACCAGCTTGCCGTCGGCGAGCGACTCCAGGGCCCACACCAGGTGGGGGAGGTCGATGCGGTTCATCGTCGAGCAGAAGCAGACCGTCCTGTCGAGGAAGACGATCTCCTTGCCCTCGGGGGCGAAACGGTTCGCCAGACGGCGGACCAGGTTCAGCTCGGTGCCGATCGCCCACTTCGAGCCCGCCGGGGCGGCCTCCAGCGTCTTGATGATGTACTCGGTGGAGCCGACGTAGTCGGCGGCGGCGACCACCTCGTGGCGGCACTCGGGGTGCACCAGGACGTTGACGCCCGGGACCCGCTCGCGCACGTCGTTGACCGAGTCGAGGCTGAAGCGGCCGTGCACCGAGCAGTGGCCGCGCCACAGGATCATCCTGGCCGCGCGCAGCTCCTCGACGGTCAGCCCGCCGTTCGGCTTGTGCGGGTTGTAGACGACGCAGTCCTCCAGGGACATGCCCATGTCGCGGACGGCGGTGTTGCGCCCGAGGTGCTGGTCCGGCAGGAACAGCACCTTGCTCTGCCCAGGCTCCCCCTGCTCGAACGCCCAGTCCAGGGCCCGCCTGGCGTTGGACGAGGTGCAGATGGTGCCGCCGTGCCGGCCGGTGAACGCCTTGATGTCGGCCGAGGAGTTCATGTACGACACCGGCACGGTGACGTCGGCTATCCCGGCCTCGGTCAGCACGTCCCAGCACTCGGCGACCTGCTCGGCCGTCGCCATGTCGGCCATCGAGCAGCCCGCGGCGAGGTCGGGCAGCACGACCTTCTGGTCGTCGCCGGTGAGGATGTCCGCGGACTCGGCCATGAAGTGCACACCGCAGAAGACGATGTACTCCGCCTCCGGCCGGGCGGCGGCGTCCCGGGCCAGCTTGAAGGAGTCACCGGTGACGTCGGCGAACTGGATGACCTCGTCGCGCTGGTAGTGGTGGCCGAGCACGAAGACCTTGCTGCCGAGCTTCTCCTTCGCCGCGCGGGCGCGCTCGACCAGGTCCGGGTCGGACGGCGCGGGCAGGTCACCGGGACACTCGACGCCGCGCTCGCTCCTCGGGTCGGCCTCACGGCCGAGAAGCAGCAGGGCGAGGGGCGTCGGCTGTACGTCGAGCTCCTGGATCTGGGCGGTGGTCACGACACGCACCCTTTCTTTTCTGCGGTTCGCCGGGCCGGGGGATCCGGCCCGGCGGGACAAGCGGGACACCGGTTCGACTTTTCGTCGAATTGACGCTATCTATCATAACCGCTTCACGTCAGTTTGACGATGGCCATAGCGTCTATGTGACATGAATCCCGACACGCCGCGATTGATTCCCGGTGTCCGTCACGAAAGAGCCGTTTTCCGCTTCCCGGCCCGTGTGCGAGCATGAAGAAAGACGCCCCGGAATGAATCCGCGGCCCCGCCGGTTGCAACCGTCGGCAAGCAGTCTCCGTACAACCCGGGAGAGATGTAGATGTCCGTATCGGACGAGACCAGCACCGTCACCGACGGCATCGTTCTGACCGACGCCGCGGCGTCCAAGGTCAAGGCCCTGCTCGACCAGGAAGGCCGGGACGACCTCGCCCTGCGTGTGGCCGTCCAGCCCGGCGGCTGCTCCGGCCTGCGCTACCAGCTGTTCTTCGACGAGCGCTCCCTCGACGGCGACGTGGTGAAGGACTTCGGCGGCGTCAAGGTCACCACCGACCGGATGAGCGCCCCGTACCTGGGCGGCGCCACGATCGACTTCGTGGACACCATCGAGAAGCAGGGCTTCACGATCGACAACCCGAACGCGACGGGCTCCTGCGCCTGCGGCGACTCCTTCAGCTGAGTCGTCCCGTCCTACGACAGTGAAGGCGGCGGTCCCTCGCAGGAGGGGCCGCCGCCTTCGTGTGCCGTCCTACCGGGGCAGTCGCGCCCCCGGCTTCTCCAGCGGAACCGACCTGCCGTCCGTCCCGACCACCTTGCGGTCACCCAGCGGCTCGTCCAGCCGCACCGTCCGGGTGTGGACCTCGGCGATCAGGATGCAGACCTTGTCCTTCCACGGCTTCTCGGTCACCTTCACGGTCACCCGCTCCGCGCTCTCCCGCGCCGTCACCGTGAAGTCGGCGCACACCCCGGCGGTGAAGGACACGGTCAGCTCCCGGCCCTCCGTCGTGTAGCCGTCGACGTCCAGCTCCCGGGTGGCCGGCGCCGCCGTCGGCTCGTCGCCCGGCCCGGTCGGGCGCGGGCTGGGCTGCGCGGGCGGCTCACCGGACGGCGCGCCGGGCGCCCTGAGGAACTCCGGCTCCACCGCCGGGTACGTCACGGTGAAGGGGTCCCGGGCCCCCGGCGCCCGCACCTCGAACAGCCAGGACGGCACCAGCGTCTGCCGCGCGTCCACGAAGTGCGAGGCCAGCCCGAACACGGCCGACTCGACCTCGACGGGCTCGGCGGGGGACGCCTTGGGCGCCCCGGTCATGCCGCCGCACGGCCCCCGGTCCTCCTCCAGCGGTACGGGACTGGCGCAGCCGCCCATGCCGGACCGCCCGGAAACCGCGGGATCCGGGGCGGCGCCGTTCATCAGCTCCAGCGTCTCCTCCGCCGTGAGCACGGGGTACGTGTCCCCCTTCACCGGCGCCTTGACCTGCCCGCTGCCGCCCACGACCTCGCCGCCCGCGCCGACGGTGACGCCGGTCGGCCAGCCGTACGTGGGCAGACCGCCCACCACCGGGTCCGCGTTGACCATCCGCTGGGCGCCCATGACCTGGCTCGCGTCGGTCTCCGCGTCCGCCTGGCCGACCGCCTTCAGCACCGGCGCCGCCGCCTTCAGCGCGGTGGCCTCGCTGACCGGGTCGCCGCCGGGCTGCTCCTTGGCGCAGGTGGTGGGGGACCGGCAGTCGTCGGTGCCGGGGGAGTAGCGGTGGAACGTCCAGGTGCCCGGCGCCCGCCGGTTCACCTGGAGGCTCGGTCCCGAACCGTCCTGCCCGCCGATCCGCCAGGCCTGCCCCTCGGCCACCGGCTTGCCGTCCAGACCGAGCGCCGCGGCCAGCCGGGCCACCTCGGCCTCGGTGACCTCGCCCCGCGCCCGGTACACGGCCGCCGAGCCGGGACCGTCCGGGAGGTCGCCGGAGGCCCGGTAGGTGGCACCGTTCGGATCGGGCTCACCCGGCGCGATCCCGGGCGTCCCCCGGCCCTCGGTGTACCCGTCCAGCACCAGCGGCGGCGGGGTCGCGCCCCCGCCCGACGCCGTCCCGGAGTCCCCGGAGCCCCCGGAGGCCGACGTCGCGAGGTACGCCCCGCCACCCCCGGCCAGCAGGACGGCGGCGGCGACGGACGCCACGAGCACCGGAGACCACCGTCGTCCGGCACCCTCCCGCCGCTCCGGGCCGCCCGCAGCGTCCATGTCGTCACGGGCGTCGTCGTCGGGTCGCTCGGTGTTCACCGCATCGCTCCTTCGGCTGCGCAGCCGTCCACCTGTCCGGCTGCCGTCTTCCCCGTCCCCCGCACAGGGGACGGCGATGGGACGTACCGGGGGAGCGCGCGGTTCCCCGGGTCAGCCGCCGTACTCCACCATCGAGTCCAGCAGCCGCGCCGACGCGGGCGGCACCGACACGCCGTGGATCAGGGACGGGGGGACCGGCACCGGTGCGACCCGGTCGGGCGCCGCCCAGTGCGGCGCCATCCGCGCGCAGTCGCCCAGCAGCGACTCCAGCGAGCCCTCCGCGTCGGCCGGGGCGTACGCCGGGAACCTCAGTTTCGTCATAGCCGAACCGTAAGCACGGTGGAGCCCGCGAAGAAAGATCTACTATCGGGTAGTTTCGGCTGCTTCAGTGGCACCCCGCGGACCGGGTAGCGTGAACTGTCAACGCCTCCCCCGGGCCAGTCGCCTCCTCAGGAGAGTCCACGCCGTGCGCATCGCAGTCACCGGCTCCATCGCCACCGACCATCTCATGACCTTCCCCGGCCGCTTCGCCGACCAGTTCGTCGCGGACCAACTGCACACGGTCTCGCTGTCGTTCCTCGTCGACCAGCTCGACGTACGCCGCGGCGGGGTGGGCGCGAACATCGCCTTCGGCATGGGTCAGCTCGGCACCCGCCCGATCCTCGTCGGCGCCGCGGGCTCCGACTTCGACGAGTACCGCGCCTGGCTGGACCGGCACGGCGTCGACACCGACTCCGTGCGGATCTCCGAGACCCTGCACACCGCCCGCTTCGTGTGCACCACCGACGCCGACCACAACCAGATCGGCTCCTTCTACACCGGCGCCATGAGCGAGGCCCGGCTGATCGAGCTGAAGACGGTCGCGGACCGCGTCGGCGGCCTCGACCTGGTCTCCATCGGCGCCGACGACCCGGAGGCCATGCTCCGGCACACCGAGGAGTGCCGCTCCCGGGACATCCCCTTCGCCGCCGACTTCTCCCAGCAGATCGCCCGCATGAACGGCGAGGAGATCCGGACCCTCCTGGACGGCGCGACGTACCTGTTCTCCAACGAGTACGAGAAGGGGCTCATCGAGTCGAAGACCGGCTGGACCGACGAGGAGATCCTCGGCAAGGTAGGCCACCGCGTCACCACCCTCGGCGCCCGCGGCGTCCGCGTCGAGCGCGCCGGTGAGGAGCCCATCGAGGTCGGCTGCCCCCAGGAGGAGCGCAAGGCCGACCCCACCGGCGTCGGCGACGCCTTCCGCGCCGGGTTCCTCTCCGGCCTCGCCTGGGACGTCTCCCTGGAGCGCGCCTGCCAGATCGGCTGCATGTTGGCCACCCTGGTCATCGAGACCGTCGGCACCCAGGAGTACCAGCTGCGCCGCGCCCACTTCATGGACCGCTTCGCCCGGGCCTACGGCGACGAGGCCGCCGCCGAGGTCCGGAAGCACCTGCCCTGACCGGCCCGTGGGGACACGGCCCCCACGGCTGTCCGCGCCTACGACAACCGGCGGACCACATAGGCCGCACCGCGGTCCGCCGGTTCCGCACCGACGTACTCCTGCCCGCGCATCCCGCACCACGCCGGGATGTCCAGGCGCGCCGCCTCGTCGTCGGAGAGGACCCGGACCGTGCCGCCGACCGGGACGTCCCCGATGACCTTGGCCAGCTCGATCACCGGAATCGGGCAGCGCTTCCCGAGGGAGTCCACGACGAGCGCGTCCCCCGCCGGGGCCGGGGCCGTGACCGTGGCCGCCACCGGAGCCCCGAGCTTCTCCCGCACCCCCGCGACCGCCCCCGGCAGCACCCGGAGGAACCGCTCCACGTCCTCCTCCGCGGTCCCCGGCGGCAGCGACACGCGCACGTTGCCCTCGCTCAGCACCCCCATCGCCTTCAGCACGTGGCTCGGCGTCAGCGTGCTGCTCGTGCACGACGACCCGGACGACACCGAGAACCCGGCCCGGTCCAGCTCGTGCAGCAGCGCCTCGCCGTCGACATAGAGACACGAGAACGTGACGACGCCGGGCAGCCGCCGCTCCGGATCGCCGACCACCTCCACGTCCGGCACCGTCCCCGGCACCCGCGCCCGGATCCGCTCCGTCAACTCCCGCAGCCGCTCCGCCTCCCCGGCGGCCTCCGCCCGCACCGCCCGCAGCGACGCCGCCGCCGCCACGATCGCCGGGATGTTCTCGAACCCGGCGGCGCGCCCGGACTCACGCTCGTCCACCGGCCCCTGGGCTGCGAACCGCACCCCCTTGCGCACCACCAGCAGCCCGACCCCCGACGGCCCGCCCCACTTGTGCGCGCTGGCCGCCAGCAGCGACCAGTCACCGTCCACCGGCCCCCACCCCAGCGACTGCGCCGCGTCCACCAGCAGCGGCACCCCCGCCGCCCGGCACGCCTCGGCCACCTCCGCCACCGGCTGCGCCGTGCCCACCTCGTGGTTGGCCGACTGGAGACACGCCAGCGCGGTGCCGGACCGCAACGCGGCGGCGTACCCCCGAACCGACACCGCGCCCGTCCGGTCCACCGCCACCCGGCTCACCTCACCGCCGTCGGCCTCGTGCGCCTCCGCCGCGTGCAGCACCGAGGAGTGTTCGACCGCTGACACGATCAGGTGACGTCCCACCCGCCGCCGCCCGGCCAACGCCCCCGCCACGCCCGAGTGCACGGCCCGCGTCCCGGACGCCGTGAACACCAGCTCGTCCGGACGGCACCCGACCGCCTCCGCGGCGGCCTCCCGCGCCGCGTCCAACAGCATCCGGGCCCGCCGCCCCTCGCGGTACAACCGCGCCGGATCAGCCCATCCCTCATCGAGCGAGGCGTGCAGCGCCTGCCGGGCGACAGGATGAAGAGGAGCAGCGGAAGCGGCATCGAAGTAGGCCATACGGCAACGCTAGACGCCGGTGAGGACTGCGGACGTTCAGGGCGCGGGTCCGGGCCATCAGCGGCTCCACCGCGGGGCGCGACAGGCCACGACGAACGCCGCACCCGCCAAACCAGCGAACCACCCGAGCTAGTAGGCACCCCTCCTCGCGACCGCCGACAACGCGTCGGCTAGGGTTTGGTCCGCATAAACATCCAAACCCCTGCCCGACGCAGGGCGGCGACCGACCAGCGAGAAGGCCGCAGCCGACAGCGCGGGCGAGACTCTCGGGAAGGCGCTACGTGAGTCCCAACGGCTCCGACCGCTCGCCGCGGCGCCCGATGCGGCGGAAGCTGCTCCAGGCACTGACCGCGGGCCTGGTCCTGGCGACCGCAACCGGTTGCACATACAAGGACTTCCCCCGCCTTGGTATGCCCACCCCCACCACGGAAGAGGCCCCCCGGATCCTCTCCCTGTGGCAGGGCTCCTGGGCTGCCGCGCTCGCCGTCGGCGTGCTGGTGTGGGGCTTGATCCTGTGGAGTGCGATCTTCCACCGGCGCAGCCGCACCAAGGTCGAGGTTCCTCCGCAGACCCGGTACAACGTGCCCATCGAGGCCCTGTACACGGTCGTACCGATCCTCATCGTCTCGGTCCTCTTCTACTTCACGGCCCGCGACGAATCGAAGCTGCTCGAACTGGAGGACAAGCCCGACGTCACGGTCAACGTGGTCGGCTTCCAGTGGAGCTGGTGCTTCAACTACATCGAGAACGTCGAAGGCTCCCAGGGCGACGCCAACTCCGCCAAGGAGCTGGACGCCATCCCGGACCGCTACAAGGACGACTTCCCGGCCGACGCCGGCGGGGTCTACACCTGCGGCACGCCGGGTGAGGAGAACCCGCAGACCGGCAACCCGGGCCCGACCCTGTGGCTGCCCGAGGGCAAGCGGGTCCGCTTCGTGCTGACCTCGCGGGACGTCATCCACTCGTTCTGGGTGGTGCCGTTCCTGATGAAGCAGGACGTCATCCCGGGCCACACCAACGCCTTCGAGGTGACGCCCAGCCAGGAGGGCACCTTCCTGGGCAAGTGCGCCGAGCTGTGCGGTGTCGACCACTCCCGGATGCTGTTCAACGTGAAGGTCGTCTCCCCTGAGCGGTACGAGCAGCACCTCAAGGACCTCGCCAAGAAGGGGCAGACCGGTTACGTTCCCGCCGGCATCGCGCAGACGAGCCACGAGAAGAACCGGGAGACGAACAACCTGTGAGCATCGTCAACGAACCTCAGGGCGCCGCTGCCGCTGAGTCCCCGTACTACGAGGACGAGATGCCGGTCCGGCGCAAGCAGCCCGGAAACGTCGTGGTGAAGTGGCTGACGACCACCGACCACAAGACGATCGGCACGCTGTACCTCGCGACGTCGTTCGCGTTCTTCTGCATCGGCGGTGTGCTGGCGCTGTTCATGCGCGCCGAGCTGGCCCGGCCCGGCACCCAGCTGATGTCGAACGAGCAGTTCAACCAGGCGTTCACGATGCACGGCACGATCATGCTGCTGATGTTCGCGACGCCGCTGTTCGCGGGCTTCGCGAACTGGATCATGCCGCTCCAGATCGGCGCCCCCGACGTCGCCTTCCCGCGGCTGAACATGTTCGCCTACTGGCTCTACCTGTTCGGCTCGCTGATCGCGGTGGCGGGCTTCCTCACCCCGCAGGGCGCCGCCGACTTCGGCTGGTTCGCCTACTCGCCGCTGTCCGACGCGGTCCGCTCGCCGGGACTCGGCGCCGACCTGTGGATCATGGGTCTGGCCTTCTCCGGCTTCGGCACCATCCTCGGCTCGGTCAACTTCATCACCACGATCATCTGCATGCGCGCGCCGGGCATGACCATGTTCCGGATGCCGATCTTCACCTGGAACGTGCTGCTGACCGGTGTGCTGGTGCTGCTCGCCTTCCCGGTGCTGGCCGCCGCGCTGTTCGCCCTGGAGGCGGACCGCAAGTTCGGGGCGCACATCTTCGACTCGGCCAACGGCGGAGCGCTGCTCTGGCAACACCTCTTCTGGTTCTTCGGCCATCCAGAGGTGTACATCATCGCGCTACCGTTCTTCGGCATCATCAGTGAGATCATCCCGGTCTTCTCCCGCAAGCCGATGTTCGGCTACTCGGGCCTGATCGCCGCCACCATCGCCATCGCGGGCCTCTCCGTGACGGTGTGGGCGCACCACATGTACGTCACCGGCGGCGTGCTGCTGCCGTTCTTCGCCTTCATGACGTTCCTGATCGCGGTCCCGACCGGTGTGAAGTTCTTCAACTGGCTGGGCACGATGTGGAAGGGCTCGCTGTCCTTCGAGACGCCGATGCTCTGGGCGACCGGCTTCCTGATCACCTTCCTCTTCGGTGGTCTGACCGGCGTCATCCTGGCCTCGCCGCCGCTGGACTTCCACATCTCCGACTCGTACTTCGTGGTGGCGCACTTCCACTACGTCGTCTTCGGCACCGTCGTCTTCGCCATGTTCGCGGGCTTCCACTTCTGGTGGCCGAAGTGGACCGGCAAGATGCTCGACGAGCGCCTGGGCAAGGTCACCTTCTGGACCCTGTTCACCGGCTTCCACGGCACCTTCCTGGTCCAGCACTGGCTGGGCGCCGAGGGTATGCCGCGCCGGTACGCGGACTACCTCGCGGCCGACGGCTTCACCGCCCTGAACACGATCTCGACGATCAGCTCGTTCGTGCTCGGCCTGTCGATCCTGCCGTTCATGTACAACGTCTGGAAGACCGCCAAGTACGGCAAGCCGGTCAACGTCGACGACCCGTGGGGCTACGGCCGCTCCCTGGAGTGGGCGACCTCCTGCCCGCCGCCGCGGCACAACTTCCTCACCCTGCCGCGGATCCGCAGCGAATCCCCCGCGTTCGACCTGCACCACCCCGAGATCACCGAGTACGAGCAGCTCGGCTCCGGCGGGGCCAGCGCGGCCGTCCTGGCGAGCGGCAAGGAGGCCGGCAAGTGAAGATCCAGGGCAAGCTGTTCATGTGGTTGAGCCTGTTCCTGCTGGTCATGGCCTGTGTCTACGGCCTGTGGTCGAAGGAGCCGGCCGGCACCACCGCCCTGTTCCTGGCGTTCGGCCTGGCCATCATGGTCGGCTTCTACCTCGGCTTCACCGCCAGGCGGGTGGACGCCGGGGCGCAGGACAACAAGAACGCGGACGTCGCGGACGACGCGGGCGAGCTGGGCTTCTTCAGCCCGCACAGCTGGCAGCCGCTGGCGCTGGCCATCGGCGGCGCCCTCGCCTTCACCGCGATCGCGGTCGGCTGGTGGCTGCTCTACTTCTCGGCCCCGCTGGTGCTGATCGGCGTCTACGGCTGGGTCTTCGAGTACTACCGCGGTGAGAACCGCACCCAGTAGCACACCCGGCACACGAGCGAGCCCGGACACTCCGTCAGGAGGGTCCGGGCTCACCCGTTCCGCCCAGCGGTCTTCCCCCGGTCGGACCACCCCGCGCGCCGAAGCGGAGCCCGCTTCCTAGCGTGGGGCCATGAGTCGCACAGTGTTCTCCCGGGACCCCGGATCCGGTGGCCCGCGCACCCGCACCACGGTCGGCCGCACGCTGCTGGCGCTCGCGCTGGGCGCGGGCGCCGCCGCCTGCGTCAGCGACGACGGCAACCCGCTCGCCGCCGCCCCGTACGACGCGGCGGACCAGATCTCCTTCAGCGGCCCCAGGGGCGACGGCCGCGAGGCCGACCCCAGCAAGCCCCTGGAGGTCATCGCGGCGGGCCCCGACGGCCGCATCACGGACGTCACCGCCGTGGACGCCACCGGACGCCATCTGGCGGGCGAACTGGCCGCAGACGGCCGCCGCTGGCACAGCACCTCCGCGCTCGCCGCCGACGCCCGCTACACGGTCCGGGTGAGCACGGAGAACGAGGACGGCGCCCCCGGCCGCCGGACGCTCACCTTCGACACCGGCAAGCCCCTCACCAAGAAGCGCCTGAACGTCACCTTCGGCCCCAGGTCGGGCACCTACGGCGTGGGCCAGCCCCTCACCGCCGAACTCAGCGAGCCGGTGAAGGACAGGGCACAGCGTGCCGTCGTCGAACGGGCCCTCAAGGTGGACGCCCGGCCCTGGGTGGAGGGCGGCTGGCACTGGGTGTCGGACGAGGAACTCCACTACCGCCCCAAGGCGTACTGGCCCACCGGGACGACCGTCCGGCTGCGCAGCAACCTCGGGGGCATCCGGATCAGCGACCGGCTCTGGGGCGGTACCGCCAAGCCCGTGGAACTCACCATCGGGGACCAGGTCGTCGCCGTCACGGACGCCGCCGCGCACCAGCTGACGCTCTACCGCAACGACGAGGAGGTCAAGTCCATCCCGGTCACCACGGGCAAGCCGGGGTTCGAGACCCGCAACGGCATCAAGGTGGTGCTGGGCAAGGAGTACTTCGTCCGGATGCGCGGCACCAGCATCGGCATCGCGGAGGGCTCCGCGGACTCGTACGACCTGCCCGTCTACTACGCCACCCGGGTCACCTGGAGCGGCGAGTACGTGCACGCCGCCCCGTGGTCGGTGGGCTCCCAGGGCTTCGCCAACGTCAGCCACGGCTGCGTCGGCATGAGCACCGCCAACGCCGAGTGGTTCTTCGACAACGTCCGCGAGGGCGACCTGGTGAAGGTCGTCAACTCCCAGGGCGACGTGATGGAACCCTTCGGCAACGGCTTCGGCGACTGGAACGTCCCCTGGCAGAAATGGCGGGAGGGCAGCGCCCTCACGAAGGGCACCCCCCACCACCCACAGACGTCCCGCCTCAACCCGATGCCGAGGTGACGCGCCCCGACCCCTCAGGCGCTCAGCGCCGCGGGCCCCCGCAACAGCCCGGCGAGCGCCTGCGCGAACTCGACCGGCTCCACCGGAGCCGTGACCGCCGCGTCAGCGCGACTCCAGGTCGCCAGCCACGCGTCCTGCGGACGAGCCATGAGCACCAGCACCGGCGGACAGTGGAACACCTCGTCCTTGATCTGCCGGCACACCCCCATGCCCCCCATCGGCACGGCCTCGCCGTCCAGCACGCACACGTCGATGCCGCCCTTGTCCAGCTCCCGGACGACGGCCTGCGGGGTCGCGCACTCCACGAACTCCACCACCGGCACGTCCGGAGCGGGCCGCCGCCCGGTGGCCAGCCGCACCTGCTCGCGGGTGTTGGAGTCGTCGCTGTAGACCAGCACCGTGGCGGTCGGCTGCATGTGCTTCCTCCGGGACGTCAGCGTCGTACGGGAAGGGCCTGTCACGGCGGATGCTACTCCCTCGGACACCCGCGCTGAACACCTCGTCAGGCCCGGTCGGAGGCCAGCAACACTCCGAACGGCACCCCCCGGAGTGAGGGCGGGATAAGCGACCGACATAATGTCGGTCGTGGCGACAGCAACGACAGTAGATACCGGGCACGCGCACCCGTCGGTCAACCGGCCGAACCTCACCAGCGTCGGAACCATCATCTGGCTGAGTTCCGAGCTGATGTTCTTCGCGGCCCTCTTCGCGATGTACTTCACCCTGCGATCGGTGACGGGTCCCGATTTCTGGAAGGAACAGGCCGAGGCCCTGAACTTCCCGTTCTCGGCGACGAACACCACGGTCCTGGTGCTCTCCTCCCTCACCTGCCAGCTCGGCGTGTTCGCCGCCGAGCGCGGTGACGTGAAGAAGCTCCGGATGTGGTTCATCGTCACCTTCGTCATGGGTGCGATCTTCATCGGCGGTCAGGTGTACGAGTACACCGAGCTGGTCAAGCACGAGGGTCTCTCGCTCTCGTCCGACGCGTACGGCTCGGCCTTCTACCTGACCACCGGCTTCCACGGACTGCACGTGACGGGCGGCCTCATCGCCTTCCTGCTGGTCCTCGGCCGCACCTACGCGGCCCGGAGATTCACCCATGAGCAGGCGACCGCCGCCATCGTCGTGTCCTACTACTGGCACTTCGTCGATGTCGTCTGGATCGGCCTCTTCGCCACGATCTACATGATCAAGTAGCCGGGCCCGCTCCCGCACCTTCCCGAAGCATCGACGCAGAAGATCCTGACACCGGGGTAATCCGTGAAAAAGCTCTCCGCACGACGACGCCATCCGCTGGCGGCGGTCGTCGTCCTACTCCTCGCGCTGGCGGCCACTGGGGGGCTGTACACCGCGTTCGCACCCGCGGATAAGGCTCAGGCCGACGAAACCGCCCAGTCCCTCACCATCGACGAGGGGAAGAAGCTCTACGCAGTCGGCTGCGCCAGCTGCCACGGCACCGGCGGTCAGGGCACCTCCGACGGCCCCAGCCTGGTCGGTGTGGGCGCCGCGGCCGTCGACTTCCAGGTCTCCACGGGCCGGATGCCCGCCGCGACCTCGCAGGGCGCCCAGGTGCCGCGCAAGAAGACCGTCTACTCGCAGGCCGAGATCGACCAGCTCGCCGCGTTCATCGCCTCCCTCGGCGCCGGTCCGGCCGTGCCGAGCGAGGACCAGTACAGCATCGAGGGCGCCGACGTCGGCAGGGGCGGTGAGCTCTTCCGCAACAACTGCGCGCAGTGCCACAACTTCACCGGCAAGGGCGGTGCCCTCACCAAGGGCAAGTACGCGCCGACGCTCGAGGGTGTCGACCCGAAGCACATCTACGAGGCCATGCTGACCGGCCCGCAGAACATGCCTTCGTTCCCCGACACCACGCTGACGGAGCAGAACAAGAAGGACATCATCGCGTACCTGAACGCGGTCAACGGCGATGACGCGAAGACCCCCGGCGGCATGGAGCTGGGTGGCCTCGGGCCGGTCAGCGAGGGCCTCTTCGCCTGGGTCTTCGGTCTGGGCGCACTGATCGCGGTCGCCGTCTGGGTCGCCGCTCGGACCGCAAAGGCCAAGAAGTCATGAGTAGCCAAGACATTCCAGAAGAGAACCTGCCCGCTGAGCAGGACACCGCCAAGAGCGGCACGGTAGGCGTCGCGGACGAGAAGCACCCGTTCGCCGACCCCGGCCTGCCCCCGCACGAGTACCGGGTGCAGGACATCGACGAGCGGGCCGCCAAGCGGTCCGAGCGTGTGGTGTCGCTGCTGTTCACGGTGTCGATGCTGGCCACCGTCGGCTTCATCGCCGCGTTCGTGTCGTTCCCGGTCGACAAGATCGTCTACATCTTCCCGTTCGGGCACGTCAGCGCTTTGAACTTCGCGCTGGGCCTGACGCTCGGTGTGGCGCTGTTCTCCATCGGCGCGGGCGCCATCCACTGGGCCCGGACCCTGATGTCCGACCACGAGGTGGTGCAGGAACGGCACCCCATGGAGGCCTCGCCGGAGCTGCGCGCCACCATCCACGACGAGTGGCAGCAGGGCGCGAAGGAGTCGCAGCTCGGCCGCCGCAAGCTGCTGCGCAACACCATGCTCGGCGCGCTGACCCTGGTGCCGCTCACCGGTGTCGTGCTGCTGCGCGACCTCGGCCCGCTGCCGGGCACCAAGCTCCGCCACACCCTGTGGAGCAAGGGCAAGCTGCTCGTCAACATGAACACCGACGAGCCGCTGCGTCCGGCGGACATCGCCGTCGGCTCGCTCACCTTCGCCAAGCCCGAGGGCCTGGACGAGCACGCCGAGGACTTCAACAACGAGATCGCCAAGGCCGCCCTGATGATCGTCCGGCTCCAGCCGGGGGACATCAAGGACAAGCGCGAGCTCGAGTGGTCGCACGAGGGCATCGTGGCGTACTCCAAGATCTGCACCCACGTCGGTTGCCCGATCTCGCTGTACGAGCAGCAGACGCACCACGTCCTGTGCCCCTGCCACCAGTCCACCTTCGACCTGTCCGACGGGGCCCGGGTCATCTTCGGCCCCGCCGGACACGCTCTTCCGCAGCTGCGGATCGGCGTGAACGACGAGGGGTACCTCGAAGCGCTCAGCGACTTCGAGGAGCCCGTCGGTCCTGCATTCTGGGAGCGCGGATGAGCACTACCGCCAGCACCACGAGCCCGTCCGGCGCCGACGCGCCGGGCCGCTCGCGTGGCAAGGCCCCGGCCGGCGAGCGCCTCGCCGACTGGGCCGACGGCCGCCTGGGGATGTACTCCCTGGCCAAGAACAACGTGCGCAAGATCTTCCCCGACCACTGGTCGTTCATGTTGGGTGAGGTCGCGCTCTACAGCTTCATCATCATCATCCTCACGGGTGTGTACCTGACGCTGTTCTTCCACCCGTCGATGAACGAGGTGGAGTACCACGGCAGCTACGTCCCGATGCAGGGACAGCTGATGAGCGAGGCGTACAAGTCGACGCTCGACATCAGCTTCGACGTCCGCGGCGGTCTGCTGATCCGGCAGATCCACCACTGGGCGGCGCTGATCTTCCTCGCGGCGATGTTCGTGCACATGATGCGCGTCTTCTTCACCGGCGCGTTCCGCAAGCCGCGTGAGGTCAACTGGCTGTTCGGCTT
Source organism: Streptomyces sp. NPDC006997 (assembly GCF_040635175.1). Taxonomy (NCBI): domain Bacteria; kingdom Bacillati; phylum Actinomycetota; class Actinomycetes; order Kitasatosporales; family Streptomycetaceae; genus Streptomyces; species Streptomyces sp. NPDC006997. The sequence goes on from NZ_JBEYHH010000025.1 coordinate 58,778, forward strand.
CCTGCTGTTCGTCCTCGGGATGTTCACCGGCTTCACCGGTTACTCGCTCCCGGACGACCTGCTCTCCGGCACCGGTGTCCGCTTCACCCAGGGCGCGATCCTGGCCACGCCGGTCATCGGCACCTACCTGTCGATGTTCCTGTTCGGCGGCGAGTTCCCCGGCCACGACTTCGTGGCGCGGTTCTACTCGATCCACATCCTGCTGCTGCCGGGCATCATGATCGGTCTGGTGACCGCCCACCTGATCCTGGTGTGGACCCAGAAGCACACCCAGTTCGCGGGTGCCGGGAAGACCAACAAGAACGTCGTCGGTATGCCGTTCATGCCGGTGTACGTGGCCAAGGCCGGAGGCTTCTTCTTCCTGGTCTTCGGCGTCATCGCGGTGATCGCCGCGATCGCGCAGATCAACCCGATCTGGGCGATCGGCCCCTACCGGCCGGACCAGGTGTCCACGGGCGCCCAGCCCGACTGGTACATGGGCTTCGCCGAGGGCCTGGTGCGGTACTTCCCGGGCTGGGAGGTCAACTTCTGGGGCCACACGCTCGTCCTGGGCGTGTTCATCCCGCTGGTGCTCTTCGGTCTGGTGCTGGTGGCGCTGGCGGCCTACCCGTTCATCGAGGCCTGGGTCACCGGCGACAAGCGCGAGCACCACATCCTGGACCGGCCGCGCAACGCCCCGACGCGCACCGCGTTCGGCGTCTCCTGGATCACGCTGTACATGATCACGCTGGTCGGTGGTGGCAACGACCTGATCGCCACCCACTTCCACCTGTCGATCAACGCGGTCACCTGGTTCGTCCGGATCTTCTTCTTCGTCGGGCCGGTTCTCGCGTTCATCGCCACCCGGCGGATCTGCCTCGGCCTCCAGCGCCGCGACAAGGAGAAGGTGCTGCACGGCCGGGAGACCGGCACGATCAAGCGCCTGCCGCACGGCGAGTTCGTCGAGATCCACGAGCCGCTGAGCCAGGACCAGCTGCACACCCTCACCGCGCACGAGCAGTACAAGCCGCTCGAACTCGGCCCCGCGGTCGACGAGAACGGTGTCGAGCGCAAGGTGAAGGGCTCCGAGAAGCTGCGCGCCAAGCTGAGCAAGGCGTACTTCAGCGAGGAGTCGCAGATCGCCAAGCCCACCGTCGAGGAGTACAAGGAGATCACGAGCGGCCACGGCCACCACTGATCCCGCGTTCGCCACACGCCACGCTCGAAGGGCCCCGTCCGGTGTTCGGACGGGGCCCTTCGGCGTGCCCGGACCTGGATAGGCTGGGCCCACCGACTGTTCTACGACGATCACGATCAGGAGCGGCTGATGAGCGCTGTGACCCCCGCTGGAGGCGACACCGCGGCGGGCCGTTCCTGGCCCGCCCTGCTGAACGGCCTGCTGGACGGCCAGGACCTGAGCGCCGACGCCACCGCCTGGGCGATGGACAGGATCATGAGCGGTGAGGCGACGGACGCCCAGATCGCCGGGTTCGCGGTGGCGCTGCGGGCCAAGGGGGAGACCGTCGAGGAGATCTCCGGCATGGTCCGGACGATGTACGAGCACGCCAACGTCATCGAGGTGCCGGGCGACACCGTCGACATCGTCGGCACCGGCGGCGACGGCGCCAAGACGGTGAACATCTCCACCATGTCGTCGATCGTCATCGCCGGCACCGGCGCCAAGGTCGTCAAGCACGGCAGCCGGGCCGCGTCCTCGGCGTCCGGCGCCTCCGACGTGCTGGAGAAGCTCGGTGTCAATCTGGAGCTGACGCCGCAGCGGGTCGCGGAGGTCGCCGAGGAGGCCGGGATCACCTTCTGCTTCGCGGTGAGGTTCCACCCGGCGCTGCGTCATGTGGCCGCCGCCCGCGGCCAGTTGGGCATCCGTACGACGTTCAACTTCCTCGGCCCGCTCACCAACCCGGCGAAGGTGCGGGCGCAGGCCGTCGGTGTCGCCTCGCTGCGGATGGCGCCGATCATGGCGGGGGTGCTGGCGGAGCGCGGCAACTCCTCGCTGGTGTTCCGCGGCGACGACGGGCTCGACGAGCTGACGACCACCTCGACCTCCCGGGTGTGGATCGTCCGGGACGGCAAGGTCACCGAGGAGACCTTCGACCCGGCGGACGTCGGCCTGAAGCGGGTGCCGGTGGAGGCGCTGCGCGGTGCCGACGCCTCCTACAACGCCGAGGTGGCCCGGCGGCTGCTGGACGGCGAGCAGGGGCCGGTGCGGGACGCCGTCCTGCTGAACTCGGCGGCGGCGCTCGCGGCGCTGGACCCGGAGGACGGACCGCTGGTGGACCGGATCCGGTCCGGCATGGAGAAGGCGGCCCAGGCCATCGACTCCGGCGCGGCCAAGCGCACCCTGGACCGCTGGGTGGCGGTCAGCAACGCGTGAGTTCCGTGCGGGGCGCGGTCCGGTATCCGGACCGCGCCCTTGCGCGTCGAAGATCGTATGGCAAGATGCCGTACCAGGTCATGAGTGACAGCTTCCAGGCCCCGGCTGGCTGTCCGGCAACCCTCCGTCCGTGGCGGGGTGCCCCGGGTGAGGACCAGGCCGTGAACAGCAAGGTTCATGGCAAGCGCGGTCGTCGAGGAGTTCTCCCGTGAGCCAGCGAATGCGATAGGGCCGCAGAGCCCCGCCTCCGTGCACCCTCTTCCCCTTCTTCACCCTTCTCTCTCCACGCACGGGAGTTCGCCATGTCCGTCGCCACACCTGTCTGTACCCCGCTGCCCGTTCTGGGCCGGGATGTCACCGTTCCGCTCGTCACCGGCGGTGAGGTCGCCTACGCCGCGCTCGACTACGCCGCCAGCGCCCCCGCCCTCCAGCGGGTCTGGGACGACGTGGCCGCCTACGCGCCGTACTACGGCAGCGTCCACCGGGGCGCCGGGTACCTCTCGCAGCTCTCCACCGACCTGTTCGAGAAGGCCCGCGGGACCGTCGCCGCGTTCCTGGACTGCCGCCCCGACGACCAGCTGGTCTTCACCCGGTCGACGACGGACTCCCTGAACCTGCTCGCCGCCGCGCTGCCCGCGGGGTGCCAGGTCTTCGTCTTCGAGACCGAGCACCACGCCGCCCTGCTGCCCTGGAACCGCGCCCGGGTCACCGTGCTCGACGCCCCGCGCAGCCCGGCCGAGGCGGTGGCGGTGCTGGAGCGCGCCCTCGCCCGGCGCGATCCCTCACCAAGCTCTCGGCTGCGCTCGAGCAGGGGAGGCCCCTGTGGCCCCGCGCTGGTCTGCGTCACCGGTGCCTCCAACGTCACCGGCGAGCTGTGGCCGGTGGCCGAGCTGGCCGCCGCCGCGCACGCGCACGGTGCCCGGATCGTCCTGGACGCCGCCCAGCTCGCCCCGCACCACCCGGTGAGCGTCCGGGACCTGGACGTGGACTGGGTCGCCTTCTCCGGGCACAAGCTGTACGCGCCCTTCGGCTCCGGTGTCCTCGCGGGACGTGCCGACTGGCTGCGGGAGGCCGAGCCGTACCTCGCGGGCGGGGGCGCGAGCCGTGGTGTGGTCCGGCGCGCGGACGGGGGAGTGGAGGTGCGGTGGCAGGAGGGCGCCGCGCGGCACGAGGCGGGCTCGCCCAACGTCATCGGCGCCTACGCCATCGCCTCCGCCTGTACGGCGCTCACGGAGGCGGGGTTCGAGTCGCTGGTCGCCCGGGAGCGGTACCTGATCGAGAAGGTGCGGACGGGGCTCGGCGACCTGCCCCAGGTCCGCTTCCTGTCGCTGTTCGGGGACGACGCCCCGCGCGTGGGGGTGCTGTCCCTGGTGGTCGCCGGCTGGCCCAGCGCCGACCTCGCGACGGCCCTGTCCGCCCGGTACGGCATCGGGGTGCGGGCGGGACTGTTCTGCGCCCACCCCCTGGTGCGGACCCTCCTCGACGGTGCCGACGGTGCCGACGGTGCCGACGGGGCCTGCGGCGCGGCCGACACCCCCAGCGCCCTGCGGGTCAGCTTCGGCGCGGGCACGCCGGACGAGCACGTGGACCGCTTCGTGGCGGCGGTCCGCCAGCTCGTGTCCGCGCGCGCTACGAGTCCAGGCCGATAGCGAACGCGGCCTCCAGGTCGTGCTGCGAGTACGTCCGGAAGGCCACGTGGGTGTCCGTCCCCTCGACGCCGGGGATCTTGCTGATCCGGCCGGGGATGACCTCCGCCAGGTCCTCGTGCTCCCGCACCCGGACCATCGCGATCAGGTCGTACGTCCCGGTCACGGAGAACACCTCGCTGACGCTCTCCAGGGAGGCGATCTGCTCGGCGATCTCGGGGATCCGGTCCACGCTGGTCTTGATGAGGACGATCGCGGTGATCACGGCTGGTTCTCTCCCTCGGGGGCCTGGGCTGGAGCGGCGGACCTCACTCTAGGGCCTGCCCGGCGGACCATGTCGCAGACGCGGGGCTTGCGACGCTGGCGCCGATCTCCCGCGCCCTGGTCCGCCGGGCAGGCCCGGGTCCTCCCCCCGAACCGGGCCCACGCGAAGCAGAAGCCGAGGCCGAAGCCCAGCAGGTGGGCCAGGTAGGCCACCCCGGGCCCCTGGGTGGCCCGTCCCGCCGCCAGCCACTGCAGGACCGCCCAGAAGGGCAGCACCACCCAGGCCGGGAACCGCACCGGCAGGAAGAACAGGAACGGCAGGAGACTGGTGACCCGGGCGTCGGGGAAGAGGAACAGGAACGCGCCGAGCACCGCGGAGATCGCCCCCGAGGCGCCGACCAGCGACTGCTGGGAGTCGGCGTTGGCGGCGGCGTAGCCCAGCAGGGCGAGGTAGCCGCAGCCCAGGTAGAACAGCGTGAACTGGACGCGGCCCATCCGTTCCTCGGTCATCGCGCCGAACACGTAGAGGAAGAGCATGTTGCCGAGGAGGTGGACCCAGCTGCCGTGGACGAAGAGGGCCGTCGCGGGGGTGAGGGTGGCGCGGGCGGAGCCTTCGAACAGATCTGCGGGCACCACGCCCCAGTGCCGGAAGTAGGCGCGCTGCGCGGCGAGCAGCCCGTCACCCGTGCCGTGCGCCGGACTGAGCCCCGAGGCCGGGCTGACCAGGAAGACCAGGCAGCACAGCGTGATCAGGGTGTACGTCACCGGCGCGGACGGCGCCCGCATGGCTCTGCTCACCCGGACGGCCACCGCGCTCCATGTACCGATCATGGACAAGAGCATGACGTAACGGGACGCAGCCGCCCAGATCGCCTCGCCGCCGTGGACGGGCGGGCGTCGGGTCTCCGCCAGGCCGTAGGGTTACGAGCCATGTGCGCCGGGGAAACTGGCGCATCACGGAAACTAGAAGGAGAGAACAGGCGCGATGACGGTTCCCCTGCCCACCGACACGACGCGGTGGCGCTGCACCCTCTGCGGCAACCTCACCCGCTTCGACGTGACGCGCTCGTCGAAGGTCGTCGAGTACGTCCACCTCGACCTGGCCGGTGAGCCGAAGGTGGAGGAGCGCGAGGTGGTCAGTGAGACCATCGAGTCGGTCCGCTGCCGCTGGTGCAACGCGGTGGACCAGGTGGAGCTGGTGGACAGGCCGGGAGCCTCCTCCTGATCGGGAGGCGACCCCGTACGGACATTGAGGTGTGACGGATGGTGGAGACCACGGGCGGGGGGCCGGGCGACGGCGCCGCCGAGGTGCTCGACCGTCCGCTGCCCGAAGGCGTGCGCCGCAGGGTCGTACAGATCGTCGCGGACGGCTTCGGCGGGCTGACCGTGGCCGAACTGCCCGCGCAGCTGAGGCAGTACGCCCGGTTCGCCCCGAACCGGCGGGCCAAGTTCGCGGGCAACGCGATGGCCGCGGCGCTGGAGACCGACCCGCTGTTCCGGCAGCGCATCGGCGAGAAGCTGCGCGAGGCCCAGCCGGAGCTGACCGGCGCCCTGGACGCCGGATCGCCGCCCCCCGCCGCCGACCCGCTCGACGTGGCCGCCGCGGCCTATGTGCTGCGCCCGACCGGCTGGGTGAAGCTGGTGACCGCCGCGGGCGAGGAGGCCCAGCGGGCGGACGCCGAGCGCGCCGACGACGAGAGCCGCGCCGAGCTGGAGCGGCTGCGCGCCGAGCTCACCGCCGCCCGGGAGCAGACCCGCGCGGAGACCGAGCGGTTGCGCGCCGAGCTGGACGGCGTCAAACGGGAAGCGGAATCGCTTCACCGCAAGCTGCGCGCCGCCCTCAGCGACGTCAAGCGCGGCGAGGCGGCGCTGCGCCGGGCCCAGGGCGAGATGGAGGCGGTCCGCGCCGAGGGGCAGACCCAGCTGTCCGCCGCGGAGAGCGAGACCCGGCGCCTCAAGGCCCGCCTCGGGGAGACGGAGGCCGCCCTGGAGGCCACCCGGCGCGCCGCCCGCGAGGGCCGCAGCGTCGAGGACATGCGGGTGCGGCTGCTCCTGGACACCGTGCTGGACGCGGCGCAGGGCCTGCGCCGGGAGCTGGCGCTGCCGCCGGTCTCCGCGCGCCCCGCGGAGACCGTGGACGCCGTCGAGCCGGGCCGGATGACGCCGAAGGACATCGCCGCCCGCGCGCTCTCCGAGCACGACCCCGCGATCCTGGACCAGTTGCTGGCGCTGCCGCAGGTCCATCTGGTCGTCGACGGCTACAACGTCACCAAGACCGGCTACCCGCAGATGCCGCTGGAGCAGCAGCGGCTGCGCCTGCTCGGCCAGCTCTCCCAGCTCGCCGCGCAGACCGGCGCCGAGGTGACCTGCGTCTTCGACGGGGCGGAGCTGGTCGCGCCGGTGCTGCTGGCGCCGCCGCGCGGGGTGCGGGTGCTGTTCTCCAAGCCGGGCGTGACCGCCGACGAGCTGATCCGCCAGCTGGTGCGCGCCGAGCCGCCGGGGCGGCCGGTCATCGTCGCCTCCACGGACCGCGAGGTCGCCGACGGGGTGGCGAAGGCGGGCGCGCGGCCGGTGGCGTCGGCGGTGCTGCTCAAGCGGCTTTCCTGACGTTCGCCCCAACCGCAACGTTCCGGTGTCATGCCGGAATTGATGGGGTTGCGGTACAGCGGAGTGTCAGAAGCGCGTCACCACCTGTGATTCATGTGTAAAGAATGGTGGTTGGGGCGAGATTTTTCAGCTGAGAATTTGAACTGATCACAACTAGGTCACTAGGGTCAGCTCGAACCTCCGAGCGGGCAGTAACTCACAAGAAGGAGTTCGCCTCCGTGGCGTCCCACCGTCGACCCAAGCAGCCGAGCCGCACGCGTGTGACCGTGCTGACCACGGCAGCCGCCGCAGCAGTCGCCCTCAGCTCCCAGGCGGCCAACGCCGCCCCCAGCGAGAAGCCGAGCAAGGACGAGGTCAAGGCGAAGGTCGACAAGCTCTACGAAGAGGCCGAGCACGCCACCGAGAAGTACAACGGCGCCAAGGAGAAGCAGGAGAAGCTCCAGAAGGAGATCTCCACCATCCAGGACAACGTCGCCCGCGGTCAGGAAGAGCTGAACGACCTGCGCGACGGCCTGGGTTCGATGGCCAGCGCCCAGTACCGCAGCGGCGGCATCGACCCCTCCGTGCAGCTGTTCCTCTCCGCCGACCCGGACGACTACCTCGACAAGGCGTCCACGCTCGACCAGTTGAGCGGCCAGCAGGTCGACGCGCTGAAGAAGATCCAGGTCAAACAGCGCGAACTCGCCCAGCAGCGGTCCGAGGCCACCGACAAGCTCAAGGACCTCTCCTCCACCCGCACCGAACTGGGCAAGAAGAAGTCCGAGGTGCAGGGCAAGCTCGCCGAGGCGCAGAAGCTGCTCAACACCCTGACCGCCGCGGAGAAGGCCGCCCTCGCCGAGGAGGAGGCCCGCGCCACCCGCGCCAGCGAGCGCGCCGTCCTCGGCTCCACGGCCCCCGCCACCGGCCGCGCCGCGTCGGCCTACTCCGCCGCCCAGAGCGTGATCGGCTCCCCGTACGTCTACGGCGCCACCGGGCCGTCCTCCTTCGACTGCTCCGGCCTCACCTACTGGTCCTTCGCCCAGGCCGGGATAGCCATCCCGCGCACCTCGCAGGCGCAGGCCAACGCGGGCACCCGCATCTACTCGCAGAGCGACCTCCAGGTCGGCGACCTGGTGCTGTTCTACGGCGACCTGCACCACGTCGGCTTCTACGCGGGCAACGGCCAGGTGCTGCACGCCCCGCGCACCGGCACCGTCGTGCGCTACGAGTCGATCAACAACATGCCGTTCCAGTTCGGCGTCCGCGTCTGAGCACCCCTCAACACGGGAACCCCCTGGCGCCCGTTCGGGCGAATTGCCGGGACCCACGATGACCCCGCGCCCCGCCGGTGACCTGCGTCAGCGGCGGGGCGTCACCGTGCGTGCCCGGCGCGGTCTTTGGCCGGGGGCCCGGCACGGGGCTACTGTCTGCCGCGTTTCCCTGTCCGCCAGCGGAAGGAGCACGGCTTCCCGTGGGGTCCCATCGCCGCCAACCGGTCTCCGGTTTCCACCGGGGCGCCGCCGTCGCGGTCTCCGTCCTGTCGGCCGCCGCGGCCACCCTCGGCGCCCTCCCGGCGCTCGCCGCGCCGCACGACGACACCCGCGCCGAGGTCGACCGCCTCTACGCGCAGGCCGAGAAGGCCACCGAGGCGTACAACAAGGCCGACGAGCGCACCGACGCGCTGCGCGGCGAGGTCAGCGCCGTCCAGGACCGCGTCGCCCGCCAGCAGGAGCGCATCAACACCCTGCGGGAGGCGCTCGGTTCGCTGGCCGGGGCCCAGTACCGCTCCGGCGGCCTCGACCCCACCGTGGCCCTGCTGTTCTCCGAGGACCCGGACGACTACCTCGACCGGGCCTCCGTCCTGGACCGGATCAGCGGCCACCACGCCGACCAGCTCACCGACCTCCGGGAAGCCATGCGCGAACTCGCCCAGGACCGCGCGGAGGCCACCCGCAAACTCGGCGAACTGGAGAAGAGCCGCACGGCGGTCGCCGCCCACAAGCGCACCGTGGAACGGAAACTCGCCAGGGCCCGGCAGCTGCTCAACTCCCTCACGGCCGACGACCGCGCCGCCTACGACCGCGCCTCCCGCTCCGGCCGCGCCGACCTGCCCGCCCCCGGCGCCGTCGCGGCGCCCTCCGCGCGCGCCGCCGCCGCGGTCGCCGCCGCCCGCTCCGCGCTCGGCAAGCCGTACGTGTGGGGCGCCGCCGGGCCCCGCGGCTTCGACTGCTCGGGCCTGACGCAGTGGTCGTACGCCCAGGCCGGGGTCGCCCTGCCGCGCACCTCGCAGGGCCAGCGGTACGCCGGACGGCACGTGCCGCTCTCCCAGGCCCAGCCCGGCGACCTGGTCACCTACCACTCCGACGCCAGCCACGTCGGGATGTACATGGGCAACGGCCAGGTGATCCACGCCCCCTACCCGGGCGCCCCGGTGCGCTACGACCCGGTCGGCATGATCCCGGGCGCCACCGTCACCAGGATCTGACCGGACACCCACGCCAGGTTCCGCGCCGACCACCGTACGATCGGAAAGGTGGCTGGTCGAGGGCGGGCGCCGAGGGCGAGGGCGCCGATATCCGTGGTGGTGGCGGTCTGCGCGCTGCTCGTGTCGCTGACGGGGTGCGGGGGCGGCTCCGCGACCGACCGCGCGGAGGCGGACGTACGGCGGCTCCTGGACCGGCGGGCCGCCGCCGTGCTCGACCGGGACCTGGCGGCGTACCGCGGCACCGGCAGCACGGCCGGGTTCGGGAACCTGCGCGCGGTGCCGCTGGCCGCCTGGTCCTACGAGCTGACCGGGCTGCGGCTGACCGGCGACCGGGCCACCGCCGACGCCCGGCTGCGCTACCGCGTCGACGGCTACGACACCGCGCCGGTCGTCGCGGGCCGGGCGCTGACCCTGGCCCGCGACTCCGGCGGGCAGTGGGACGTCGTCTCCGACCGGCCCGCCCCGGAGTCCGCCGTGCAGCCCTGGGACCAGGGCCCGGTGAGCGTCGTACACGGTGAGCGCTCCCTCGTGCTCGGCGTCGGACACCCGAAGCGGGACCTGCGCGACTACGCCGGGCTCGCGGACCGCGCCGTCCCCGCGGTGACCTCGGCCTGGGGCGGCCAGTGGAGCGGACGCGTCGTCGTGGTCGTCCCCGAGTCCCTCCAGGACATGGCGGCGCTGCTCGGCTCGCCCGCCTCCGCCTACCGCGGCATCGCCGCCGTCACCACCGGCGAGGTCGGCGCCCCGGCCCGCGCGGCGGCCGACCGGATCATCGTCAACCCCGACGCGTACGGCGTCCTCGGCGACGTCGGCCGGCAGGTCGTCCTCACCCACGAGGCCACCCACGTCGCCACCCGCGCCCACACCAACGCCGCCACCCCGCTGTGGCTGTCCGAGGGGTACGCCGACTGGGCCGGGTACCGCGGCACCGGCCGCACCCCCGCCGAGGCCGCGCCGGAACTGGCCCGCGCCGTCGTCGCGGGCGAGGGCCCCGAGGACCTCCCCACCGACGAGGACTTCGCGTTCACCGGCGATGCCGCCGCCCTCGCCGCGGCCTACGAGGGCGGCTGGCTGGCCTGCAAGCTGATCGCGGAGCGGTGGGGCGAGGAGCGGCTGCGCGCCTTCTACCGGGCCGTCGGCGCCCACGAGGAGCGGGCGGGCGCGGTCGAGGGGGCGCTGGCCGAGGTACTCGACGTCACGGCCGGGGAGTTCACCGAGCGGTGGCGGGAGTATCTGCGGCTTCAGTTCGGCTGACCGGCAGCACCGGCTCGGCCGGGTCCGGGCGGGTCGTGGTGCGCCACAGCTCGCGGGCCGCGGCGACGGTGGCCAGCACCAGCAGGCCGTTGCGGACGAACAGCAGCGTCACGCCGAGCGCGTCGCTGGCGACGACATGGGCGAACCACAGCGGGAACTCCAGCGTCGTCACCAGGCACCCGGCCAGCACCAGCACCGCGGGGCGGCGCATCGTGCTCGCCGGGAAGCCCAGGCAGACCGCGGCCAGACCGACCAGCCACACCAGGTACTGGGGGCTGATCACCCGGCTGGTGACGGTGAACAGCAGCACCGCCGTGAACGCCGCGTCCGCCGCGGTGTGCGGCAGGAACCGCACCGCCAGCATCCGCCACATCAGCAGCCAGCCGATCGCCATCCCGGTCAGCGTCAGCGCCACCGTGCTCACCGTCGACACATGCGGGCCGAGGAACTCCACCGAGCCGTAGTGCAGCAGGACCTGGCCGTCCCAGCCGTGGTGCCGGGCCACGTGGAAGACCAGCGCGCCCAGCGACTCGACCTCGGTGCCGCGGTCCCGCTGGAAGGTCAGGAACGCGAACGCGCCCGGCATCGCCAGCGCGAACCCCGCCGACACCACCGCCGCCGTCACCCCGGCCGCCACCCACGCCCGCCGCTTCACCACCCCCACCAGCAGCATCGCGGGCCACACCTTCAACAGCGCCCCGAACGCCGCCAGCGCGCCCAGCACCCGGGGCCGCCGGGCCCCCGCGAGCAGCGCGGCCACCGCCACCGCGGTCACCATCACGTCGTAGCGCGCGTACACCGTCGGACCGAGCAGCGGCACGCCCGCCACCCACACCCAGGCGCCCCGCGCCGACCGGCCGGGCCGGGTGCCGGTGTACGCGAGCATCGCCAGCACGGCCAGGTCGGTGAGGCAGACCAGGACGAAGAAGGCCTCCGTGTACCCGAGGAACGGCAGCGCTCCGGGGGAGAGGATCGCGAGGGCGGCGGCGGGCGGGTACTGCCAGGTGACGTCGTCCAGCGGGAACGTTCCGCCGCGCAGCACCTCGTACCAGTCGTGGTAGATCCCCGAGACGTCGCTGGTGACGTCCGGGCCGGGGAAGACGAACACCTTGAAGACGAGGAGGAGCAGCAGCAGCCGGGTCGGCACCCAGATCGCGGCCAGCCACCCCAGGGTGCGCCGCCGCATGTCCGGCATGTCCGTGTCGTCCACCTGAGCCCTGCCCGTTCTGTCCGCCTGCCCCGTCCGGCCCGTCCGGTCCGTGCCGCGCGGTCGTGCCGGGCAGCGAGTCTACGTTGGGTAAGGTCGGCGTCGATGCGCAAGACCCTGATCGTCACCAACGACTTCCCGCCCCGCCCGGGCGGCATCCAGGCGTTCCTGCACAACATGGCGCTCCGCCTGGACCCCGGGCGGATCGTCGTCTACGCCTCCACCTGGAAGCGCACCCGCGAGGGCGTCGAGGCCACCGCCGCCTTCGACGCGGAGCAGCCCTTCACCGTCGTCCGCGACCGTACGACGATGCTGCTGCCGGTGCCCGCCGTCACCCGGCGCGCGGTGGAGCTGCTGCGGGAACACGGCTGTACGGCGGTGTGGTTCGGGGCGGCGGCGCCGCTCGGCCTGATGGCGCCCGCACTGCGCCGGGCCGGGGCGGAGCGGCTGGTGGCCACCACCCACGGGCACGAGGCGGGGTGGGCCCAACTGCCCGTCGCGCGTAGCCTGTTGCGGCGGATCGGCGAGTCCACCGACACCCTCACCTACCTCGGCGAGTACACGCGCTCCCGGATCGCCGGGGCGCTGGGCGCCGAGGCGGCGGCCCGGATGGTGCAACTGCCGCCCGGCGTCGACGAGAAGACCTTCCACCCCGGCTCGGGCGGCGCCGAGGTGCGCGCCCGGCTCGGGCTCAGTGACCGGCCGGTGGTGGTGTGCGTCTCCCGGCTGGTGCCGCGCAAGGGCCAGGACACCCTCATCCTCGCCCTGCCGCGGATCCTCGCCGCCCATCCCGACACCGTGCTGCTGGTCGTCGGCGGCGGGCCCTACGAGGCCCAGTTGCGGCGGCTCGCGGCCGAGACCGGCGTCCTGGAGTCGGTGCGCTTCACCGGGGCGGTGCCCTGGGCGGAGCTGCCCGCGCACTTCGGCGCCGGGGACGTGTTCGCCATGCCGTGCCGGACCCGGCGCGGGGGACTGGACGTCGAGGGGCTCGGCATCGTCTACCTGGAGGCGTCCGCGACCGGGCTGCCCGTCATCGCCGGGGACTCCGGCGGTGCCCCCGACGCCGTGCTCGACGGGGAGACCGGCTGGGTGGTGCGCGGCGGCTCGGCGGAGGACACCGCCGACCGGATCACCACCCTCCTCGGCGACGAGGCGCTGCGCCGCCGCATGGGGGAGCGGGGTCGGCGGTGGGTGGAGGAGCGGTGGCGGTGGGAGCTGCTGGCGGAGCGGTTGGAGGCGTTGCTGCGGTGACAGCCGCTCGCGTCCGCTACGTCGTCTGAGGTCTGCCTGGCCGCCCCGCCGTCCGCGGGCGCCCCTACTTCTGGTAGATCGCCTCGATGTCGGCGGCGAAGTCCTTCGCCACCACGTTCCGCTTCAGCTTCAGCGACGGCGTGAGGTGGCCGGAGTCCTCCGTGAACTGGGCGTCCAGGATCCGGAACCTGCGCACCGACTCCGCCTTCGACACCGCCGCGTTGCCGTCGTCGACCGCCGACTGCACCGCCGCCAGCAGGTCCGCGTCATCGCGCAGGGAGACCGCGGTGGCATCCGCCGGTTTGCCGTGCTCGGCCGCCCAGCGGCCCAGGAACTCCTCGTCCAGGGTGATCAGCGCGCCGACGAACGGCCGCCCGTCGCCGACCACCATGCACTCCGCGACCAGCGCGTGCGCCCGGATCCGGTCCTCGATCACGGCCGGGGCGACGTTCTTGCCGCCCGCCGTCACCAGGATCTCCTTCTTCCGGCCGGTGATGCGCAGATAGCCGTCCTCGTCGAGGGTGCCGATGTCGCCGGAGTGGAACCAGTTGTCCGCCAGCGCCTCCGCGGTGGCCTGCGGGTTGTTCCAGTACTCCTTGAAGATGTGCTCGCCGTGCAGCAGCACCTCGCCGTCGTCGGCGATCCGCACCACCGAACCGGGCAGCGGCTGGCCGACCGTGCCGATCTTCTGCCGGTCCCACGGGTTGAACGCGGTGGGCGCGCTGGTCTCGGTGAGGCCGTAGCCCTCGAGGACGGTGAAGCCGATGCCGCGGAAGAAGTGCCCGAGCCGCTCACCGAGCGGGGCGCCGCCGGAGATGGCGTACTCGCCCTTGCCGCCGAGCACCGCGCGCAGCTTGCTGTAGACGAGCTTGTCGAACACCCTGTGCTTGATCCTCAGGCCGAGGGACGGCCCGGACGGGGCGTCGAGCGCGCGGCTGTAGAGGATCGCGGTGTCCGCGGCCTTGTCGAAGATCCGGCCCTTGCCGTCCGCCTGCGCCTTCGCCCGCGCCGAGTTGTAGACCTTCTCGAAGACCCGCGGCACCCCGAGGATCAGCGTCGGCCGGAACGCGGCGAGTTCGTCGGTGAGGTTCTTGATGTCCGGGACGCAGCCCAGCTTGATCGGCGCCATCATCGGCGCGATCTGCACCATGCGCCCGAAGACATGGGCGAGCGGCAGGAACAGCAGCACGCTGCACTCGCCGGTGCGGAACAGCGGGCGCAGCCGCTCGACGACGTTGCCGCAGTCCGCGAAGAAGTTGCGGTGGGTGAGCACACAGCCCTTGGGGCGGCCCGTGGTGCCGGAGGTGTAGACGATCGTCGCCGGGTCGTCGGCCTTCGCCCGCGAGCTGCGCTCCTCGACGGTCGCGTCGCTGACGTCCTGTCCGGAGCGGGTCAGTTCGGCGATCCCGCCGCCGTCGATCTGCCACAGGTGCTTCAGCTCGGGCAGCCGGTCCCGCACCGACTCCACGGTGGCCGTGTGGTGGTCCTGCTCCACGACGCACGCCGTCGCGCCCGAGTCGCTGAGGATCCACTGCACCTGCTCCGGCGAGCTGGTCTCGTAGACCGGTACGGTGATCGCGCCCGCGCTCCAGATCGCGAAGTCGAGCAGCGTCCACTCGTACCGGGTGCGGGACATCAGCGCGACGCGGTCGCCCGGCTGTACGCCCGAGGCGATGAGGCCCTTGGCCGCGGCGCGCACCTCGGCGAGGAAGTCGACGGCGGTCACGTCCTGCCAGGCGCCGTCCACCTTGCGGGCGATGACGGCGACGTCCGGGTGCTGCGCGGCGTTTCTGCGGACGATGTCGGTCAGGTTGCCGTCCGCGGGGACCTCGTACAAAGCCGGAAGGCTGAACTCGCGCAAGACTGCTGCTCCTCATAGGGCGCCGGCGCCACGACGTCGTGTGCTGCGACGGTGCGGTCCAAGGCTCGGGCGGGTGCTCGGGGCTTCGGATGTTGAATTCCTGAGCACGACTGGACTGCCCGGACGTTACCCGCCGGTATGGCTTCTGGGACAGGGGGTCCCGGCGAGATGTTCGCTGCGTCACACGCGTGGGTGTTCCCGTTGGTGTTCCTGCGCGCACAGTAGTCCACGGATTTCCGCACTGGCGAGTCTGCGCAGGTCCGGCCGCCCCTGTTCACCTCCGCCGCGCAACGCTTACGCTTGATCGCCATGGCACTCACACCAGCCGGTGACGGTGGTACGCGCATCCACGTGGTCAGCGACGTGCACGGCAACGCGCGCGACCTGGCCCGTGCCGGGGAGGGCGCCGACGCCCTGGTCTGCCTGGGCGACCTGATCCTGTTCCTCGACTACGCCGACCACTCCCGGGGCATCTTCCCCGACCTGTTCGGCGCCGAGAACGCCCACCGGATCGTCGCGCTGCGCACCGAGCGCCGCTTCGAGGAGGCCCGCGAGTTCGGCGCCCGGCTGTGGGCGGGCGTCGGCGAGGACCGGGCGGCGGTGATCGAACGGGCGGTGCGCAAACAGTACGCGGAGCTGTTCTCGGCGTTCCCCACTCCCACGTACGCCACCTACGGCAACGTCGACATGCCGCCCCTGTTCCGGGAGTACGCCGGGCCCGGCGTGACCGTGCTCGACGGGGAGCGGGTGGAGATCGGCGGGCGGGTCTTCGGCTTCGTCGGCGGCGGGCTGCGGACGCCGATGCGCACGCCGTACGAGATCAGCGACGAGGAGTACGCGGCGAAGGTGGCCGCGGTCGGGGAGGTGGACGTGCTGTGCACCCACATACCGCCGGAGGTCCCGGAGTTGGTCTACGACACCGTGGCGCGGCGTTTCGAGCGGGGGAGCCGGGCGCTGCTGGACGCCATCCGCCGGACCCGGCCGCGGTACGCGCTCTTCGGGCACGTCCACCAGCCGCTGGTGCGGCGGATGCGGATCGGCTCGACGGAGTGCGTGAACGTGGGGCACTTCGCGGGGACGGGGCGGCCGTTCGCGCTGCGGTGGTGAGGGCCCGGTGGTGAGCGGGGTGCGGTCGGGCCCCGCGCCGCGCGGTAGCCTGGCACCCTCCCGCACCGGACCGTAACTGGAGGAGCCACGGCGATGGCGGAACACACCAGCTCTAGCATCACGATCGAGGCCCCCGCGGCCGAGGTCATGGGCGTGATCGC
This sequence comes from Streptomyces sp. NPDC006997, assembly GCF_040635175.1. NCBI lineage: Bacteria > Bacillati > Actinomycetota > Actinomycetes > Kitasatosporales > Streptomycetaceae > Streptomyces > Streptomyces sp. NPDC006997. The sequence goes on from NZ_JBEYHH010000025.1 coordinate 74,971, forward strand.
CGACTTCGCCCGGTACCCGGACTGGACGGGAGAGGTGAAGGAGGCGGAGGTCCTCGCCACGGACGCGCAGGGGCGGGCGGAGCAGGTGCGGCTCGTCATGGACGCGGGGGCGATCAAGGACGACCAGACGCTGGCGTACACCTGGAGCGGCGCGAACGAGGTCTCCTGGACGCTGGTCAGGTCCCAGATGCTGCGCTCCCTGGACGGCACGTACCTGCTGAAGCCGCAGGGCCCGTCCTCGACGGAGGTCACCTACCGCCTCACCGTCGACGTCAAGATCCCCATGCTCGGCATGATCAAGCGCAAGGCGGAGAAGGTCATCATCGACCGGGCCCTGGCGGGCCTGAAGAAGCGCGTGGAGTCGGCCCAGTAGGGGTCCGCCCTCCGGCTCCGGCACCGCCGCGGGCGGTCGGACCGTGGGGCGGCTCCCGACCTGGAGAAGCGGCACCTCACAGCGCCGAGCGGTCTGACCCACCTCGGTCGACAAGGGGCTACGGTCACCCCATGCGCACCCTCCTGATCACCGGCCCCGGCGGAGCCGGCCGTACCACCGTCGCCGCCGCCACCGCCCTGGCCGCCGCCAGGCAGGGCACCCGCACCCTCGTCCTCAGCGCCGACCCCGCCGACACCCTCGGCGCCGCGCTCGGCACCCCCACGGGCCCCAGGCCCACCGCGGCGGCCCCCGGCCTCACCGCCTGGCGACCCGACCCCGCCACCGCCTTCCGCGCCGACCTCACCGCGCTCCAGGACCGCGCCACCACCGCCCTCGACCTCCTCGGCGCCGCCCGCCTCGACCCCGAGGAGCTGACCCCGCTCCCCGGCGCCGCCGAACTCGCCCTGCTGCGCGCCCTGCGCGACGCCGCGCTCGCCGCCGACGCGCACGACCTCCTCGTCGTCGACCTGCCCCCCGCCCCGCACGCCGTCGCCCTGCTCGGCCTCCCCGAGGAACTCCGCCGCTACCTGCGCCGCCTGCTCCCGCCCGAGCGGCGGGCCGCCCGCGCCCTGCGCCCCCTCCTCGGCCGTCTCGCGGGCGTGCCCATGCCCGCGGAGTGGCTGTACGAGAAGGCGGCCCGCTGGGACGTGGAGCTGGCCGCCACCGAGGCCGTCCTCGCCGACCGCGACACCGTCGTACGCCTGGTCGCCGAACCCTCGCCGGCCGGACTGGACGCCGTACGCGTCACCACCCTCGGCCTCGCCCTGCGCGGGCTGCGCACGGACGTGCTGGTCGCCAACCGGGTCTTCCCGGAGCCCACCGCGGACACCCGGCTCGCCGGGGTCGTCGCGCAGCAGCGCAAGGCGGTGGACGAGTGGCGGGAGTCGTACGACGTCCGGAGCGTGCACCATCTCGGCCGTGACCCCCGTGGTGCCGACGACCTCGCCGACCTCGCCGTGCCCACCGCCCCCACGGCCCACAGCGGCCCCCCGGCCGAGTGGCACGTCGCCGACCGGCTCGCCGACGACGGGGTGCTCGTCTGGCACATCCCGCTGCCCGGCGCCGTCCGCGAGGACCTCGACCTGGTCCGGCGCGGGGATGAACTCGTCGTCACCGCCGGTCCGTTCCGGCGGATCGTGCCGCTGCCCTCCGCGCTGCGCCGGTGCACCGTCTCGGGCGCCGGGTTGCGCGACGGCGAGTTGCGCATCCGGTTCACCCCCGACCCCGGACTCTGGCCCACGGGACGGTGAATCCGCCGTACCCGGTCGGGTAACGTCGTAGGGACGAACCGTAGTCAGGAGCCCGCCATGAGCGAAGAGCGCCCCACCTCCGACGCCGCGGGCGAGGAGGCGGCCGACGAGGTCCGTCGCCCGACCGACGCCGACGCCTGGGCGACCGCCTGCGCCGAGGACCTGGAGGCGGAGAAGGCCCGCCGCCGGACCGCGTACGGCCAGCCCCCCGGATCCGCCGCCGAGGAGCTGCGCAAGCTCGTCGACACCGTCGCGGACAAGCTGTCCGGCCTCCAGTCCCCGCTGCTCGGCGCGGTCGCCGGATCCGCCGCCCAGCAGGTGGTGCGGCAGGTCGTCGAGCAGGCCAAGGCCGCCGTCGAGCCCGTCATCGAGCGCAACCCGGACGTCTTCGACCACCTCGCCACCGCCGGTCAGGAACTGCTCGCCGCCTACCGCTCCGCGGTACAGGCCCAGGAGAGCCGCTGGACCACCGGCGCCAAGGACTTCCGCGAGGACCTCGGCGGCGACCTCGACCAGGACCCCGGCGACCCCCGCGACCCCGACGAGGGCAGCGGTCCGGGGCACCGCATCGACTTGGACTGACCCTCAGCTCGGGTACGGTTGGCCGTAGCGGGGCTCGACCGGAACTGAGGGATTCATGGGACTCACCATCGGCGTCGACATCGGCGGCACGAAGATCGCGGCCGGCGTGGTCGACGAGGAAGGCAACATCCTCTCGACCTTCAAGGTGCCGACCCCCACCACAGCCGAGGCCATCGTGGACGCCATCGCCTCGGCGGTGGAAGGCGCGCGTGCCGGGCACGAGATCGTCGGCGTGGGCATCGGCGCCGCCGGATACGTCAACCGGCAGCGTTCGACGGTCTACTTCGCGCCCAACATCCACTGGCGCAACGAGCCGCTCAAGGAGAAGGTCGAGGCCCGCGTCGGTCTCCCCGTCGTCGTCGAGAACGACGCCAACGCCGCGGCCTGGGGCGAGTACAAGTTCGGCGGCGGCAAGGGTCACCGCAACGTCATCTGCATCACACTCGGCACCGGCCTCGGCGGCGGCATCATCATCGGCAACAAGCTGCGCCGCGGACACTTCGGCGTGGCCGCCGAGTTCGGCCACATCCGCATGGTCCCGGACGGCCTGCTGTGCGGCTGCGGCTCCCAGGGCTGCTGGGAGCAGTACGCCTCCGGGCGCGCCCTGGTGCGGTACGCCAAGCAGCGCGCCAACGCCACCCCGGAGCGCGCCGGGGCGCTGCTCGCCCTCGGCGACGGCACCCCCGACGGCATCGAGGGCAAGCACATCTCCATGGCCGCCCGCCAGGGCGACCCGGTCGCCGTCGACTCCTACCGCGAGCTGGCCCGCTGGGCCGGTGCGGGCCTGGCCGACCTCGCCTCCCTCTTCGACCCCTCGGCGTTCATCGTCGGCGGCGGCCTCTCCGACGAGGGTGACCTGGTCCTCGACCCCATCCGCAAGTCGTACAAGCGCTGGCTCGTCGGCGGCAACTGGCGCCCCGTGGCCGACGTGATCGCCGCCCAACTCGGCAACAAGGCGGGCCTGGTAGGCGCCGCCGACCTGGCGAGGGAGCCTGACCCGATCATGTGAAGCAGGGGGGCGCTGCCCCACCTGCAAGGGGCGCGGGGAACTGCGCGAAGAGCCACGACGCACCGTCGCTCGCCAACGCACCCCGCGCCCCACCCCCTGAGGCGTACTCTCGATCACCATGGCGCCGCTCCCCACCTCCACCACCGAGCCCGACGGCTCCGCCGTCCTCCGCGTCCTGAGCTACAACATCCGCTCGCTGCGCGACGACCCCGCCGCCCTCGCCCGGGTGATCACCGCCTGCGCCCCCGACCTGGTCCTCGTCCAGGAGGCCCCCCGGTTCTTCCGCTGGCGCAAGAAGCTCGCCCGGCTGGCCTCCGCCTCCGGGCTGGTGATCCTCTCCGGCGGCGGCACGGCGGCCGGACCCGCGCTGCTGTGCGGGCTGCGTGCCACCGTCGAGCGCACCGAGGACGTCCTGCTGCCGCTCACCCCCGGTGAGCACCGCCGTGGCCTCGCCACCGCCGTCGTCCGCTTCGGCGGCGCCCGGCTCGGCGTCGTCAGCTGCCACCTCTCGCTCCAGCGCGACGAGCGCTACGAGCAGGGCGGGATGCTGCTCGACCGGGTCGCCGCGCTGGGCACCGAACACGTCGTCGTGGGCGGCGACCTCAACGAACGCCCCGGCGGCCCCACCTTCCGGCGGCTGGCGGACAGCCTCCAGGACTGCCGGACCGCCGCTCCCTGGGGCGCCGAGCACACCTTCCCCGCCACCGGCGCCCACCGGCGCGTCGACGCGGTCTTCGCCAGCAAGGGCGTCGAGGTCCTCGGCTGCGGGGTGCCCCTCGGCCACCCGGGCGTCTCCGCAGCGGACCTGAGGGCGGCCACCGACCACCTGCCGGTCCTGGCCGCCCTCAGAGTGCCCGCCGCCCATCCGGTGGGTTAGACCACCGCTCCCCGGCCGGGGTCGTCGCCGTCGTCATCCGTCCGCATCCGCATCACCAGCGTGGCGAAACCGCCCAGGAACCCGCCGATGCAGACCGTCGTCAGCCACCAGGTCATCTCCCAGCCCAGCAGCACCGCCAGCAACAGCAGCAGCGGACCGCCGAGCACCGCGAGCCAGGCGAACTTGGCGGTCACGTCGGCGGCGGGCAGCGGCGGCGGCTCGGGCGGTACGAAGTGGCCCTCGTCGTCCTGGTCGAGGTCGTCGTCGGACGGCTCGGCCACCGAGTAGTCCCGCGGTCCGGAACCGGTGCCCACCCCCGGCGCGAAGGTCACCGAACCGCCCAGCGGCGGCGCCGGGCGGTCCTGCGTCTTGGTGTCGCCGGGCTCCGGGTCCTCCGCGTCCGCGCCGTTCGGCTCGGCCTCCAGGAGCGCCAGGTCCTCCACGGACTTGAACGGCTTCGCGCCCGGCGGGTCCGGCGGCTCGTCGCCGTACGCGGCGACGATCGCGGCCCACGCGGCCTGCTCGTCGAACGGGACCCCACGCTCGTCCGGCTCGGGACCCTCAAGGTCCTCGCGGTCGGAGTCGTGCTCAGCCACCTGCGGCCGTCCCTTCCTTGCCGACACCGGGTGCGAGCCGGCCGATGAACGCGAGGCTCTCCTCCTGGATCCGGTCCGCGTCGTGGTCCAACGTCGCGACGTGGTAGCTCTGTTCCAGCAGGATCTCCCTGACGTCCGTGGACGACACCCGGCTGAGGATGCGCGCGGAGTCGGCGGGCGGCACCACGTGGTCCTGCGGGCTGTGCAGCAGCAGCAACGGCTGGGTGACCTGCGGCAGCTCGCCGTCCACCCGCCGGAAGAAGTTCCGCAGGGAGTGCGCGGCGTGCAGCGGCACCCGGTCGTAGCCGATCTCCACGCTGCCCGGCTTGGCGATGTCGCTGGCGATGCCCCGGGTGCTGCGGACCAGGTGCCGGGCCACGGGCAGGGCGTACGCGGACAGGCCGTGCACCTTGTTCGCCGGGTTGACGACCACCACGCCGCTGACCGCGTCGCCGTGCCTGGCCGCCAGCCGCAGCGCGAGGGCGCCGCCCATGGACAGACCGCACACGAACACCTGGGCGCAGCGGGCGCTGAGGGCGCGCAGCTCGCGGTCCACCTCCGCGTACCAGTCCTGCCAGCCGGTGAGCTGCATGTCCTCCCAGCGGGTGCCGTGGCCGGGCAGCAGGGGCAGGGACACGGTCAGCCCGTGCCCGGCGAGGAACTCCGCCCACGGGCGCAGTGACTGCGGGGAACCGGTGAAGCCGTGGCAGAGCAGGACGCCGACCTCCCCGCCTTCACGGCGGTACGGCTCGGCTCCAGGAAGGACCGGCACCTTCGGTCTCCTGTTCATGAGAGGGGCGTGAACGATTCCGGGTGGTGTGCTTCACCGTACGCGACCGCACTGACACCGACCAGGGCCGCAGGCCCCGTGGGGCGCACTCCGGGTTAAGGTCTGTCCGACAGACACAGGAGGCACTCGGTTGTTGTACGGCGCGATGAAGGTGTCCATCGGGGGTCCGCTGAAGCTCGTCTTCAGACCCTGGGTGGAGGGCCTGGAGAACGTTCCCGCCGAGGGCCCCGCGATCCTCGCCTCCAACCACCTGTCCTTCTCGGACTCGTTCTTCCTGCCCGCGGTGCTCGACCGGAAGGTCACCTTCATCGCCAAGGCCGAGTACTTCACCACGCCCGGGGTGAAGGGCCGGATGACCGCCGCGTTCTTCAAGGGCGTCGGCCAGCTCCCCGTCGACCGCTCCGGGGCGCGCGGCGCGGGCGAGGCCGCCGTGAAGAGCGGCATCGGGGTGCTGGAGCGCGGCGAGCTGTTCGGGATCTACCCCGAGGGCACCCGCTCGCCCGACGGCCGCCTCTACCGCGGCAAGCCCGGCGGCCTCGCGCGCGTGGCGCTCGCCACCGGCGCCCCGGTGCTGCCGGTGGCCATGATCGACACCGAGAAGATCCAGCCGCCCGGCCAGGTGGTGCCCAAGCTGATGCGGCCCGGCATCCGCATCGGCGAGCCACTGGACTTCCGCCGCTACCAGGGCATGGAACACGACCGCTTCGTGCTGCGCGCGGTGACCGACGAGGTCATGTACGAGATCATGAAGCTCTCCGGCCAGGAGTACGTCGACATGTACGCCACCGCCGCCAAACGGCAGCTCGCCGAGGAGGCGAAGGCCGAGAAGGAGGCCGCGAAGGCGGCGAAGGCCGCGGGGGCGCAGGCCGAGAGGGAACAGGCGGAGAAGGAGAAGCAGGCCGACGGGACCGACCGGGCCGGGTAGCGTCGAGCCGGGGCTTCGGGTGGGGACACAGGGAGTGGGGGACGTGGCCGGGCGTGAGCGGGTCATGAAGATGTCGGTGGAGCAGCCGCTGTGGCGCGCGCTGGCGGGATACCGGGTGCTGACCATGCTGTACGCGCTCGGTCTCTTCCTCAGCGCCTACGAGGACTTCGCGCGCCCCTGGGTCGCCGTCGCCTACTTCGCCGTCCTCGGCGTGTGGACGCTGGCCACCCTGCCCCGGGTGGCGAACGCGGCCAGCTGCACCAAGCGGTTCCTCACCGTGGACCTGGCCATCGCCCTGGCCGGCATCCTGCTGACCCGGGTCGCCGACTCCGTCGAGCGCATCGACGCGGGCAACGCGACGCTGCCGTCGATATGGACGGCGGGCAGCGTGCTGGCGTTCGCCCTCAAGGGCGGCTGGCGGTGGGCGGCCTTCGCCTCCACGCTGGTGGCCGCCGCCAACCTGCTGCACCGCGGCTCCCCGACCCGGGACACCGTGCACGCCGTGATCCTGGTCTGGGTCGCCTCCATCGCCATCGGGTACGTCGTCGAGGTCGCCCGCGCCTCCGAGCGCACCCTCGCCCGCGCCCTGGAGATCGAGGCCGCGACCCGGGAGCGCGAGCGGCTCGCCCGGGACATCCACGACAGCGTCCTCCAGGTCCTGGCGATGGTGCAGCGCCGCGGCGCGGTCATCGGCGGCGAGGCGGCCGAGCTGGGCCGGCTGGCCGGCGAGCAGGAGGTGGCGCTGCGCACCCTGGTCTCCGGCGGCCTGCGCCCGGCGGACGCGGTCCTCCCGCCACCCCGCGCCGGGGACCCCCGGGCGGACGGCGGCCCCGTCGACCTGCGCACCCTGCTCACGCCGTTCGCCGGGGCCCGGGTCAGCCTCGCCCAGCCCGGCTCGCCGGTGCCGCTGCCGTCGGCCGCCGCGACCGAGCTGGCCGCGGCCGTCGGGGCGGCGCTGGACAACGTCCGCAGGCACGCCGGGGAGGACGCCCGCGCGTGGATCCTCGTCGAGGACGAACCCGACGAGGTGATCGTGACCGTACGCGACGACGGCCCCGGCATCCCCGAGGGACGGCTCGCGCAGGCGGAGGGCGAGGGGCGGCTCGGGGTGGCCCTGTCGATCCGGGGGCGGCTGCGGGACATCGGCGGCACCGCCGAGCTGGTGTCGGTGCCGGGACAGGGCACCGAGGTGGAGCTGAAGGTGCCGAAGGACGACCAGACCGTACGGGGAAGGCGGGGACACGATGAGTGAGCAGGGGGGCCCGATCCGGGTCATGGTGGTCGACGACCACCCGATGTGGCGCGACGCCGTCGCCCGGGACCTGGCCGAGGCCGGTCTCGACGTGGTGGCCACCGCGGGCGACGGCGAGCAGGCGGTGCGCCGCGCCAAGGCCGCCGCGCCGGACGTGCTGGTGCTCGACCTGAACCTGCCCGCCAAGCCGGGCGTCCAGGTCTGCAAGGAGCTGGTCGCCGCCGACCCCGCGCTGCGGGTGCTGGTGCTGTCCGCGAGCGGGGAGCACGCCGACGTCCTGGAGGCGGTGAAGTCCGGCGCGACCGGCTACCTGGTGAAGTCGGCGTCCACCGCGGAACTCCTGGACGCGGTGCGCCGTACCGCCGTCGGCGACCCGGTGTTCACGCCCGGTCTCGCGGGCCTGGTCCTCGGAGAGTACCGCCGCCTCGCCGCCGAGCCCGCGCCCGCCCCGGACACCGGCGAGCCCGACGCGCCCCGCCTCACCGAACGCGAGACCGAGGTGCTGCGGCTGGTCGCCAAGGGCCTGAGCTACAAGCAGATCGCCGAGCGGCTGGTCATCTCCCACCGCACCGTCCAGAACCACGTCCAGAACACCCTCGGCAAGCTCCAGCTGCACAACCGCGTCGAACTGGTCAGGTACGCCATAGAGCGCGGCCTCGACGAGGAGTAGCGCGGGTAGCGTGGGGCGTACGCGAACGCGGCGAAGGGACACCCCATGCGCGTCGGAGTACTGACCGGAGGCGGCGACTGCCCCGGCATCAACGCCGTCATCCGCGGCATCGTCCGCAAGGGAGTGCAGGAGTACGGCTACGAACTGGTCGGCTTCCGGGACGGCTGGCGCGGCCCCCTGGAGGGCGACGTGGTCCGCCTCGACATCCCCGCCGTGCGCGGCACCCTGCCCCGCGGCGGCACCATCCTGGGCTCCTCGCGCGCCGACCCCTTCCAGCGAGGCGGGACGGGGGTGCGCCGGATCCGGGAGAACCTCGCCAAGCACGAGATCGACGCGCTGGTCACCATCGGCGGCCGCAACACCCTCGGGGCCGCCGCCCGGCTCTTCGAGGAGTACGGGGTGCCCTGCGTCGGCGTGCCGAAGACCGTCGAGAACGACCTGCCCGCCACCGACCAGACCTTCGGCTTCGACACGGCGGTCAACATCGCCACCGAGGCCATCGACCGGCTGCACACCACCGCCGAGTCCCACATGCGGGTGCTGGTGGTGGAGGTGATGGGCCGTCACACCGGCTGGGTCGCGGTCCGCTCGGGGCTCGCGGGCGGCGCCAACGTCATCCTCACCCCCGAGCGCCCCTTCGACCTGGACCAGGTGTGCGCGTGGGTGACCTCGCGCTTCAAGGCGTCGTACGCCCCCATCGTGGTCGTCGCGGAGGGCGCCGCCCCGGTGGGCGGGGACCCGATGCCCGGCGGCGACGACGAGTCCGACCCGTCCGGGCCGGTGCCGCTGTCCGGGATCGGGGAGTGGCTGGCCCGGGAGATCGAGCGGCGCACCGGCAAGGAGGCCCGCACCACCGTCCTCGGCCACGTCCAGCGCGGCGGCACGCCCAGCGCCTTCGACCGCTGGCTCGCCACCCGCTTCGGACTGCACGCCATCGACTGCGTCCGGGACGGCGCCTTCGGCCAGATGGTCGTCCTGCGCGGCACGGACGTCGTCCGGGTGCCACTGGCGGAGGCGAAGGCGCCGCTGAAGACGGTGGACGCGGCACTGTACGAGGAAGTGAGCGTGTTCTTCGGCTGAAGATCGTATATTCGGCACCAACGGTACGGTCGTTACCCCGTACGGCTTGTTACCCCCGACCCTGGGAGGGTTTTTCGTGGAGATCCTGGCTTTCGGTGTACAGGCCGACGAGAGGCCACTGATCGAGCGGGCCTTCCAGGGACACCACGAGGTCCGCTGCCTGGACGTCTTCCTCAACGCCGACACCGCGCCCATCGCCGCCGGGCACGAGATCATCTGCACCAGCGTCAACTGCGACCTCGGCCACCAGGTCCTGCAGACCCTCGCCGCGGGCGGCACGCAGATGGTCGCCCAGCGCTCCACCGGCTTCAACAACATCAACCTGGACGTGGCCGAGCGGCTCGCCATGACGGTCGCGCGGGTGTCGTCCTACTCGCCGTACTCCGTCGCCGAGTTCGCCTGGACCCTCGCCATGGCCGTCAACCGCCGGGTCGTGCGCGCCTCCATCCGCACCCGCGACTTCGACTTCCGCCTCGACGGTCTGATGGGCCGCGACATGCACGGCCGCACCGCGGGGATCCTCGGCACCGGCAAGATCGGCGAGGCGTTCGCCCGGATCGCCCACGGCTTCGGCATGAGGCTGCTCGGCTGGGACGTCGCGCGGAACCCCGCCTGCGTCGGCCTCGGCATGGAGTACGTCCCCAAGGAGCGGCTCCTCGCCGAGTCCGACGTCGTCTCCCTGCACGTCCCGCTGATGCCGCAGACCCAGCACCTCATCGACGCCGCCGCGCTGAAGTCGATGAAGGACGACGCCATCCTGGTCAACTCCAGCCGCGGCGGCCTGATCGACACCGCCGCCCTCGTCACCGAGCTGCGCGCGGGCCGCTTCACCGGCGTCGGCCTCGACGTGTACGAGGCGGAGGCGGGCCTGTTCTTCCTCGACAAGTCCCTCCAGGCCATCGAGGACGACACCCTGGCCCGCCTCGTCACCTTCCCCAACGTGCTGGTCACGTCCCACCAGGCGTACTACACCCGGGAAGCCGTCGGCCAGATCGTCGAGGCCACCGTGGGGAACGTCCTCGACTACCGCGCGGGCCGCCGCTCGGGCAACGTGCTCGTACCGCGCAGCTGACCGACCAGCTCCCGCACCACCCCGGCGCCGTTCAGCGTCAGCACCGACTCGGGGTGGAACTGGACGCTCGCGAAGCCGGGCCCGCGCAGCGCGTGCACCTCGCCGGCCGCGCTCCGGCTGACCTCGACGCCGTGCGCGGCCAGCTCGGCGGCGGCCTCGTCGTCGCAGCCCGCGACGAAGCTGTTGTAGAAGCCGACGGTCTCCTCCCGTCCGAACAGGTCCACCGTCGTCTGCGCTCCCTGGTACGGCACCCGCTTGCGGACGATCTCCAGGCCCAGCTCCGCCGCGATCAGCTCGTGCCCGAGGCACACCCCGAGCACGCCGTGCCGGTGGACCCGGACCACCTCCGCGGTCAGCTCCCGCAGGAACCGCATCTTCGGGTCGCCGAGGTCGGAGGGGTCACCGGGCCCGGGGCCCAGCACCACCGGCCCCGCGTGCCCGAGCACCGCCTCCCGCAGCCCCGGCTCGTCGTACCGGCGCACGGTCACCTGAAGGCCGCCGGAGCGCAGGACGTGCGCGAGCATCGCCGTGAAGGTGTCCTCCGCGTCGACGACCAGGGCGTGCCCCTCCAGCACGTCGGCGGGGTCCTGCATCCGCAGCCAGAACGGCGCCAGCGCGGCCCGGCGCCCGTCCAGCGCGGCCCGCACCCGGGGGTCCTCGGCCAGCCGGGGCCGCACCGCCTCCGCACGCGGCCCCGACGGCCGTACCCCCAGGGCCGCCAGCACCCCGGCCGCCTTGGCGTGCGTCTCGGCCACCTCGCCCGCCGGGTCCGAGCCGCGCACCAGCGTGGCGCCTACGGGGACCCGCAGCCGTCCGTCGCCGGAGATGTCGGCGGTGCGGATCAGGATGGGGGAGTCCAGGGTCTGGGCCCCGCCGGAGTCCCGTCCGATCAGGGCCAGCGCCCCCGCGTAATAGCCCCGCCCCACGCCATCCCGCCCGAGGGGCTCGTACCGCTCGATGACCCGGCAGGCGTTCTGCACCGGCGACCCGGTGACCGTCGCCGCGAACATCGTCTCCCTGAGCACCTCCCGCACGTCCAGCGTGGACCTGCCGCGCAGCTCGTACTCGGTGTGCGCGAGGTGCGCCATCTCCTTCAGCCGGGGCCCGACGACGACACCGCCCCTGTCGCCGACGGTGCACATCATCTTCAGCTCCTCGTCCACCACCATCGACAGCTCCTCGATCTCCTTGCCGTCGGCGAGGAAGGAGAGCAGGTGCTCCGGGGTGGGCCCCCCGGCGGGGTACCGGTACGTCCCGCTGATCGGGTTCATCACGACCGTGCCGCCCGCCATCCGCACATGCACCTCGGGGCTCGCGCCCACCAGCGTGCGCTCCCCGGTGTGCACCACGAACGTCCAGTACGCGCCCCGCTCGCCTTCGAGCAGCCGCCGGAACAGCGCGAGGGCGTCTTCTCTGCCGAAGCCGGGGACCTCCCCCTCGTACGTCCGCCGGATGACGAAGTTCGCGCCCTCACCCCGGCCGATCTCGTCCCGCAGCACCCGCCCGACGATCTCCTCGTACGCCGCGTCGGACACGTCGAAGCCGCCGCCCTCGACGCGCACGGCATGTGCCGGGAGCTGCTCAAGCGCCTCGGTGAGCGGGAGTTCGTACGTCTCCTCCGGGACCAGGACCGTCAGGGGGGTGCCGTCGTCGCGGACGTCGAAGCCGCGCTCGCGGATCTGCCGGAACGGGATGAGCGCCAACCCTTCGTCGGGCAGGTCGGAGAGCCGCTCGCGGGTGACGGCCGGGCCGACGAGGACCTCGACGGTGTCGTGGTCGCGGCCCGGGGTGCGGCGGCGCAGCAGGGCGAACGGGTGGGGGTCGTGCAGCAGGCCGAGCAGATTCATGGGTCCGGGCTCCTTCTCGGTTCGGCGAGGTTCGGCGAAGGTCGGCGAGGAGAGGACGGCCCCGGAAAACACCGAAGGCCGCCTCTCGGCGGCCTTCGCGAAGTCTGTGTGCGCGCGAGTCAGTGGGCCGCCGGAGGAGCGGTCCACCACCAGTTCTGGGTCGAGTGCGCGAACATGGCACGGACCCTACCCCATGTCCTCGGGTCGTCACCCCGCGTCTCATTTGCTGAGCACGGGGAGGGGCGCCCGACCCGACCACGTAATGTGGGGGACGTGACCGTGAACGCTAAGACCAGCGTCACCGCTGGCAACACCTGGCGAGACCTGCCCGCGGCGCAGCAGCCCGAGTACCCCGACACCGAGGCTCTGCGCGCAGTGATCGCGGACCTCGAGTCGTATCCCCCGCTGGTCTTCGCGGGCGAGTGCGACCAGCTGCGCGCCCGGATGGCGGCCGTCGCCAAGGGAGAGGCGTTCCTCCTCCAGGGCGGCGACTGCGCCGAGTCGTTCGACGCCGTGGGCGCCGAGCAGATCCGGGCCAAGCTCAAGACCCTGCTCCAGATGGGCGCCGTGCTGACGTACGCCGCCTCCGTGCCCGTCGTGAAGGTCGGCCGGATCGCGGGCCAGTACTCCAAGCCGCGCTCCAAGTCCACCGAGACCCGCGACGGCGTGACCCTGCCGTCGTACCGCGGCGACTCGGTCAACGGCTTCGACTTCACCGAGGCGGCCCGGATCCCGGACCCCGAGCGGCTGAAGCGGATGTACCACGCGTCGGCGTCCACGCTGAACCTGGTACGCGCCTTCACCACCGGCGGCTACGCCGACCTGCGCCAGGTGCACGCCTGGAACCAGGACTTCGTGAAGTCGTCCCCTTCCGGGCAGCGCTACGAGCAGCTCGCGCGCGAGATCGACAACGCGCTGAACTTCATGCACGCCTGCGGGGCCGACCCGGAGGAGTTCAAGACCGTCGAGTTCTTCAGCTCCCACGAGGCGCTGCTGCTCGACTACGAGTCCGCGCTGACCCGCGTCGACTCCCGCACCGGCCAGCTCTACGACGTCTCCGCGCACATGGTGTGGATCGGTGAGCGCACCCGGCAGCCGGACCACGCGCACATCGAGTTCGCGGCGCGGATCCGCAACCCGATCGGCATCAAGCTCGGCCCGAACACGACGGCCGAGGAGGCGCTCCAGTACATCGAGCGGCTCGACCCCGAGCGGGAGCCCGGCCGTCTGACGTTCATCGTGCGGATGGGCGCCGACAAGATCCGGGACCGGCTGCCGGAGCTGGTGGAGAAGGTCACCGCGTCCGGCGCCACCGTGGCCTGGGTGACCGACCCGATGCACGGCAACACCTTCGAGGCGGCCTCCGGGCACAAGACCCGCCGCTTCGACGACGTGCTCGACGAGGTCAAGGGCTTCTTCGAGGTCCACAAGGGGCTCGGCACCCACCCCGGCGGCATCCACGTGGAGCTGACCGGTGACGACGTCACCGAGTGCGTGGGCGGCGGCGACGAGATCTTCGTCGACGACCTCCACCAGCGGTACGAGACGGCCTGCGACCCGCGGCTGAACCGCAGCCAGTCGCTGGACCTGGCGTTCCTCGTCGCCGAGATGTACCGGGACCAGTAACAGGAGCAGCGCCGCTGCGCCTGTTACCAGGGCGTTGAGTGGGGCGCGGATCACAGACGATCCGCGCCCCGTTCACCTTTTGCGCCACCTCGGCGACGGGTAAGGTTAGGTTTGCCTCACCGATCAAGGGTCGGTACGGCACGACCCTGATCCCCGTCGGGAGGTGAACCCGCGTGTACGTGTGCAGTTGCTTCGGCGTCACCGAGCAGCAGGTCAAGCAACATGCGGAGGACGGCGCCTGCACGCCCCGCCAGATCGCCTCCGCCTGCAAGGCGGGCACCGACTGCGGCGGCTGTGTGCGCCGTATCCAGGCACTTCTCGGCCGCGGCAGCTGCCCGCGCCGGGAACTGGCCGACCAGGGCAGGTCGCCGCTGACCGGCGTGGCGAACCAGCCCGCGCCCGTGCGCGTGGCCGCCGAGGCCGCCTGAACCGGCCTGTCTCAGTGGGTGGAGAAGCCGCCCGTGCCCGGCCCTGACGGGTCCGGCTGGGACTGCTCGATCAGCGTCGACAGGTACAGCGACTCGCCCAGCTTCTCGATCAGGTCGAGCTGGGTCTCCAGGTAGTCGATGTGGTGCTCCTCGTCGGCGAGGATCGCCTCGAAGATGTTGGCCGAGGTCACGTCGCCCTTGGCGCGCATGACCTCCACCCCGCGCCGCAGCCGGTCGATGGCCTCGACCTCGATCTGCCGGTCCGCCTCGAACATCTCCCGCACCGTCTGCCCGACGCGGACGTGGAACAGCCGCTGGTAGTTGGGCAGGCCGTCCAGGAGCAGGATGCGGTCGGTGAGCACCTCCGCGTGCCGCATCTCGTCGAACGACTCGTCGCGGGTGTACTTCGCGAGCTTCGTCCACCCCTTGTGGTCCTGCAGCTTCGAGTGCAGGAAGTACTGGTTGATCGCCGTCAGCTCGGCGGTCAGCTGTTCGTTGAGCAGTTCGAGGACCTCGGGATCGCCCTGCATACGGGGCTCCTTCCACGTGAAGGCGTCGGAATGGGGAGGTTGCCGCCGCATGATTGCACCGGTGTCGAAGATCGTCCAGTAAGTGTGCGCTTAGTAAGTAAGTGCATACTTAGTCTTAGTTGACCGTTTTGGGGCGACCCTGGTCCTGTGCACCGCCCGGGTTCTGTCAGGATGGGGACATGGGTCATCCGGTGGAGCGCGCGACAGGGGAAGCAGCACGGTCCGAGCTCCCGCCGGGGCAGCGAGTGCAGCGTGGCTGGCCGGTCACCCACTACGGCCCGGTACCCAAGTTCCGGCCCGAGCGCTGGGAGTTCCGGGTGTTCGGCGCCACCGCCGACGGCGACAAGCACTGCTGGAACCACGAGGAGGTCACGGCCCTGCCGTACACCACCGTGGTGGCCGACCTGCACTGCGTGACGAAGTACAGCATGTTGGGCGCGGAGTGGGGCGGGATCCCGGCCCGCGCCATCCTCGACATCGCGCCGCCCGCCCCCGACGTCACCCATGTGATGGTGTGGGCGGAGTACGGCTTCAGCTCCAACCTGCGCCTCGCGGACTTCACCGCCGACGGCACGATCTTCGCCACCCACCGGGACGGCGAGCTGCTCACCGCCGAGCACGGCTTCCCGCTGCGCCTGATCGTGCCCCACCTGTACGCCTGGAAGGGCCCGAAGTGGGTCCGCGGCGTGGAGTACATGACGGCCGACCGCCGCGGCTTCTGGGAGGAGCGCGGCTACCACAACATCGGCGACCCGTGGCGGGAGCAGCGGTACTCGTACCAGGAGGAGCCCGGGGAGGGCCCGGAGCTGTAGGGGTGTGAGGTCCCAGGGCGTGTGGCGAAAGTCCCGTCGTCCGCCCGGAGGGCGTCGGGCGGCAGGCGGGACTTTCGCCACACGCCTAGCCGTCCCGGAGCTTCTTCAGGCGCGCCACGTCCGCCGCGTGGCCGTCCCTGCCGCCGGGTGTCTCGATGACCAGCGGTACGCCCTCGGTGGCGGGGTGGGTCATCAGCGCGCGGAACGGGTCCTCGCCGATGTGACCGGCGCCGATGTTCTCGTGCCGGTCCTTGTGGGCGCCCACCACGTCCTTGGAGTCGTTGGCGTGGACCAGCTTCAGCCGGCCCTCGCCGACCGTGTCGACCAGCAGGTCCAGGGTCTGGTGCATCCCGCTCGGGCCGGTCAGGTCGTGCCCGGCGGCGAAGACGTGGCAGGTGTCGAGGCAGACCCCCAGCTTCGGGTGGGCGTCCAGCGCCTCGAAGTACGGTCCGAAGTCCCAGGTCCGCGAGCACAGCGAGGAACCCTGCCCCGCGGTGGACTCCAGCAGCAGGTACGGGTCGTCGTCGTGGGTCAGCTCGTCCAGCAGCGGCAGCAGCCGCTCCCGTACCTGCCGCAGGGCGACGGACCGGTCCCGGCCGCCGGTCGCGCTGCCGGTGTGGACCACCACGCCGAGCGCGCCGATCGCCCGCCCGCGGCGCAGCGAGTGCCGCAGCGACTCCACCGACTTCTCCACGGTCGCCTCGGTGTGCGAGCCGAAGTTGATCAGGTACGGGGCGTGCACGTACGCCGGTACTGACGCCTGTGCGCAGGCCGCGCGGAACGCCTCGTCCTGCCGGGGGTCACCGGTCGGCGTGGCCCACCCGCGCGGGTTGGCGACGAAGACCTGCACGGCCTCGGCCGCCAGCTCCCGGGCGTAGGCGAGGCCCACGGTGTTCAGCCCGCCGGCGACGGGGACGTGCCCGCCGACGGGATTGCGCGACGTGCTCACGTACGACCCTTGCCCCGCCTGGTGTGCATGACTCAGCCGATCTTGATGGTGATCGTGGAACCCCTGGGCGCGGTCTCGCCGCCCGCGACGGACTGGCCCTTGACGGTGTCGCTGAACAGCCCGAGCAGCCCGCGGTCCTCGTCGACCTCGAAACCGGCGGCCTGGAGCTTGTCCTTGGCCTCCCCGACGCTGTCCCCGACCACGTCCGGGACCTCGACCAGCTCGGGGCCCTTGGAGACCGTCAGCGTCACCGTGTCCCCCTCGGCGGCCTCGCTGCCGGAGCCGGGCGACTGCCGGGCCACCTGACCGGCGTCGTGCTCGGAGTTGACCTGCTCGTCGGCGATCCGCACCTCCAGACCGGCCTCCTGGAGCTCCGCCCGGGCGTCGTCCAGGTCGGTGCCGACGACGTCCGGCACGTCGACGCGGCTGCCCTTGCTCACGGTGAGCGCGATCGCGGAGCCCGAGCGCAGCTCGGTGCCGTCCGCCGGGTCGGTGCCGATCACGAAGCCCCTCGGCACCTCGTCGCTGAAGGCGCGGGTGACCATGCCGGGCTCCAGGCCCTCCTGCTTCAGCACGGACTTCGCCTTGTCCAGCCGGTACCCCGCCAGGTCGGGCACCTTCGCCGTCTCCGGGCCGCGCGAGATGGTGAGGGAGACCGAGCCGTTGCCGCGGATCTTGCTGCCCGGGGCCGGGTCGGTGCTGATGACCGTGCCGCGGCGGACGGTGTCGCTGTACGCGCGTTCGACCTTACCGACGTCCAGACCCGCGTCGGACAGCCGGTCGCGGGCCTCCTGCTCGGACTTGGCCAGCAGCGGCGGGACCTTGGTGAACTGGCCGGAGTTGATGTACCAGACGCCCGCGCCGAGGCCGAGGGCCAGCAGCACGGCCGCGACGATCGTGATGACGCCGCGCCGGGGCAGCCGGGCCCGGGACGGCGGCGGCAGCGGCGGGGCGTCCAGGCGGCTGGTGAGGTGCGGGCCGTACGGCTCCGGCTCGTCTGCGTTGACGGGGTTGGCGGGCAGCGTCCGCGGCACGGTGAGCGAGCGGGGGAGCACGCTCGTGCGGTCCTCGGCGTTGTCGTGGGCGTGGTCCACGCTGAGCGCCCGCGGCGGTACCAGGTCCAGCTCCTCGTCGCTGAGCCCGCCGCGCGCCGTACGGGCCTCGGCGAGCAGCGCCACGGCGTCGTACGGCCGGATCCCGGGGTTGCGGGCGGTCGCGGAGGCGACCAGCTCGTCCAGCGCGTAGGCCAGGCCCGGCACGGACGCCGAGGGCGGCGGCACGTCGTCGTGGAGGTGCTTGTAGAGGACCGCGGCGGGGGAGTCCCCCTCGTGCGGCCTGCCGCCGGTGAGCATCTCGTAGAGGACGACCCCGCACGCGTACACGTCGACCCGGGCGTCCGCGCGACCGCCCTGCTCGATCTGCTCGGGCGCCAGGTAGGAGACGGTGCCGAGGACCGCGCCGGTGGTGCTGGTGACGGTGTCCACGGACCGTACGAGGCCGAAGTCGGCGACCTTGACCCGGCCGTCGTCCCCGATGAGCACGTTCTCCGGCTTCATGTCCCGGTGCACGAACCCGGCGCGGTGGGCGGCGCCGAGCGCGGCGAGCACCGGCTCCAGGATGTCGAGCGCGGCCCGCGGCTGGAGCGCCCCGCGCTCGCGCAGGACGTCACGCAGGGTGCAGCCCGCGACGTACTCCATGGCCAGGTAGACGTACGGCCCGTCGGTCCCCTGGTCGAACACCTGGACGACGTTGGGGTGGGCGAGCCGGGCGACCGACTTGGCCTCCCGGATGAAGCGCTCGACGAAGGTGCCGTCCGCCGCGAGCGACGTGTGCATCACCTTGACCGCGAGGACACGGTCGAGCCGGGTGTCCACGGCCCGGTAGACGGTCGCCATCCCACCGACGGCGATGCGCGCCTCGATGCGGTAGCGGCCGTCGAGCACCTGCCCGACGAGAGGGTCCTGAAGGGTCGTGTCCACGCAGGTGAGTGTACGAGGACCCACCGACAGCCCCGCCCGCCTGCGTCAAGATCGCACCAGACCTGAGGCACACCTGTGACGCAACGCACGCATGTACGGCAGGGACGGCGTACGAGGGCGGCCAGCCGCCGACGGCGCGGGTTCAGAACGCGGGCCGTTCGGGATCAAGAACCGCCACGCCCTCCGCGGGAGAGGACGCCTCGGCGAACCGCCGCCGCGGAATCCGTCCCGCCCGCCACGCCAGCCGCCCCGCCTCCACCCCGTGCCGCATCGCGTCGGCCATCAGCACCGGCTCCTGCGCCCGCGTCACCGCCGACGCCAGCATCACCCCCGCGCACCCCAGCTCCATCGCGAGCGCCACGTCCGACGCCGTACCGGCCCCCGCGTCGAGGATCACCGGCACCCCGGCCCGCTCCACGATCAGCTCGAAGTTGTGCGGGTTGCGGATGCCGAGCCCCGACCCGATCGGCGACCCCAGCGGCATGACCGCGGCACACCCCACCTCCTCCAGCCTCCGCGCCAGCACCGGGTCGTCGTTGGTGTACGGCAGCACCGTGAACCCGTCGTCGACCAGCGTCTCCGCGGCGTCCAGCAGCGCGACCGGGTCCGGCAGCAGCGTCCGCTCGTCGGCGATGACCTCCAGCTTCACCAGGTCCGTGCCGAGCGCCTCCCGCGCGAGCCGCGCCGTCAGCACGGCCTCACCGGCGGTGAAGCACCCCGCGGTGTTGGGCAGCACCCGGATGCCCAGCCGGTCCAGGACGGACAGCACGGAACCCCGTACGGACGGGTCCACGCGGCGCATCGCGACCGTCGTCAGCTCGGTCCCGGAGGCGACCAGCGCGCGCTCCAGCACCTCCAGGCTGGGCGCCCCGCCGGTGCCCATGATCAGCCGGGACGTGAAGGCCGTACCGCCGAGGACGAAGGGATCGTCGGCCATGGTCAGCCTCCTTGGACGGCGGTGAGGACTTCGACCCGGTCGCCGTCGGCCAGCGGCGTCGTGGGCCACTGCGCGCGCGGGACGACGGTCTCGTTGAGGGCGGCGGCCACTCCGGACGGCGCCGCGGTGAGCGTCCTGACGAGGACGTCGAGAGCCGTGCCGGGCGCGACGCTCCGGGGCTCCCCGTTGACGGAGATGTGGACGGAGGTGGTCATACCGGCTGCTCCGTGAGTGCGGTGGGGACCGCGGCCTCTTCCGTGAAGCGCCGCGGGGTGAAGGGCCGGGCCACCTCGGGCAGCTCCCCGGTGGTCAGCACGTGCGCCATGGCGTCCCCGGTGACGGGCGTGAGCAGAACGCCGTTGCGGTAGTGCCCGGTGGCCAGCAGCAGCCCGTCCAGCGCGGTCGGGCCGAGCAGCGGCGCGTTGTCGGGGGAGGCGGGGCGCAGTCCCGCGCGGGTCTCCGTCAGCGGCAGTTCGGTGAGGCCCGGCACCAGCTCGTGCGCGTCGCGCAGCAGCTCGTACACCCCGCCCGCGGTCACCATGGTGTCCCAGCCGAGTTCCTCGCTGGTGGCGCCGATGACGAGTTCGCCGTTCTCGCGCGGCACCAGGTAGACGTGGCTGCCGCGGACCACCGCGCGGACGGTGCGGCTGAGGAACGGCGCGTACCGCCGCGGCACCGTCAGCCGCAGCACCTGCCCCTTCACCGGCCGTACGGGAGGCAGTACGGCGTCCGGGACGCCCGCGAGTCGCCCGCTGAGGCTGCCCGCGGCAAGGACCACCTGACCGGCGGTCAGCGCGTCGCCGTCCCGCGTGAGCACGCCGGTGGCCCGGTCCCGGGCGACGGTGAGCCGCTCGGCCCAGGTGCGGTGGAAGACCACGCCCGCCCGCTCACAGGCGGCCACCAGCGCCGCCGAGAGCCGCCGCGGGTCGATCTGGTGGTCGCCGTCCACCCGCAGCCCGCCGCGCACGCCCGGCGCCAGCATCGGCTCCAGACGGCGGCAGTCCCGGCCGGACAGCCACTCCGACTCCAGGCCCGACTGCCGTTGCAGGGCGTGCAGTTCGCGCAGCTGGGCGCGGTCGTCGGCGTCCAGCGCGACGGCGAGGGTGCCGTTGCGGCGGTAGCCGAGGTCGTGGCCGGTGAGGCCGGTGAGTTCCGCCGCGAAGTCGGGGTAGCGGCGGGCGGAGGCGAGGTTCAGACCCAGCAGGGTCTGCTCGCCGTAGTGGAGTTCGGTGACGGCGGCCAGCATCCCGGCCGCCACCTGCGCGGCCCCGCCCCCCGGTTCGGGATCCACGACCGCGGTGGTGAGCCCGCGCTGCGCGGCCCGCCACGCGGTGACCAGCCCGATGACTCCGCCCCCGATGACGAGGACGTCTGACGTATGCGACATGGGCGTCCAGCCCCTCCCTTCGCCGGCATGACCCGGATCAGGTTCGTACGGTCGGAGGCCGCCAGCCTCCCTCTCAGCCCGGTGCGTCCGGGCTCCCGCGAGTGCTTTACGTTGGCGACCACCCTAGCCGTTGTCCTCACGTCTCTGTAAGGGAGCCTCCCCATGCCGCGCTCGCTCGACGGCCTCGTCCTCGCCCCGGTCGCCGACCAGGCCCCAGGTCAGGTCGGCACCCGCACCCGGTTCACGTACCACGAGAAGGACGGTGAGATCTGGGCGGAGTACGCGGGCGGGGACGTCGTACGCGGTCATCTGGTGGGCACCCGGGACGGGGACCGCCTGGACTTCCGCTACGTCCAGCTCAAGGAGGACCGGACGACGTCCTGCGGGCACTGCGTGTCGACCGTCGAGGAACTGCCCGACGGTCGGCTGCGGTTGGCGGAGACCTGGGAGTGGGAGTCCCAGGAGGGCAGTGGCACCAGCGTTGTGGAAGAGGTCACGGAGTACGCCTCCTGACCGGCCGTTCGGCAGGTGTCTATGGTGATCAGGTGAGTGAGCAGACGCAGGCACGGACAGGGTCCACGCCGGGGCACGTGGTCGTCGTGGGCGCGGGCATGGCCGGGGTGCAGACCGCGGTCGCCCTGCGCGAACGGGGCTTCACCGGCGCCGTCACGCTGATCGGCGCGGAGCCGCACCAGCCCTACGACCGGCCGCCGCTGTCCAAGGCCGTGCTGCTCGGCAAGGCCGAGGACTCCGCCTTCGACGTCGACTTCGAGGCGCTCGGCATCGAGCTGCGGCTCGGCCGCGAGGTCCTCGGCGTGCGCCCCGCCGACCACGAGCTGGACACCGGCGCCGGGCCCGTCCCGTACGACGTCCTGGTCCTCGCGACCGGCGCCGGACCCGTGCCGCTGCCGGGCGCGGAGGGCGTGCCCGGGGTGCACCTGCTGCGCACCCTGGACGACGCCGAGCGGCTGCGGCCGGTGCTGGCCCGGCAGCACGACATCGTGGTCGTCGGCGCGGGCTGGATCGGCGCGGAGTTCGCCACCGCCGCCCGCGAGGCGGGGTGCGCGGTGACGGTCGTGGAGGCCGCGGAGCGCCCGCTCGCCGGCTCGCTGCCCGCCGAGGCGGCCGTGCCGATGGCGTCCTGGTACGCCGACAGCGGGGCCGTACTGCGCACGCACGCGCGCGTGGCGCACGTCGAGCCCGGCGTCGTGGTGCTCGCCGACGGCTCCCGGCTGCCCGCGGACGCCGTGGTCGTCGGCATCGGCGCCCGCCCCGCCACCGCCTGGCTCGCCGGGTCCGGCATCGAGCTGGGCGCCTGGGGCGAGGTGGTCGCCGACGACCGGCTGCGCGCCTCCGTGCCCGACGTGTACGCGGTCGGGGACTGCGCGTCCTTCCCGTCCGGCCGGTACGGGGAACGGCTCCTCGTCCACCACTGGGACAACGCCCTCCAGGGCCCCCGCACGGTCGCCGCGGACATCGTCGGAGACGCGCCCGCCGCCTACGACCCGGTGCCGTACTTCTGGTCCGAGCAGTTCGGGCGGTTCGTGCAGTACGCGGGCCACCACCCCGCCGCCGACACCACCCTGTGGCGCGGTGACCCCGCGGGACCGGCCTGGACGGTCTGCTGGCTGCGGGAGAACCGCCTGGTCGCCCTGCTGGCCGTCGGCCGGCCCCGCGACCTGGCCCAGGGCAGGCGCCTGATCGCGGCGGGCACGCCGATGGACCCCGGGCTGCTGGCCGACCCCGCCCGACCCCTGAAGTCCGCGACGGCCTGAGCGCCCCGCACCCCCTCGGACAGCCCGCCGTCCGCCCGGGTGGGCGGGGCTGGCTTCCGACTGTCAGTGGGGGATGGCAGGCTTGTTTCCGTGACCGAGATTGACGCAAAGACCGATGCTCTCGTCCCCGCCTGGCTCACCCTTCCCGACATCGCCGAGATGCTCGACGTCGAGGTGACGCGCGTGCGACAGCTGGTGAAGGAGGGCCAGCTGATCGCCGTCCGCCGCGGGGAGAACCGCGCGCTGCACGTCCCCGCCGCCTTCATCGACGGGGACAAGGTCGTCAAGGGCCTGTCCGGAACCCTGACGCTCCTGCGGGACGACGGCTTCACCGACGAAGAGATGCTGGAGTGGCTCTTCACCCCCGACGAGAGCCTGCCCGGCACCCCCGCGCAGGCCCTCAGCGAGAATCGCGGCACGGAGGTGAAGCGCCGCGCCCAGGCGCTCGCCGTCTGATCCGAGGAACCACCTGGTGTACGGGCCGTGCCCGGCGCGGCCCGTACACCACAGACAACGGGGGATGACGCATGTCCGCAACCGCCCGCGACCAGCTCGCCGACGCCCGGCTCTACCTGTGCACGGACGCCCGCAGACGCCAGGGCGACCTGCCCGAGTTCCTGGACGCGGTCCTCACGGGCGGCGTGGACGTCGTGCAGCTGCGCGACAAGGGCATGGAGGCGGCCGAGGAGCTGGACCACCTGGCCGTCTTCGCCGAGGCCTGCGCCCGGCACGGCCGCCTCCTCGCGGTCAACGACCGCGCGGACGTCGCCCACGCCGCGGGCGCCGACGTGCTCCACCTCGGCCAGGGCGACCTGCCGGTCCCCGCCGCCCGAGCCATCCTCGGCGACGAGGTGCTGATCGGCCGCTCCACGCACGCCGAGTCGGAGGCCGCCGCGGCGGCCGTCCAGGACGGCGTGGACTACTTCTGCACCGGCCCCTGCTGGCCCACCCCCACCAAGCCCGGCCGCCACGCCCCCGGCCTCGACCTGGTCAGACACACCGCCGCGCTCGGCACCGACCGCCCCTGGTTCGCCATCGGCGGCATCGACCTCGGCAACCTCGACGAGGTGCTCACGGCGGGCGCCCGCCGGGTCGTGGTGGTCCGCGCGATCACCGAGGCCGACGACCCGGGCGCCGCGGCGGCGGAGTTCGCCCGGCGGCTGCGGGCCGCGTAACGGCCGGTCGAGTCGGGCATCTGTCCACGTCCTGGACAGGCACCCGACAATTCGGTCAATTTCCCCGACTCCGGTTGGGTGAGCACCAAACGCCTGGCTAACCTGCCCGTATGGCCCTCGGCACCGCATCCACCAGGTCGGACCACGCCCCGACCGTGCGCGACATGCTCGCGACCGGCAGGACGACGTATTCCTTCGAGTTCTACGCCCCCAAGACCGCGAAGGGCGAGCGGAACCTGTGGAACGCCCTGCGCCGGGTCGAGGCGGTGGCACCCGACTTCGTCTCCGTGACGTACGGTGCGGGCGGCTCCACCCGCGCCGGCACCGTCAAGGCGACCGAGCGGATCGCCTCCGACACCACCCTCACCCCCATCGCCCACCTCACCGCGGTCGACCACTCGGTGGCCGATCTGCGCAACATCATCGGCCAGTACGCCGACGCGGGCATCCGCAACATGCTCGCGCTGCGCGGCGACCCGCCCGGCGACCCGATGGGCGACTGGGTGGCCCACCCCCAGGGCCTGCGCTACGCCGCCGAACTCGTCGAACTGATCAAGACCTCCGGTGACTTCTGCGTCGGCGTCGCCGCCTTCCCCGCCATGCACCCACGCTCCGCGGACTGGGACGCCGACGTGCGGCACTTCGTCGGCAAGTGCCGCGCGGGCGCCGACTACGCCATCACGCAGATGTTCTTCCACCCGGAGGACTACCTGCGGCTGCGCGACCGGGTCGCGGCGGCGGGCTGCGAGACCCCGATCATCCCCGAGGTCATGCCCATCGCCAGCGTGAGGACGCTGGAGCGAGTGCCGTATCTCACCAACGCGGCGTTCCCTCCCGAGCTGAAAGAGCGGATCCTCACAGCCAAAGGCAATCCGGCCGCTGTACGCTCCATTGCAATCGACTTCGCCACGGAGTTCTGCGCTCGGCTGCTGGCCGAGGGAGTGCCGGGTCTGCACTTCATCACGCTCAACAACTCCACGGCGACACTGGAAATCTACGAGAACCTGGGCCTGCACCGGCCACCGCGGGCCTAGACCGGTCGCACCGGTGTACGACACACTGCGTAGCGGTCATCTGGGAGAGGGGCGTACATGGGCTGGACGGTCCTCTACATCGCGTTCGGCGTCGTCGCACTGTGGCTGCTCGGCGAGGTGCTGCTGCAGTACAAGGCGCGGCTCCGCTGGCGGCTGCTGGCCTTCGCGGGCTTCCTCGGCGTCGTCGTCGGCGTACTGATCCCCTCCGTCGTCGTCATCGCGCTGGGCGCGGCGGCGTTCGCCGTCGGGCAGACCTACGTCACCCTGTCGTTCCGGCGCGGCTTCGCCGAGGGCTGGGCCGTCACCACCGGCCGCCCCGACCGCTCCCGCTTCGGCGTCGGCAGGCTCGGGCGCGGCGGGGCCGAGCACCAGGACCCGACCCTGGAGGTCTCCGACCTGGAGGCACCCGGCGGCGACTACGCCGACGACGGCGACCGCGCCTACGGCCAGGACGAGCAGGCGGCGTACGACGGCTACGACCGCGACGACATGTTCACCCCGGCCCGCCCCGCCGACCCCACGGCCGCCGAGACCACCGCCGTCTACGAGCCGCAGCCGCTCCCCGACGACACCGGCTCCTACGGCATATACGGCGACAACCCCGCCCCCGCGGGCCAGCCCCAGGACCAGTACGCCGCGGCCGCCCAGGCCACCGACCAGTCCTACGGCTACGACTACTCCGGCTACGGCCAGCAGGGCTACGGCTACGACACCACCGGCCAGCAGCAGTACGCCGCCTACTCGGACCCGTACATCGGCACCCAGACCTATGACGGCGGCGCCGGCGCCGCCTACGACACCGGCGGCTACCCGACGTACGACCCCCAGGGCTACACCCAGGACCAGTACGCCACCGGCGGCTACGGCGGCGAGACCCCGCCCGGCGGTGTCTGGGTCCCGCAGCAGCGCAGCACCGACGACCCGTACGGCGGTGAACTCCCGCCCGAGCAGCAGCCGTACCCCTACCAGGGCGACGGGCAGCAGCCGCAGGGCGGCAACGGCTACGACGACCAGTACCGCTACTGAGCCCGCCCAGGGATCACTGTGAGCCCCGGAACTCCGGCCCCTCCACGATCAGTCCGGCGACCAGCGCGCCCGACATGCCCGCGTGCGGCAACCCGCCGCCGGGGTGCGACCAGCCGCCCACGGTGAACAGGCCCGGCAGCGCGGTGGTGTTGCCGGGGTGCAGCAACCGGCCCCCGGCCGCGGCCAGCGCCGGTGCCGGGACCGCGCCGCCCACCGCGCCGGTCTCCGCCGCGATGTCGGCCGGGGTGCGCCTCTCCTGCCAGAGGACCCGGTCGCGCAGGCCGGGTACAGCGCACTCGGCGGCGGCGACCATCGCCTCCGCGTACTCCGCGCCGGGGTCCGCGCCCGCCGGGACCGTGGCCGTCAGCGTCACCGCCTCGTGCCCGGCGTCCGGCACCAGCGCCGGGTCGGCGGGCCGCAGCACCGTCACCGTCGGGCGGACGGCCGTCCCCGACGGCGCATCGAACAGGGCGGTCAACTCCGCCTCCCGGTCGGGGGCGTGCACCACCGTCCGGTGCGCCGTCCCCTCCGGACGGCCGCCGCGCAGCGCCAGCAGCACCGTGAGACGGCTGGGCAGCCCGCGCTGGGGCGGCACCCCGTCCGCGCCGCCGCCCCTGGCCGCCGTACCCGTGACGAGGCGGTCCAGCGGCTCCGGGGCGACCCCGGCGACCACGAAGTCCGCCTCGGCCACGCTTCCGTCGGCCAGTTCGACGCCCGCCGCCCGGCCGTCCTTCTCCCGCACCCGCGCCACCTCGGCGCCGAAGGTGAACTCCACCCGTCGCGCCACACAGCGCTCGTACACGGCGCGCGCCAGCTCCCGCAGGCCCCCGCGCACGTACCAGGTGCCGAAGGCGTGCTCCAGGTAGGCCAGCAGGGCCGCGCCCGCCGGTGCCGTGCGCGGGTCCAGGCCGTAGGCGAGCGCGTGGCTCTCCAGCAGGGCGGCGAGCCGGGGGTCGCGCAGCTCCCAGGCGGCCACCTCGGCGAGGGTGCCCGCGCGGCGGGTGCGCAGCAGCCGCTTGTGGGGCGCCGCCGGATAGGGCTCACGCTCCGCGAGGACCCGCCAGTTGGGCCACAGGGTCTCCTCCAGGAGCGGTCTGCGCGACCGGTCCCAGGCCTCCCGGGCCCGCACCAGGACGTCGCCCCAGCGCTCGCCCGCCCCCGCGCCCAGCGCCCCGTCCAGGGCCGCGACGACGCCCGCCCGGGAGGCGTTGGGCAGGACGGCCTCGCTGCCGTCGGCGAACACGTGCCGCGCCGACGGGTCGACCTGGACCAGCTCGACGCGGTCCTCCAGCGGCTCCTTGCCGGTCTTCAGGAACAGGTCGCGGTAGACCGCGGGCAGCGGCAGCAGCCCGGGGCCGGTGTCGAAGGCGAAGCCGTCGCGCTCCCGTCGGCGCACCGCGCCGCCGTACGTCTCCGTACGCTCGTACACCGCCACCCGGTGGCCCGCGACGGCCAGCCGGGCGGCGGCCGACAGCGCGCCCATCCCAGCGCCGATCACCGCAATCCGTGCCATGACCGCGACTTTATCGGCCGCCACTGACAATCCACCCACGGGCCCGGATCGGCCGGGCCGGGGTGCCCAGGCCTGAGTACCGGTACTCAGGGCGAGAGATGAGTAGGCGCACGGATGGGCCGCGACCTGCGGGAACGAGACAGTGGAGACACGGAAAGGGGCAGGGCGCCGGTACCGCCGACACGGGGCGGCGGAACGGCACCGGCCCCGGACCGCTCCTTCCGTCGGCCCGGGTCGACGGAAGCGAGGCACGGGGGAGTCCGGGGGATGACCGAACGGGCCCAACGGGGGACCGGGGGAAACCGAGGGCCCAACGGGGGAACACGGAGGGAGCGCCGGTCCGGGCGCGGCCCGCGGGGGACGCGGCCACATCCTGGACCGGCGCTTCCGCGTGCCTGCCGCGGTGCGCCCGGCGCCCTACCGGCGTCCGCTGACCCGGCCCTGGAGCAGCCGGGACAGCGCCGCGTGCACGTCGTCCAGGGACCGCTCCGGCTGGAACGCCTGCCAGTCCAGGGCCGCCACCAGGACCATGCCGACCAGCGCCGCGGCGGTCAGCTGGACGTCGATCTCCTCGCTGAACTCCCCGCCCGCCACGCCGTCGCGCAGCACGTCCTCGACGACGGCGACGACCTGCCCGCGCACCACCATGAGCGTGGACTGCCAGGCCCGGTTGGTGCGCCACAGCTCGGCGACGTAGAGCTGGGTGAAGGCCGGGTAGCGGGCGATGAAGCCGAGGCCCGCGCGGATCATCGCGTCCAGGGCGTCCACCTGGGTGCCGCCGTCCCGCGCGGACCGCTCCGCCGCCTCCTTCAGGGAGGCGGTCAGCAGTCCCACCCCGTGCCGCAACAGTTCCTCGAAGAGGACGGACTTGCTCGCGAAGTTGTAGTAGACGGTGCCCTTGGCGACGCCGGCCCGCTCGGCGATCTCGTCCACCGTGGTCGCGGAGAAGCCCTGCTCGGCGATGAGCGTGACGGCCGCCTCGTAGAGCTTCTGCCGGGTGGCCTCGCGACGGGTGCTGGCGCCCGACGTGGCGCTGCTGCTTTCCATGGCCGTGATTCTCCCGCGCGCGGTCACAGGCTCAGCTCCGGGTGCAGCCGGTCGAGTGTCCACACCTGGCGGCGGCGGGCCGACAGGGCGGTCAGCGCGAGGGCCCCCGCCGTGAAGGCGACGAGCACCACGCACGCGTGCCAGACCGGTCCGAGGCCGCCGCCCGTGATGAGCCTGCGCAGCGCCTCGACGACGTACGTCATCGGCAGCCAGGGGTGCAGGGCGTTGAAGAAGCCCGGACTGGTCTGGACGGGGTAGGTACCGCCCGCGGAGGTCAGCTGGAGCATCAGCAGGGCCAGCACCAGGATCCGGCCCGCCGCCCCGAAGCGGGCGTTCAGCCACTGCACGATCGCCGCGAAGCAGGCCGCCACCAGGAACAGGAAGCCCACCGTGCCGCCCGCGCGGGCCATCTCCAGGCCGACGGCCCAGTGCAGCACCGCCATCAGGCCCGCCGTCTGGAGGACGCCGATCGCCACCACCGGCAGCCAGCCCGCGAGGGCGATCCGCCAGCCCGCGGCCCCGACCGCCAGCGCCCGCCGGTTGAGCGGCGGGATCAGCATGTACGCCACCATGGCGCCCACCCACAGCGACAGCGGGATGAAGTACGGGGCGAAGCCGGTGCCGTAGTTGGGCGCCTCGTGCAGGGACTCCGCGGCGAGCCGGACCGGGTCCGCCATGACCGCGGTGCGCGCGTCGCGCTCCCGCTCGTCGTAGTCGGGGATCTGCTCGGCGCCGTCGTGCAGGCCCCCGGCGAGCTTCACCGACCCGTCGACGAGCTTGTACATGCCGCCGCTGAGGTCGTCCGCGCCGGTCTTCAGGTCGTCCACGCCCTCGTCCAGGTCGGCCGCGCCGGTCTTGGCGGTGCCGAGCCCGGTGTGCAGCGTCTCGGCGCCCGCGGCGACCTTCCCGGCGCCGTCGTTGAGCGCGTGGACGCGGGAGACGGCGTCGGCGAGGTCCTCCGAGAGGTGCGGCGCGCGGTCCGCGAGGGCCTGGGCCTGCTCCTGGAGCGTGGCGAGGTGGCCGTCGAGGGTCTCCAGGTCGCCGTGCCCGTCGCCGACGAGCGTGTTCAGGTCCTCGGCGACCGTCGCCGCGTCCGCCGCCGCGTCC
The DNA here is from genome assembly GCF_040635175.1 of Streptomyces sp. NPDC006997. Classification (NCBI taxonomy): domain Bacteria; kingdom Bacillati; phylum Actinomycetota; class Actinomycetes; order Kitasatosporales; family Streptomycetaceae; genus Streptomyces; species Streptomyces sp. NPDC006997. The sequence goes on from NZ_JBEYHH010000025.1 coordinate 104,679, forward strand.
CTGGCCTTGCCCAGGTCGGCGCAGGCCGCGTCGGGCGGGACGGGGTCCTCGCAGCGCGCCCGGTAGACGCCGTCCAGGGTGTCAGAGGCGGCGCGGGCGTCCTTGGCGGCGGTCGGCGCCACCTTCACCAGCGTGTCGAGGTTGCCGCGGATCGCCCCGGCCGCGTCGGCGACGAGCTGGGCGGTGTCCCCGATGGTCTCCTCGTTGTCCCTGAGGAAGGGCCCCACCTTGCCCGCGACTCCGTCGACCTGGTCGGTGAGGGTCCGGGTCCCCTCCGCGACCTTCCGGGAGCCGTCCTCCAGGTCGCCCGCGCCCTTGTGCAGCTTCTTCAGGCCCTTGGCCAGCGAACCGCTGCCGTCCTTGGCGTCCTTCAGCCCGGCGGCGAGGTCCTTGGAACCCTGCTCCGCCTTGCCGATGCCGCCCTTGAGCCGGTCGGCGCCGTCCGCGGCCTTCACCGTCTCGCCGTGGATGTCGGAGAACGAGATGAAGATCCGGTCCAGGAACGACCGGGACGCCTTCGTGGAGGCCGCCGTGCGCACCTCGCTGAACACCGTCCGCGAGATCTGCCCGACGATGTAGTTGTTCGCGTCGTTCGTCCGGACCTGGAGCGCGCCCGCCTCGGGGGAGTCGCCGGAGCTGGACGCGATCCGCGCGCTGAAGTCCTCCGGCATGGTCAGCGACAGGTAGTACCGGCCGTCCTCCACGCCCGCGTGCGCCTCCGCCGCGCTCACCTCACGCCAGTCGAAGACCTCGCTGTCGCGCAGGCGGCGGACGATGTCGTCGCCCGCCGTGACGCGCTCGCCGCCGACGGTCGCGCCCCGGTCGTCGTTCACCAGCGCCACCGGCAGCCGGTCCAGACGGCCGTACGGGTTCCAGAAGGACCACAGGTACAGCGCGCCGTACAACAGCGGCAGCAGCAACAGGGCGACCAGGGCGGCCCGCGGCAGCCTCCCCCGGCCGAAGCGGCGCAGCTCAAGCGCGGCGAGCAGCGGCGAGCGCATCGACGGCCTCCTTCTCCTCGTCGTGCCCGGCGTCCTGGCCGGCGCTTCCCGGGCCGGGGGCCGTGGACACCACGACGGCGCCCTCGGGGGCCTCGCTGCACACCGCCACCACCGTCGTCCCGGCCTCGGCGACGGACCTGAGGAGCGCCCAGACCTCGGCCCGCTCGGCGTCGGACAGCTTCAGGTCGGTGTCGTCCACCCCCAGCAGCCGGGGCCGCCCGATGAGCGCCAGGGCGAGCGACAGCCGCAGTGCCTCCAGCCGCTCCAGATCCCGAACGGCGGTCCGGGAGCCCTTGGGCAGGGCGGCCCGGTCGAAGCCCACCGCGTCCAGCGCGGCGTCGATCCGCAGCCGCGCCTCCCGCGCGCGCTCGGCACGGGGCCGCAGCAGCCCGCGCAGCGAGTCACCGAACCGGTGGTGCAGCAGCGCCCGCTCACGCAGGTGCTCCCCGACGGTCAGCGCCGGGTCGAGGTCGGTGACCCCGGCGACATGGGCCAGGGCGCTGACCCGGCGCACCGCCGCCAACTGCCTCGGCAGCCGCGCGTCGCCGACGACGGCGGTTCCCTCCGTCACCCGCATCCGCCCGGTGAGCGCCAGCAGCAGGCTCGTACGGCCCGTCCCCGAGGGCCCCTCGACGGCGATCAGCGAGCCGGGCTCCGCGGCACAGGCGACCCCGCGGAACGCCCAGCCGCGGGGGCCCTTCACCCCGAGGCCACGGGCGGCGACGGCCAGACCCCGCATGTCCTCCCCCTCACAGCTACTTTTTAGACTGACTGGTCAGTTCAAAAGCTAGCCCGAACTTGCGCTCGAAGCAAAAGCCCAGGTCAGAAGGGATTGTCAGTGCCATACCTCACGATGGGCACATACGGCACCTCAGGTGAGGGCGCCGTCACCAGACGACAGGAGGTTCGTCATGGCCAGCTCGTCCGCAGCCGCCGCCCGTCGGCGCCGCGCCACCGGCCCTGCCCCCTCACTGCCCGGCCCGGCGGGCGACGTGCACCCCGTGCTCCGCCGGGCCACGGCCCCGCCCGCCGCCCTCGACCTGCTCGCCCAGGCCCGTGCCGCACTCGACGAGGCCGCCGTCCTCGAAACCCCCAACGAGCGGTACGCGACGGCCCACCTGGCCGCCCTGCGCACCGCCGCCGCCGTCCTCGCCGCCCGCGGGCGGCCCGAGACCTCGCCCCGGCGCCGGGCCAGGATCCGCAGCGCCTGGGAGGTGCTCCCCGAGATCGCCCCCGAGCTGACCGAGTGGAGCGCTCTCTTCGCCTCCGGCGCCCGCCGCCGCGCCCGCGCCGAGGCGGGCATCCGCGGCGCCGCCAGCATCCGCGACGCCGACGACCTGATACGGGACGTGGCGATGTTCCTCCGCCTCGTCGAGCGCATGCTGGTGCTCCAGCCGGTCCTGCCCCAGCCCCGCCAGGACGGAGAGGAGGCGCCCGGCCCCCACCCCGCGCACGGGATGCCCGACGCGGGCTGACCGCCCGGGAGCCCGACGGCGACCAGGCGGCGGGGCGAAGGCGAGGGGGCGGAGGCAATAGGGTGGAGAGCGCCTGAAGCCCTTCTCGTAGGAGTCAACTGCCGTGTCGGATCCGATGAGGCCCCGGGCCTCCCTCCGTACCGCCGTGGTCTGGGAGGTCCTCCAGGACGCCCTGGACCGGCGGGTGAAAGCCACGGGCCGGGAGTCGCTGGACGTCCTCGACACCGGGGGCGGCAGCGGCAACTTCGCGGTGCCCGTCGCCCGCCTCGGCCACCGCGTCACCGTCGTCGACCCCAGCCCGAACGCCCTGTTCGCGCTGGAGCGCCGGGCCGCCGAGGCGTCGGTCGCCGACCGGGTCAGTGGCGTGCAGGGCGACGCCCACGGCCTCTTCGACGTCGTCGACCGCGGCGGCTACGACGCGGTGCTCTGCCACGGCGTCCTGGAGTACGTGGACGACCCCGCCGAGGGCGTCCGCAACGCCGTCGCCGCCCTGCGCCCCGCAGGCGTGCTCAGCCTGCTCGCGGCCGGGCTCGGCGGCGCCGTGCTCGCCCGCGCCCTCGCCGGGCACTTCACGGAGGCCAGACAGGCCCTCGGTGACCCGGACGGCCGCTGGGGCGCGGGTGATCCCGTGCCGCGCCGTTTCACCGCCGAGCAGCTCACCGCGCTGGTCGAGGGCGCGGGCCTGGACGTCGGCGCCGTGCACGGCGTGCGCGTCTTCGCCGACCTCGTCCCCGGGGTGCTGGTGGACACCGAGCCCGGCGCCCTGGACGCCCTGCTGAAGCTGGAGGCCGCCGCGGCGGAGCTTCCGGCGTTCCACGCGGTGGCCACCCAGCTCCATGTGCTCGGCGAGGCCAGAGGGGCCACCCGGGCCTGAGCGGCCTCCCGTGGCGCCCCGCTGATCAGGGACTTGGCCGCACATGGAGTACGCCACAAGCCCCCCGATCGGGGGCATGTCGCCGTATGATCGAGGGAGACCACCCGGCATGACGGGGCGGCTGCCGGGGAATCCAGTCCTCAGCGGGCCGGACCGATGATGGCGGGTTCCGGTTGGCCAATTGGCGTAGAGGGGCGGGTTTCACGGGGGCGATTCCCTGCCTATCCTGAAGGGACCCCCCGGGTCGCCCCGGCGACTGCACGATGAGGAGGACTCCGTGCCGCTCTCAGAGCACGAGCAGCGGATGCTCGAGCAGATGGAGCGAGCGCTGTACGCCGAAGATCCCAAGTTCGCGACAGCGCTTGAGGGAAGCGGGCTGCGTACGTACACCCGGCGACGGGTCTACCAGGCGGTCGCGGGCTTCCTCGTAGGTATCGCGCTCCTCATGGCCGGAATGGTCGCCAAGCAGGTGTGGCTCAGTGTGGTCGGCTTCCTGGTCATGCTCGGCTGCGCGGTGCTCGCGGTGACCGGCTGGCGCAAGGCCCCCAAGCCGGGCGAGCAGCCCAGCGGCGGCGGCCAACAGCCCCGGCACCAGGGACGCCAGCGCCGCTCCATGATGGACCGCATCGAGCAGCGCTGGCAGCGCCGCCGCGATGAGCAGGGCGGTCGCTGACCCCACCGCTCGGCCGCTGAGGCGGCCCGCGTCCCGTCACGTACGCGCGTGAAGGGGGGCCACCACCCTCGGGTGGTGCGGTGCTCGGCGGTGGCGACGGCGAGCACCCGGTACCCGCGGCGTGCGAGCACCTCCGCCTGCGCGGCGGCGCGGGCGACCGCGTCCGGGCCGTC
>NZ_JBEYHH010000026.1:0-12041 GCF_040635175.1 Streptomyces sp. NPDC006997
ACGGCCGCTTCCTTTGTACTCACCCTCTCGGGCTTTCCTCCGGGCGCTTCCCTTCGGTCTTGCGTTTCCGACTCTATCAGATCCTTTTCTCGACCTGACCCCCAGTCAGCGGGGTTTGTCTTTCCGGCCGTTGGGCCGTTCCGACGTCTCAAACCTTAGCGGATCCTCCCGGCGATTCCCAATCGGGCCGCCGAGCCCATAGCGGAATTGAATTCGGGCACGCCGAAAGCAACCCCGCAGGGAGATCGTGCTGATGGTTTGGTTTACCGCTGTCCGGGGTTCGACCGGAGACGGCGCTCGCGCCGGACAACTCGGAGAACAGTACGGACGCGGCCGGGGCGTGTCAACTTCGGTGCGGTCTGCACCCCGCGGGCGTACTGTGGGGCACGTGATGACGCGTACGTGTAACCAGCAGTGGTGGGCCGCCTGACGGCGGCCGCAGTCACGTATGCACTCAACGGCCGCCGCCTCGGCGGCCGTTCTTGTTTCTCCCTCCGGGAGAGTCGGCCGTCGGGTGCGGCGGTCTCGACCAGGAGGTGGAGAGATGAAGCGGGTCTTCAGCGGGGTCAAGCCCACGGGCCATCTGACGCTGGGCAACTATCTGGGGGCCATGCGGCGGTGGGCCGACGTGGACCAGCACCAGGCGGACGCGCTCTTCTGCGTCGTCGATCTGCACGCGTTGACCGTGGAGCACGATCCCGGGCGGGTGCGGCGGCTCAGTCGGCAGGGGGCCACGCTGTTGCTCGCGTCGGGGCTGGATCCGCGGCTGTGCACGCTGTTCGTGCAGAGCCATGTGGATGAGCACGCGCGGCTGTCGTACCTGCTGGAGTGTGTGGCCACCGACGGCGAGATGCGGCGGATGATCCAGTACAAGGAGAAGGCCGTACGGGAGCGGGAGCGCGGGGGCAGTGTGCGGCTGTCGCTGCTGACGTATCCGGTGCTGATGGCGGCGGACATCCTGGCGTACGGGACGGACGAGGTTCCGGTGGGGGACGACCAGACGCAGCACGTGGAGCTGGCGCGGGATCTGGCGGTGCGGTTCAACCAGCGTTACGGGCCGGCGTTCGTGGTGCCGCGGGCCACGCGTCCGGGGGTGGGAGCGCGGGTCATGAACCTCCAGGAGCCGACGTCGAAGATGGGGAAGAGCGACGACGTCGGGCCCGGGATCGTGTACTTGCTGGACGAACCGGACGTGGTGCGGAAGAAGGTCATGCGGGCCGTGACCGACAGCGGGCGCGATGTCGTCTACGACCGGGAGGGGCGGCCGGGGGTGGCGAACCTGCTGGAGGTCCTGGCCGCGTGCACGGGTGGGAACCCCGAGGAGCTGAGCGGTGTATATGAGTCGTATGGCGCTTTGAAGAAGGACACCGCGGAGGCCGTGGTCGAGGTGCTGCGGCCCGTGCAGGAGAGGCACAGGGAGCTGTGCGCGGATCCTGGATATGTGGAGGGGGTGCTGCGGGATGGCGCGGAGCGGGCGCGGGCGATGGCTCGGCCGAGGGTGGATGCCGCCTATCGCGCGATCGGGTTGCTGCCGGGTGGTGGTACCCGCGGTGCCGGGGATGACCGCGATAGCCGGGCCGCCCGGGATACCCGTGGCGTCGGGGTGGTGAACCCGGCTCGGTAAGGGCGCAGGGGCTACGTCGGCGGGTGCGCCGCCCCCGGTTTCCTCGGGTCCGCGGGGGCGGCGTGGCGGGTCGGTCAGTTGCTGTTGCCGGAGGCGAGTTCGCGGCTGCGGTCGCGGGCGGCTTCCAGGGCGGCGATGAGGGCGGCCCGTACGCCGTGGCTCTCCAGTTCGCGGATGGCGTTGATCGTCGTGCCCGCGGGAGAGGTGACGTTCTCGCGGAGCTTGACGGGGTGCTCGCCGCTGTCGCGGAGCATGGTGGCGGCTCCGATGGCGGACTGGACGATCAGGTCGTGGGCCTTGTCCCGGGGCAGGCCGAGGAGGATGCCCGCGTCGGTCATGGCCTCGACCAGGAAGAAGAAGTACGCCGGGCCGGAGCCGGAGAGGGCGGTGCAGGCGTCCTGCTGCGACTCGGGGACGCGGAGGGTCTTGCCGACGGCGCCGAAGATCTCCTCGGTGTGGGTGAGGTCCGCTTCGGAGGCGTGGGTGCCCGCGGAGATGACGGACATGGCCTCGTCGACGAGGGCGGGGGTGTTCGTCATGACGCGGACGACCGGGGTGCCGGGGGCGAGGCGCTCCTCGAAGAAGGAGGTGGGGATGCCCGCGGCGCCGCTGATGACCAGGCGGTCGGCGGGGATGTGCGGGGCGAGTTCGTCGAGGAGGGTGCCCATGTCCTGGGGTTTGACCGTGAGGATCAGGGTGTCGGCGGTCTTGGCGGCGTCGGGGTTGCTGACCGGGGTGACGCCGTGGCGGGCGCGGAGTTCTTCGGCCCGTTCGGGGCGGCGGGCCGTGACCAGAAGGTCGGCGGGGCTCCAGCCCGCGCGGATCATTCCGCTGAGCAGGGCTTCGCCGATCTTGCCGGTGCCGAGGACTGCGACTTTCTGGCTCATGGTGCGGGTGCCCTCCGGGGGTTGCGTCGTCCGGGTTCATCCTCGCACCGGGGGTGGTGGGTGTGCGTGGGTTGTCCGCTGGGCGGGACGTCGGTCCGGCGGTGGGCGGGCCGGGTGGGCGGTCAGGTCGTGCGGCGGCGGAGGGTGGCGGCTCCGAGGCCCAGGACGAGGAGGGCGCAACCCGCGACGATCAGGACGTCGCGGAGGAAGGTCGTCGTCATGTCGCTGTGCTTGAGGACCTCGTTCATGCCGTCGACGGCGTAGGACATGGGGAGGACGTCGGAGATGGCTTCCAGGACCGGGTGCATGTTGTCCCTCGGGGTGAAGAGACCGCAGAGGAGGAGCTGGGGGAAGATCACGGCCGGCATGAACTGGACGGCCTGGAACTCGGAGGCCGCGAAGGCCGAGACGAAGAGGCCGAGGGCCGTGCCGAGCAGGGCGTCGAGCAGGGCGACCAGGAGGAGGAGCCAGGGCGAGCCGGTGACGTCGAGGCCCAGGAACCAGAGGGCGAGACCGGTGGCGAGGGCTGACTGGATGATCGCGAGGGCACCGAAGGCGAGGGCGTAACCGGCGATCAGGTCGCCCTTGCCGAGGGGCATGGCGAGGAGGCGTTCGAGGGTGCCGGAGGTGCGTTCGCGGAGGGTGGCGATCGAGGTCACCAGGAACATGGTGACCATCGGGAAGATTCCGAGGAGTGAGGCGCCGATGCTGTCGAAGGTGCGCGGGTCGCCGTCGTAGACGTAGCGCAGCAGGAACAGCAGCAGGCAGGGGACCATGATCATCAGCGCGATGGTGCGCGGGTCGTGGCGGAGCTGACCCAGGACGCGCAGTGCCGTGGCGACGGTGCGGGAGGCGTTCAGGGCGGTGGGAGGCGCGGGGGCGGGCCGTGGGGTCGGCTCGGGTGCCCGGCTGGTCCCGGTCTCGTGGGTTGTGGTGGTGCCCTTGGCCATGGTGGGTCCGTTGGTCGTGGGGTCGTTGGTCGTGGTGGGGCCGTTCGGGTCGGTCATCGCGTGGACTCCTTGGCGCGGGCCTCGTCGGTCGCTTCGTCCACGAGGGTCAGGAAGGCCGCTTCGACGGTGTCGGAGCCGGTGCGCTCGCGGAGGGCGTCCGGGGTGTCGTCGGCGAGGATCTCGCCCTCGCGCATGAGGAGGAGGCGGTGGCAGCGCTCTGCCTCGTCCATGACGTGGGAGGAGATGAGGAGGGTGGCGCCGCGGGTGGCGGCGATGTCGTGGAAGAGGCGCCAGAGGTCGCGGCGGAGGACGGGGTCGAGGCCGACGGTGGGTTCGTCGAGGACGAGGAGTTCGGGGGCACCGAGGAGGGCCACGGCGAGGGAGACGCGGCTGCGCTGGCCGCCGGAGAGGTTGCCGGCGAGGGCGTCGGTGTGGGTGGTGAGGTCGACGTCCTCGATGGCGCGGGTGACGTCCTCGTGGCGGCGGGCGGTGGCGGCGCGGCCGGGTTCGAGGATGGCGGCGAAGTAGTCGAGGTTCTGGCGGACGGTGAGGTCGTCGTAGACGGAAGGGGCTTGGGTGACGTAGCCGATGCGGGTGCGCAGGCTGGGGGAGCCCGCGGGGTGGCCGAGGACCTCCAGGGTGCCGGTGACCTTGGCCTGGGTGCCGACGATCGCGCGCATCAGGGTCGACTTGCCGCATCCGGAGGGGCCGAGCAGGCCCGTGACCTGGCCGCGGGGGACGGCGAAGTCGAGGGTGCGCAGGACCGTGCGCGGGCCGCGGGTGACGGTGAGGTGCTCGGCGCGGACGGCGGCGGTGCCGTCCGCGCCGGGAGGATCGCTCACGTAATTCATCATGTGATGAATAATCCTCCTGGTGGCCTGGGGCCGTCAAGCGGGGAGGTCAGCGCGCGGCGAGCAGCAGCTGGACGACGTACGCCTCCTCGACGACTCCGTCGGGGAAGCGCTTGAGGAGGTGGGCTCGCTCCTCGGCGAGGAAGGCGGCCGCGCGCTCCGGACCGTGGATGAGGAAGAGGGAGTGGCTGGTGATGTTGGCGAGGTGGGTGTCGAGCGGGACGCGGCGGCTCCACGGGAGGTGGCGGCGGGTGAAGCGCAGACGGCCGGTGGGGTCGACGGGGCTGGCGGGGCGGCCACTGGTGTCGAAGGTGGCGTCGGCGCCGTAGTGGCGGGCGATGCGGGCCGACTGTTCGGTGATCCAGGGCACGTCGGGGGCGTCGGTGTTCCACCACAGGGCGAGCGCGCCGCCGGGGCGGAGGACGCGGAGGGCCTCCGGGACCGAGCGTTCCGGGTCGGTCCAGTGCCAGGACTGGGCGTAGGTGAGGAGGTCGACGGAACCGTCGGCGAGGGGCAGGGCGTTGCCGTCGCCCAGGACGAGGGGGACGTCGGGGAGGGTGCGGCGGAACTCGGCGGCCATGCCGGTGCCGGGCTCCACGGCGATGACCTCGGCGCCGCGCGCGTGGAGGAGGGCGGTCGCCAGTCCCGTACCGGCGCCTATGGACTCCCGCCACACACCCTAGGAGCGGCGGCGCTTCTTCGAGGGGTTGCCGGTGCGGCGGGAGGTGCGCTTCTCGTACTGCTCGCGGGCGGTCTCGTACTCCTCGCGGTGGAGTTTCTCGCCGGGTGCCTCGGTGAGGGCGCGGAAGAAGTAGGCGAGGAGGGAGCCGACGAAGCCGATGGTCAGGAGGCCGCGCAGGGAGGTCTGGCGGTCGGGGTCGGGGCGCTTGCTGAAGCTGTCCCAGGTGTGGCGGAAGGCCAGCGCGCTGCACACCGCGAACATCACGACGACGAGGAGGTTGACGAAGCTGCCGGTGTCGGCGAGCCGGAGGCCGTCGTAGGCGAAGCGGAGGACGAGGCAGGCGGCGGTGGCCGCGGCGAGGGAGCCGACGGCGACGCCGACGCGGCGGGCCGGGTAGCCGTGGCCGTGGTCGACCCAGGTCGTGCCGAAGAAGCGGAGGGGCTCGGGGCGGGGGCCCGCGGCCGGGGTGGGGGTGCCGTTGTCGTCGCTCACGTGTCGATTATGGCTCCGGCCCCGGCCGGGGGTCCCTCAGGTGTCGGGCACGCGGTGGGACGTCAGGTCGCCGCCCGCCGCGGGAGGCCCGCTGGTCACACCTGGCAGCGGGGGCGGATGTAGCCGTCGCTGCCGGTGAGGATGTAGGCGTCCGAGACGAACTCGGCGCTGGCGATGTTGTCCCAGATGTTCGAGGTGCCGTAGGGGCCGGTCACCGTCGTGCCCGGCGTCTGGCAGTAGATCGGCACCTTGGCGCCCTCGGACAGGACGCGGGTGATCGGGTAGTTGGTGCCCGGGCCGCCCCGGACGTTCAGCCGGACGCCCGGCGCGACCGAGTAGTAGCGCAGCGTCGTGGCCGCGGTGGCCGCCGTGGTGACGGCTTCCGCCTCGCCCACGCTCGCCGCCTCGTGTGCCTCAGGTGCCTCAGGTGCCTCAGGTGCCTCGTCGACACGGTCAACAGACATGACGTTCCCTCCCCGTTGATCCCCATGTTGGTCATGGGCCCCGTTGATTCCCCGAAGTACGACACGCACACATGTGTGCGTGCGGAACACGGAGGCTAGCAAGCCTCCTCTGTCTCGTACGAGTCATCGACTAAGCTCCGTGCGTCGCGCGCGCGGACGAACAGCACGGGGGTGGTCCCATGGCGCCACAGCGGAACATCGGGGCGGGCGCGGAAGCGGAACTTCCGGAATACGCCGGGCACTACCGGCTCGAATCGACGCTCGGCTCCGGTGGCATGGGGGTCGTGCACCTGGCGCGGAGCACCTCGGGCATGAAGCTCGCGGTGAAGGTCGTACACGGCGAGTTCGCCCGGGACCCCGAGTTCCGGGGGCGGTTCCGGCAGGAGATCGCGGCGGCGCGGCGGGTCAGCGGTGCCTTCACCGCGCCCGTCGTCGACGCCGATCCGGAGGCCGCGCGACCATGGATGGCCACCCTCTTCATTCCCGGGCCGACGCTGGCCGAGCAGGTGAAGCGGAACGGCTCCCTGGACCCGGAGCAGCTGCGGCGGCTGATGGCCGGGCTGGCGGAGGCGCTGCGGGACATCCACCGGGTCGGGGTCGTGCACCGGGATCTGAAGCCGAGCAACGTGCTGCTCGCCGACGACGGCCCGAAGGTCATCGACTTCGGGATCTCGCGGCCCAAGGACAGCGAACTGCGCACCGAGACCGGGAAGTTGATCGGCACGCCGCCGTTCATGGCGCCGGAGCAGTTCCGGCGGCCCCGGGAGGTGGGGCCCGCCGCGGACGTCTTCGCGCTGGGGTCGGTCATGGTGCACGCGGCGACGGGGCGCGGGCCGTTCGACTCGGACAGTCCGTATGTCGTCGCCTACCAGGTCGTGCACGACGAGCCGGACGTGACGGGAGTGCCGGAGAGCCTGGCGCCGCTGATCCTGCGGTGTCTCGCCAAGGAGCCCGGGGACCGGCCGACGCCGGACGAGCTGATGCGGGAGCTGCGGTCGGTGGCGGCCTCGTACGACACCCAGGTGTTCATACCGACACAGCGTGCCGGTGACGGGCCCGAGCCGACCGCCGACGGCGAACCGGAGCGGCCCGGGGGCGCCGAGCCGGTGGGCGGGCGGGCGGCGCGGCGCCGACGCCGCAGGTCGGCGGTGATCGGGGCCACGGCGCTGGGTCTTGCCGCGCTCGTCTCGGTGGCCGCGGTGCAGCTGTTCGGCTCCGAGGACGGTGGGCCGCGGGACCGTGGTGCCGTGCGGACCACGCCTGTCGGTTTCCGCGCCTGGGAGTCCACGCCGACTCCGGGGCAGCGGGCACCGCAGTGCTCGTACGGCGCCTCCGTGTTGCTGTGTGCCCAGACGGGTCTCGTGTTCGCGCTCGACCCCGCTGACGGCCGTCTGCTGTGGCGGCGCGGGCTGACCGAGGCGCGGATGGTGCCGCCCGCCGTGGTCGGGGGTCTCGTCCAGCCCTGGCGGGAGCTGAGCGATCGGCTTGAGGCGCTCGACCCCGCCACGGGCGAGCCCCGGTGGAGCCGGACCGTGCACCCGTACAGCGGGCTGGCGTACGACGCGGACGGTCTCCTGCTCATCGGCGCCGACTCCACGGTCACCAGCGTGGACGGCGCGTCCGGGGAGGTCCGGTGGCGCCACCGGATACCGGGGCACGCGATGCCCGGCTTCGTCTCCTACCCCGGCGATCCGCTGGCCTACGCGACGAGCAGGGCCGACGACGGGAGGACCACGCGGGTCACGGCGGTGGACCCGGACTCCGGTGAGGTGCGGTGGGACGCGCGGCTGGACGGGGCGCTGGAGCCCGTCGGTGCGGCTGACGGGTCCGTCTTCTTCGTCTCGCTCGGTTCCGTCTACGAGGATGCCAGGGCCGTGGTCCGCTACACGCCCGGCACCGGGGCGTCCCGGCGCGTGCCGCTGCCCGTGGCGGTGGAGCAGGCGGAGGTCGCCGTCCACGACGACGTCGTCTACCTCATGGGGGCCGGGGGCTCACTGGTGGCCGTCGACATGGGCGCGGGAAAGCAGCGGTGGAGCCTGGAGACGGGGGTGACCCGGGGGTCGGCGCCGGTGGCCGACAGTCGGCACGTGTACTTCACCGCGCCGGACGGACGGCTGCTCGCCGTCGACGCGGCCGGGGGCAGGCTGGTCGGGCAGACACCGCCGCGGATCGGTGCGAGCGGGAGCCGGGTCGCCGCCGGGCTGCCGGTGCCGGTGATCGTGGGACACGGGGTCTACGCGGGCGCCCCGGACGGCACCGTCTTCGCCGTGGACGCACGGGATCCGGCCCGCTGGTAGGGGCGGGCCGGATCGCGCGGGGTCAGGCCCGCTGGTGGGAGCGGGCCCGATCGCGTGGAGCCAGGCCCGCCGATAGGAGCGGGCCCGATCGCGTCGGGTCAGGCCCGCCGATAGGAGCGGGCCCGGTCGTGTCAGCTGAGCTTGGTGACGTCGCGGACGGCGCCCTTGTCGGCGCTGGTGGCCATGGCGGCGTAGGCGCGGAGGGCGGCGGAGACCTTGCGGTCGCGGTCGCGCGGGGCGTACACGCCGTTCCGGGCCTGCTCGCGGCGGGCCAGCTCGGCGTCGTCGACCAGCAGCTCGATGGTGCGGCCCGGGATGTCGATGCGGATGCGGTCGCCGTCCTCGACGAGGGCGATGGTGCCGCCGGAGGCCGCCTCCGGGGAGGCGTGGCCGATGGAGAGGCCGGAGGTGCCGCCGGAGAACCGGCCGTCGGTGACCAGGGCGCAGGTCTTGCCGAGGCCGCGGCCCTTGAGGAAGGACGTCGGGTAGAGCATCTCCTGCATACCGGGGCCGCCCTTGGGACCCTCGTAGCGGATGACGACCACGTCGCCGTGGGTGATCTGCTTGTTGAGGATCTTCTCGACGGCTTCCTCCTGGGACTCGCAGACGACCGCCGGGCCCTCGAAGGTCCAGATCGACTCGTCGACGCCCGCCGTCTTCACCACACAGCCGTCGACGGCGAGGTTGCCCCTGAGGACCGCGAGGCCGCCGTCCTTGGAGTACGCGTGCTCGGCGCTGCGGATGCAGCCGCCCTCGGCGTCGGTGTCCAGGGCCTCCCAGCGCTCGGACTGGGAGAACGCCTCGGCGGAGCGGACGCAGCCGGGGGCCGCGTGCCACAGTTCGACCGCCTCGGGGGAGGGGGAGCCGCCGCGGACGTCCCACGTCTTCAGCCAGTCGGAGAGGGACGGGCTGTGGACGGCGTGGACGTCCTCGTTGAGCAGGCCCGCGCGGTGGAGTTCGCCCAGCAGGGCCGGGATGCCGCCCGCGCGGTGCACGTCCTCCATGTAGTACGTGCGGTCCTTGGCGACGTTCGGCGCGACCTTGGCCAGGCAGGGGACGCGGCGGCTGACGGCGTCGATCTGCTCCAGGCCGAAGTCGACGCCCGCCTCCTGGGCGGCGGCCAGCAGGTGCAGGATCGTGTTGGTGGAGCCGCCCATCGCGATGTCCAGCGCCATGGCGTTCTCGAACGCCTGGAAGGTGGCGACGTTGCGGGGCAGGACCGTCTCGTCGTCCCCGTCGTAGTAGCGGCGGGTGATGTCCATGACCGTCCGGGCGGCGGAGACGTAGAGCTGCCTGCGGGCGGTGTGGGTGGCGAGGACCGAGCCGTTGCCGGGCAGGCTCAGGCCGATGGCCTCGGTGAGGCAGTTCATCGAGTTGGCGGTGAACATGCCGGAGCAGGAGCCGCAGGTCGGACAGGCGTTCTCCTCGATACGGAGGATGTCCTCGTCCGAGATCTTGTCGTTCACGGCGTCGGAGATCGCGTCGACCAGGTCGAGCGTGCGGACGGTGCCGTCGACCAGGGTGGCGCGGCCGGACTCCATCGGGCCGCCGGAGACGAAGACCGTGGGGATGTTCAGGCGCAGGGCGGCCATCAACATGCCCGGGGTGATCTTGTCGCAGTTGGAGATGCAGACCAGGGCGTCGGCGCAGTGGGCCTCGACCATGTACTCGACCGAGTCGGCGATCAGGTCGCGGGAGGGCAGGGAGTAGAGCATTCCGCCGTGGCCCATCGCGATGCCGTCGTCCACGGCGATCGTGTTGAACTCGCGTGGGATGCCGCCCGCCTCCGTGATCGCCTCGCTGACGATCCGGCCGACCGGCTGGAGGTGGGTGTGGCCCGGCACGAACTCCGTGAAGCTGTTGGCGACCGCGATGATCGGCTTCCGGCCGATGTCCGCACCGGGTACACCGGAGGCGCGCATCAGGGCGCGGGCGCCCGCCATGTTGCGGCCGTGGGTGACTGTGCGGGACCTCAGCTCGGGCATCGTCGCTCGCTCCTTCAGAGACTGCCGCCAGAGTTTTCTGACTGACGTCGAGCGTACGCCGGTGCTCCGAGGGGTGGACAGGGTGTCCGGAATCCGGGACGGGGATCTCAGGAGCTGTAGGGGGCGCGTGGGGCTTGGTCAGGGGTTGGTCAGGTGGCCCTGTACCACCGGCGCCACCCGCTGGATGATCTGTTCCATGTCCGCCGACGCCAGCGGCTCCGCCTTGATCACGTAGCGGATCATCATGATCCCCACCAGTTGCGCCGCCGCCAGTTCCACGCGCAGTTCCGCGTCCGGCGCTTCCATCCGGGCGGCCACGCGGCGCATCAGCTGCGAGGTGACCAGCCGGCGGAAGACGGTGGCGGCGGCCTCGTTGTTCACCGCCGAGCGGACGATCGCGAGCAGCGGCGCCCGGGTCGCCGGGTTCTCCCAGAGGCCGAGGATCAGGCGGGCGAGGCGTTCGCCGATGTCGTCGAGGGGGCCGTCGAGGGTGGCGTCCCGGACGTCGAGGGCGGGCGCCAGGGCCGTCTCCACGGCGGCCTCGAAGACCTGTTCCTTGGTGCCGAAGTAGTGGTGGACCAGTGCCGAGTCCACGCCCGCGGCCTTGGCGATGCCACGTACCGACGTCTTCTCGTAGCCCCGCTGGGAGAACTCCTCGCGGGCCGCGCCGAGGATCCGGTCCCGGGTCGCGGGGGCGTCGGTGGCCTCCGTGCGCGGGGGGCGGCCACGGCGGCGCGGGGCGGGTGTCGTGCTGGTCATGGCCGGGGCACCCGCGTGGCCGAGGCGAGGTGGAGCCGGGTGAAGGCGAGGGCCTCGGCGAGGTCGGCCTCGCGTTCCGCGCTGGACATCGCGCGGCGGGTGTTGACCTCGATGACCACGTGGCCGTCGAAGCCGGTGCGGGCGAGGCGTTCCAGCAGTTCGGCGCAGGGCTGGTGGCCGCGGCCGGGGACGAGGTGCTCGTCCTTCGCGGAGCCCCTGCCGTCGGCGAGGTGGACGTGGCCGAGGCGGTCACCCATGCGGTCGACCATGTCGAGGGCGTCGTTGCGGGCGGTCGCGGCGTGGCTGAGGTCGATGGTGAAGTGCCGGTAGTCGTCCTTGGTGACGTCCCAGTCGGGGGCGTAGGCGAGCATCTCGCGGTCGCGGTAGCGCCAGGGGTACATGTTCTCCACGGCGAACCGGACGTCCGTCTCGTCCGCCATGCGCCAGATCCCGTCGACGAAGTCGCGCGCGTACTGGCGCTGCCAGCGGAACGGGGGGTGTACGACGACGGTGGAGGCGCCCAGCTTCTCCGCCGCCGCACGGGCGCGCTGGAGCTTGACCCAGGGGTCGGTGGACCACACGCGCTGGGTGATCAGCAGGCAGGGGGCGTGCACGGCGAGGATCGGCATCCGGTGGTAGTCGGAGAGGCGGCGCAGGGCCTCGATGTCCTGGCTGACCGGGTCGGTCCAGACCATCACCTCGACGCCGTCGTAACCGAGGCGCGCGGCGATCTCGAAGGCCGTCGCCGTTGACTCCGGGTAGACGGAGGCCGTCGACAGGGCGACCTTCGCATCCGGGACGCGTACGACTGGGTTGGCCACGGGGACAGGGTAACGGGGTGGGGGGAGTCGGGGGCGGTGGCTCCTGGGTGGTGGTGGCTTCTGGGGGGGGCTTGGGGGCGGTGGCTTGGGGGCGGTGGCTCGGGGGCGGTGGCTCAGGGGCGGTGGCTCAGGGGATGGTGGCTCGGGGGCGGTGGCTCAGGGGCGGTGGCTCAGGGGATGGTGGCTCGGGGGCGGTGGCTTGGGGGGCGGTGGCTTGGGGGGCGGTGGC